>CAYGBY010000007.1:0-47186 GCA_964348115.1 uncultured Pseudomonadales bacterium
CCGGAATGGCGCAAGCGCCAGCCGCGGTGCCTGAATCTCCCAGCGGCTCGAGCGGTCGCGCAGGAGTATCTCGTTGAACCGCCACTGGTCGGACAAATGCCACTGCGCCATCCGATCCGCCATCTCGAAGAACGCTCGCGTCCGGGCCGACGCCCGCACGAAAAAGAACCCCGCGCAGACCGTGAATCCGGTCACCTTGAAATGCGTCCACGGGTGCGTGGTTCCCTGTGAGAACAGCAGGTCGCAGCCCTTGTGATCCAAGAGCCACGGCCGTGGGTCGCACAGCCAAAACGCATCCGCGTCGCTGTGCACAAAGTCGATGCCATGCGCCACAAGGTGCAGCAAGAGCTTGGTCCGCAACCGCGTCAGCCAACTGAGCCTATTCAGCGACGAATCGATCCCTTCCTCGCGCAGCTCCGGCAGCACGTCCCAGTAATAAACGGCCCGAGGCCCCTCCTCGCACAGGGCGTCGAGCAGTTCGGAGTCCATGCAGACGATCCGGTAGTTCAGGCAGCCAGCACGCCGGGCGTGTTCAATCCACACCCCCACCATGCCGCGATACCGGTAGGTCGCGAACACGACCGTCACCGGCCCCGAGGCGTCGGCCGCGAACGCGTGCCGGACATCAATGCCCTGACTATCCACTGACTTTGTCAGCGCGCCGCGAGCTGTTTCTTCACCGAATCGAGCAGTTGCTCCAAGCTGACGCCTGACATGCGCATGGCCTCGGAGATCTCTACGATGCCGAGGGAGCGCCAACTTGCCAGCAACTGCAGTAGGGGGACGGCTGGCGAATGGCGGTTCTGGGCGGCCATCAGTTCCATGGCGCGTTCCACCGTATCCCAAGCGTCCGTCGGTTGAGGGGGTGCCGGGCCGACCCCGGCCCCGACATCGTCCTCGGCTTCGCTTTCGCCGGTGACCGAGGATTGTTGGCCAAGCAGCTTGCGGATGGCACCCCAGGCCTCCCCCATCGTTGGCAGTTCGTCTCCGAAGGCAGGGGCAAGACGGGGCCCCAGGTTCTCGAACAGTTCCCGCAAAGCCGTCGCCACTTCCAGCCGTTCCGTTACGCTGGTCGACTGTTCTCCCCAGCCGACGGTCGCCGCCAGGGTCGGCAACCGGTTGATCATCTTACCCAGGCTGGCCCCCCGTTCGCTGAGATCGCCATCTTCCTCGTCAGCGCGGGGGTGAATGCCCTGATCGGGATCAGGCCAGGCCTCCACTGCCGCGACCAGGGCCGTCAGGGCCTTGGCGAAGCCCGGCAAGCCGCCGGCTCTCCAACTTGCCTCCACATAAACGGCCAATATGCGCAGATCCTTGGTTCTGGTGCAGAGCTTGCGAATCTCTTCGAAGAAGTCGTCAAATGTGTGCCTCGCCTCGGCAACCTTGCCGTCGACCACCGCGTCGCTGCCCAAGGCCAGACTGTTCTCGAATTCCTGCAGCAGGCTCATGAAGGCCGGGTCCCACCTGAGGTCGGGGCCGCAGGGGTCCGCCTCGGAAATCGGCGTGGGCACTGCTTCGCCAAGTACGTCCACGGTCTCCTCCGTCAGTTAGCCGCCGTAGCTGAATTCGCCCCATTCGCCCGCGGCGGCAGGGGCGGTGCATTTTTTATGAACGAGGGCAGGGTCATGGGCCGTCCGTCGGCGTGGCTGATGCGGGCGGTGATGCGCAGGGGCTGGCGCAGGCCGGCTTCGTCCACGGCCAGGGTCTGGAATGACAGGGCACCGCCGGAAAGGTCCGATAAGACCCGCAACAGGGCACCGTTGCCGCCATCGGTCAGGGTCCATTCCTCGGAGTCGATGTGCACGGACTTGGCAAAGCGGTAACTGGAGTTTTTGGCCATCCGCATGCGGATCAGCAAAGGCCCGCCGTAGCGCCAAGTATAAACGCCGGCCTCGTCGGCCTCGGCACCCTCGATGTCGATCTGCACGATGTTCTCCGCCAGCAGTTCCTCGCTTGGACGCGCCCGCCACTCGAGTTGGAAACGCACGGCGGCTCTGCCGTCGCCGTCCAGCTCCCAGAATTCCAGGGTTTCGGCGAAAGTCGCCGCCAGCGGCTCGTCAATCAGCGGCAAGGCCTCCGCCGCCGGTTGTAGATGGCGCAGGAAGTCCGAGAGTGTGGTGGCGGCGATTTCCGGGCCTTCATCGTCGTTGGAGTAGGGCCACGACCAAGCCACATGGGTTTCGTAGTAGCTCTTGAGCCGTTCGTAGATGACTTGCGCCTCCGCCAGCGCACGCTTGTCACACTCCTGGCCGAGTTGGTCACGGAAGCGCGTTAGCGCACTGGCGAGATAGTCGCCGCGGCCGAGTAGCGGACGCGGCGCGTCGCAGGCTGCTACCGGATCCTCCGCATAGTTGCCCACGGAGCCCTCTAGAGCCGTCAGGGCGGAGTCCGCGTCGCCCCGGTCGTAGCCGGCGATGTCCTCCCGCATGATGCGCCAGTCAGCAGCTACCCAGCCACGACCTTGGGATGCGGCCTCGACGAACGGCTCGGCAAGCTGTTGGTAGACGCGGATGAAGCGGGAAATGCCACGCTCGAAGCGGCGCGCCAGGGCCTTGCGGTCGGCGCTTGTATCGAGGTGCGCACCCAGCGGATCCTCCTCGACAAGCACGCCGCTGGCGGCGGCCAGCACCCCTTCCGCCACCCGCGCCCGCACCGCCAGCACCCGGTCGGCCTCCGCCAGGGCGGCACGCTGGCGCAGCCAGGCCTCCACCTCCTGCAGGTCGGCCAGAGCCGGAGCGGCGGCGGCGCGGCGCTCGGCGCGCTCGGTCGCCACGCCCAGGCTGCTAGCCAGCCGCAACGCCCGCTCCACTTCATTGGTGACGCCCACCACCAGTTCGCTGGCCAGTTGGCGCACCAGGTCTTGCGCCACGGCGGGCGGCAGGCCCGTTGGCAGATTTGCGGCGAACTGATCGAACACCTGCAATCTGCGGCGCGCTTCGGCCACGGCGCCCGCGTCCAGCGTCACAGTCCCCACGGGCGGCACGACGACCGCGCCCAGCGACTGCGGCGCGAAGCCGGAATTGGCGATCTTGTCCAGAAACAGCAGCCAGGCGGTCGCCTCCGGAGTCAGCGACAGTGACGGGCCGTTGCCACCGCCGCCGCCGGCGCGTACCAACAGCGGCCCAATTTCCGGCAGCACGAAGTACTCGGACATTTCCCGGGCATCGATGCGAATGCGGCTGATGGCGGCCTTGGCCTCTAGTGCGGTCACCTGGCCGATCAGCGACAAAGCGACGGCGCGGCCTAGGATGCGTAGCTCATAGCTGTGGTCGGGCCGGTCTTCGGCGGCGGTCAGCCACTGCTGGGACGGATCCTGCAAGGCGGCGCGCAACTCCGTTAGGGCCTGGTGCTGATCTCGCCAATTGGCGCTGCGGTCGCTCGCCCGCCGGGCCGCGGTGGCCACGGGGCCGTTGGTGTAGACCTTGGTGGCCCAGCGCTGCATGGTGAGCACGAAGTTGGCTCGGGCAAAGTCAGTGAGGGCGGCGACATCCAGGCCGCCTTCGTCCGATGGCGGCGGCGCAACCCCAGCTTCGATCATGGCCAAGTCGATGCCCTCCGGCCAAGCAGTGCTGTCGCCGCCGAAGGCATCCGCCAACAAAGCGCGGATGTCCACTTCGCGCGGGTCATCGGCCAGCCCCTCCCAAGCCGCCAACCACTCGCCAACCAGACGTGCATCCTGCATCCAGCTATTGGGATCATCCCGAGTCCTTAGGCGCCGCTGTGACTCACGCTCCAGCGCCGCGGCCAAGGGCCGCAGCACATAGCCATCCAGGAAGGCGGCACCCAGCCTTTGCGGCGCATGGTAGTTCGGCACTAGGGAAGCGAGGGGCATCAGCAAGGAAAACTCCGACATCTCCGCCAGACGGGCGCTCAACCCGGCGACCCGCCGCATCCTGGCCCCGCTGGGCACGGCATCGATGCCGTCGGCGGTCCAGGGCGAAGCGGCCTCTCTGGAGGCGGTGCTGACCGCGGCGCGCAGGCTGTCCGTGCGGTCGCTGACAACCACTCCCACCAAGATCGCGAGCGCCACCCCGGCAACCAACACCGCCAGCCCGGCCGTGGCCAGTGCGCCCGGCGCAGCCGCCGGCCGAGTGCGCTCCAGGGTCTGGGCGACCGCCCCGCGCAGGCCGAGGCCGCTGAACGAGAGCGACGCCACATCGACGGTCGGCGAGGGGGCCGCCGCCAGCGCCCGATCCAGGCTGCTGGGCAAATCCCGGGACTGGGCCAGGGCGAATTCCCGGAGCCCCTCCCGCGACCCACCGGTCAACCAGGTGCGCACGGCGTCGGCGGCCAGTTGCCGGCAGATGGCGTCTCCGTCCTGGTTGTTGGCATCGATGATCCGCCAGGCCGCTACCTTGCCGGCGCTGGGCAGAACGAAGTGCAGGGCGACGCGCATACCGGCGGAGCGGGCAAAACTGGCCGCCCGGGTCAGCGCCTCGCCGGGAATGCCGTCCGCGTCGACCAGCACGGCCAGGGCATCGATCGGCCGCCGCCAGGGCAGCACCCGCACCAGCCGACGCAGCTTGCGGCTGTCTGCCGCGGAAGCGTCTATCAACAGGGTGTCGCCGCCAGCGGCCAGACGGATGGCGCCCATAGCCGGCGGCGTCAGGTCGAGGCTGCGGCACAGTTCGCTGGACCCCTTGCCGGCAATTAGGACGATGCGCAGGGTGTCCGGCCCGGTCACCCGCCGCGCCTCCATAAACGCCCGGCGCAGCCCAATGCGCGACGATGACCCCCAACCTGTGGCAACCAGGGGTGGTTCGCCCAACTGCGCCTCTCGGCGTGCCGCAGCCCGCCCCTGGGCGGTCTCCCTGCCACGCTTGAACAGCCACGCCAAGCCCTTGCCCAACAGCAAAAGCAACTTCCAGAGCAGCCAGAGGGCCACCAAAAACAGAATGAGGGCGACGATGATGAGGACAATCAGCAGGATGATCTCGAGCGTGCCGCCCGCCATCAACTGCATGAAGAATTCGCCTATGCGTGAGAAGAATGCCGACATCTATTGCGCCTTGGTCAGGTTCCGCCGTTGCCGTGACGCGCCCTAGGGTCTTCAGGCGAACGGTTGCCCTGCTCGGCCTGAGCATCGGCGGTGGTTTCCGGCGGCGGTGCCCGCATCGGCGCCAGTTGCGAGGGGCCGAGGCTGCGATCCAGCGGCGCAAAGGCGCCACCGACCGCGGGCAGACCGGCATACACCCGTTCGGCGATGCGATCAGCGTCGTGCAGGGCGTCATCCGACAAGGTCAACCACAGGCCAAAGCCACTCATCAGCCACAGTGCCAGACCCACCATCGCCAAGGGCGCCGGCGCCAGGCCGATGCGTGCAGGACCGAGGTCCCGGGCGATGCCGGCCGCGCCACTCCTGCCCGCGCCCAGAGTTTCCTCCAAAGCGGCGGTCAGGGCGGACATGCCAAGCAGGTCACCGCGCAGCGACCCTTCGAAACCCTCGCGAATGACCGCCAGGTACAGCGGCGCCAACGATGACCCAACCCCCTCATCCGCACCGCGGCCACCGGCTTGGGCTTGGCGCACGATTTCCTGTCCGGCAAGGGCCGAACCATAGAGTTCGAACTCCAGCAGGCGGTCCCGCCACCGCTCCAGCCCGCCGGCGGGATGGTGCAGCATTCTTTCGTCGGCAAGGCCGACCAGGGCATAGGCGGCCGCCCTTGAGGTGTTGGCGTCGTTGCGCACCGCCGTGGGCAGGGCTCGCACAAACGCATCGACGCCCTGGGCAAGCCGCTGGCGGCTGGCGTCCATGGCGGCGCTGGCAGCACGCTCGCCATCCGCCTGCAGCACCTGCGCCGTCAAGGATTCCTCCTCCTTGTCCAGCAGGTCGAAGAAGGGCACGGCGTTGATGACGATGGAGAAGCCGAGGCTCATGGACCGCGCCTATCCGGCAGTGCCGCGGCGCCATGCGCCGCCCAAACCGCCGTGTGATTCGCCTGTCGCGAGGCCCGCCTCCTCCGCCACCAGCACGGAGAAGGAGGTGTTCTGCGGCGGCGGGGTCTCGGCCGCAAGCGCCAGGGTTCCCTGGCCCCCGCGCCAGGCCTGGTCGTCCTCCACCTGGTAGAGGCCCAGCAGCGGCCCGCTGGCAATGCCGATGCTGGGGTCGCGCTCCACCGACCGGCGCGTACAGCCCGACACCCGCCGCGTCATGGCCTCCGCGATGCGATCCGGCGCCGCCAATGCGGCACCTTCAAACCAGGCGCGCGCAGCGATCAGATCCGCCGGCCGGGAGGCCTCTATAGCCACCAGCAAGCCGCCGGCGGGCATGCCCTCCACTTCCAGGACGCCGGTCTTGCCGGTCTGGCGAAAAACCGTGGCACGAAACGGCAGACCAATGCCGGAGGCCGCCGACTCCGCAGCGGCCAGCAGGCGGCGCATGGAGCCGCGTTGGTCGGCCGGGTCCCAGCCATCCTCCAGACGCTCGAATATGCCGGCGGCGCTGCGCACCCCCAAGGCCAGGCGCAATGCTTCCACGCCCACCCGTCCAGGGGTGACCGCCGGCGCATTGAGCAGCGTGTCGATGACGCCGACCCCCTGCACCAGGGCGGCCGCCACCTGCCCCAGCACCCTGGCCACGGGCCGCGCCTCTGCCCCTGGCAGCCGCAGGGTCGCCATGAAGCCGGCACCCAGGGCCGCCAAGGCGCCGAGTTGGCGGTTGAGGTCCGTGCGCATGGGATGGTCGGGGCCGATAAGCATGGCCGGCGGCGACCAGTCCGGCACGTTGCCCCAAACACCGCCCTGGCAGCCCAGCCGAGCGGCGGGTAGGGTGTCCTCGCCAACCGTGCCTTCGCTGTCCTGCAAAGAGAGTTCGCCAGTGTCTGGATTGCGCACCAGCACGAAACTGGCGTGTCCGCCCTCCTCGGCTTCCGGCAACATGCGCGTCACCCGGGTGCGTTTGAAAGGTTCGCCATCGGGAAAGACGCCATCGCAATCGATGCGCAGTTCTCGTGAGGCGAGGGCGGTTTCGTCCACCCGCAGGCTCAGGAACCCCCAGGGCCAGGGGTCCGCAATCAGGCCGGCCAGATGGCTGAGCAAGGCGGTGCGGCGATCTGTGCGCTGAAAGCTGACTGGCTCCAGCACCATGCCGTTGCGCCACTCGACGGCTTCGGGAATTTTCAGCACGTTCATGCGTACCTAGATGGGGGAGGAAGAAAGGCAAGAAAGGGCAATGAAGGCAGCCAGCGCCTCTTCTTCTTTCTCGGCTTGCCGCCGCCGACTTCACAACCCTCATCGCCTATGGTGACCAACACCTTGCCGTTGCGAGCGACACGAAGTGGTGCAGAGGGCACCCGGGTGTCGCAGAACAGCACCCCGGCCAACCGGCCCCGGCGGCGGGCCTTAAACGGGCCAATAGTCGTGCCGGGCACCACTTCCCAAGAATCGAAGTGGGCGTCTGGGTGGCGTTGGCGAAAATTGCGGCCATCCTGATCGAACCAAGCGTCGGTTTGGATGTCCAACAAGGCATCAACCAGATCGGCGTCGCGAACCCGCACCAGCTCCACCCGCACCGGCCAGTTGTCGTTGGCCTGGGCATCCAGGGCCAGGGTGATGGTTCTCAGCTTCAGCGGCCGTTCCGGCTTGGTGATGGATTCCCCTTGGCTGCGGCAGCCGCCGACCAGCCCACTCAGCAGGGCGATGACGCAGATGGCGCCCCACCACCGCCCCGGCGGGTTCATGGGGAAGCGTCCGGGGCAGCCGCGCCCTCGCCATCCGCAGCCGCCTGGCGAACGACGAACTCGCCGTCGACCCGGCCAATAACAACCTCTCCCGGCGATTGTCCGTCAGCCAACTGGCCAAGCACATACTCGGCGATCCTGGGCCGCACCGAGCGGGCGATGATTCCATCCAGGAAACGGGCACCCTGGGGCGTAGACTTGACGTGCTGTACCAGCCAGTCGCGCACATCGCCATCGAAGGTCAGCGACGCGCGGTGGGAGGCCTGATAGGTATCCGCAAGCCGATCTAAGCGCATGCCGGCAATCTTGGCCAGGGTGTCTTCGCCAAGGGGCCAGAAGGGCACAAGCTGCAGCCGGCCGATGAAGGCGGCCGGAAAATGCTGGGCGAGCGCCCGGCTTAGGGTCTGGTGCAGCGCGTCCTCAGTGGGGGGCGGGTCGGCCGCGGCCGCCTTTTCAACCACCCTGTCCCCGGCGTTCGAGGTTAGGATGATCAACGCGTTGGAGAAATCCGCCTCGATGCCCTCCGCATCCTCCATCCAGCCGCGGTCCAGCACCTGGTAGAGCATCTCGATCACGTCGGCGTGTGCTTTTTCGATCTCGTCGAGCAGCACGACGCAATAGGGTGTGCGCCGAATGCCCTCGGTCAGCACCCCGCCCTCGCCGTAGCCCACATATCCGGCTGGGGCGCCCTTCAGCCCGGAGACGGTGTGCGCCTCCTGGTATTCGGACATGTTGATGGTCAGCAGATGGCCGCCGAACAGCGCATCCGCCAAGGCGTGGGCGGTCTCTGTCTTGCCGACCCCAGACGGGCCGCAGAACATCAGCGCACCCACGGGCCGGCGCCGGTCCGACAGGCCCGCCAGGTAGGCGCGCGCCTGGGAGGCGCAGCGGGCCAAGGCTTCATCCTGGCCGACCACCCGTTCGCCGAGCGTCTGCTCCAAGCGCACGGCCAGCTTGCCCACATCAGACAACATGCCACCCACGGGAACGCCGGTGAGGTCCGAGACCACTGCGGCGACATCGTCCTCGGTGACCGTAACCGTCTCCGCCGCCTCGGTGCCGGTTGTCGCCTCGCCCTCGGACTCGGCGGCGGCTTCTTCGGTCGCTTCCGGATCCGGCGGTTCAGCATCCTGCCCGGCCGCTTCTGCCTGGTTAATGCGGGCCCGGGCGCAAGCCGAATCGAGCACCACGATGGCCTTGTCGGGCAACTGCCGCCCGACGATGTAGCGGCGCGCCAGCGACACTGCCGCCGGCAACACGTTGTCGGCAAACTCGCTGGCGTGGTGCGCGGCCAGGCTCGGTGCCAGCCCGGAGACGATGCGCAGCGCCTCGTCATCGTCCGGCTCGACGATGCGCACCGGCGCGACGCGGCGCGCCAAGCCGGTATCGGGTTCGATATGGCGACGCCATTCGCGCCAGCCGCAGGTGCCCAGAATGCGCACGGTGCCGCCGCTTAGGACATTGCGCAGCGCATCGGCACCCCCGCCCTGTTCGTCGAACAGCAGGTGGATGTCGTCAATGTAGAGAATCATGCCGGCATCGGCAATCTCCCGGACGACCGCCTGGAGACGTTCCTCCAGGGCGCCCCGCACGGCGGCCCCGGCGCGCAGGGCCGAGACGTCCAGAGACCAAACCGGCGTATCGTGCAGAACTGCGGGCACGGTATCGAGCCGGCGCGCCAGGGCGTCTATGAAGCCGAGTGCGCAGGCGGTCTTGCCGACGCCCGACTCACCCACCACCACCACGGAATTTTGCCGGCGCCTAAGCAGAATCGAGGCGATCGCCTGCATCTGCCCATGAAAGCCAATTACTGGATCCAGCTCGCCAGCCCGGGCGATGGCCACCATGTCCTGACCGTAGCGGGACAACTCCGGAAACTCCCGGTCGGTCGCCTGCGGCGCGGCCAGGGGCGCCTCCGGCCGTGCCGCCATGTTTAGGCTGGCCAGATCGAGTTGGGCAAACCCTGGCAGGGTGGCCACTAGGCGGGGCCACATATCGCCGCGGCGGGCCAGGGTTTCAAAGAACCGAATCGGGGTTATCTGGGTGTCGCCATAGTCGTCGAACGACAGTGACCAGGCTTCACGCAGGAGCTGCGCTAGGGACTCGTCGAACGAGGGCAGCGCCCCGGCGGGGCCACGCGCCTCGCTGGCGACCTGCTCGGCCAGCGCGGACTCGATTGCCGGTGCGTCCACCCGTGCCCGCTCAAGGGCCTTCATCATCTCGGGGCCAATACCGCGGTCGCGCAGCAGAGACAGCAGAAACAGTTCGATGCTGATGCTGCGCCGCCCGTCCCTAGCCGCGGTATCGGCCGAGGCCTGCAGCACGCGCCGCCCATCGGCATCGAGATGTTCGTAGAGTCTCCTTAGATTCAAAGCTCTTTCCTAATGGCCCTAATGGCGGTTTGCCGACGATTCCCCACTAAGTGCATCGTAAAGTATGTTCGGGTAAAGGCCAAGCAGCCGCATAGGCACCGGTCGGTCTTGTCTGGCGCGCGCCGCGCCACGTTCGGGTAAACGCCAAGCAGCCGAGCAGCCGCATAGGGGCGCTGTGCACCCTGGTTGCCCCCTGGCTAGCCATGCAGGGGCAAACGCACTGGATGCGCGGCCGGGCCCAGCACGGCTAGGCCGCCGAAGGCCGCCGGACCGCCAAGAATGGCCGGCGGGGCATTGGTTGCAGCCAGCTCCAGATAAATGCGGACGCTGTGCGAGAGGCCGCCAATATAGGATTGGCACAGTAGGAACAGGGAGCGGCGCCGGACCGCGCTCCAGCCCCATTCCTGGGCGCGGGTCTCTTCGCCGCCGTCGATGACCACGGCGACACCGGCGGCCGGCAGTTCGCAGGAAGCACCCAGAATGCGACCGATGTGGGCACCCACCCGACTTGGACGCAACACCGTCACCCGGGCACCGGAGAACTCCTCCACGGTGGCTGGCAGGCCGGTGAACGCCGACACCAAGGTCGCTAGCCCGGCCGCCGAAACCGGGCCGACGAACAGCCCGGCCAGGCCAATGGCGCCATCGGGCTCGGCCGCGGAGGGAATGGACAAGACCCCGCCGGGCACCGCCTCCAGGGGCGCCGAGCGGCCAACCAGCTCGGCGACTAGCCTGAGCGCTTCGATGCGTCCGCCGGTGGCCAGGGCGAAGGCGGCGTTGTTGCGCGCCTCCGCAATCTCCAACGCCTGCATGAAGCGATCACCCGGCCCGTCGAGCCAAGCCGCCAGCGCCCCGCGGCCAGGTGGCCGGCTATCCCGGACGATGCGGGCGACATCCGACGACGGCAGGGAAGTTCCGGTGGCGACCAATCCGGGCGCGGAAAGAATCAGATCCACCCGCCCCTCTTCAAAGGCCACATCCTCGATCTCCGCTCCGGAAAACCTGAGCGTGGGCCGCGAACGGTACATGAGCCCGCGCAGGGCGCTGCTAGCGCCGCGCAGCACCCAGCGCAGAATGGCGACCGCCGACCACAGGCGCCAGCGGTGGGGGTGCAGCAGCAGATCCTGGGCCAGGGGATGCGCCGCACCATCGTCCATCTCAGCGGCCTGCACCACCCCGGCTTTCTGATCGTCTGCTTCAACGGCCCGCACCGCCCTTGCTTCCTGATCGTCCGCCTCAGAGACCCGTGCCACCCCTGCTCCCTGATCGTCCGCCTCAGCGGCCTGCGCCACCCCTGCTTCCGGATCGTCCGCCTCAGCGGCCTGCACCACCCCGGCTTCCTGAGAACCCCCGTCCGCATCCGGCATGGACAAGGCGTCGGGCCGTTCCGCAGCTTCCCCGTCCCGCTGCCGCAGTTCGACATCAGTCGCCACTGATGGCCACCTCTTCGATCCGGTTGATGCCGCGCTGGCTTTCGAATAGCTGGGCAAGGATTCGCTTGACCATCGCCCGGCTAGTGGTGGGATGGCTGTGCGCCTCGTAGGAAATCGCCACCGCCACGCCCGGCTGCGGCTGGCCGCGGCGTAGCGCCGTCACCGGGTGCAGGGCGGCGCGACCAACGCCGTTGATCCAGCCAGCCCGCTCGGCACCTGGAAAGCGCTTTAGATATTCGTGCAGCATGCCGCGGCGCGCCTCGGCCATCAGCCCCACCATGCTGCTCTGCAGGTAACCGATCATCGTCTCCATGGCGGCTGCGCCCGCCAGTGCCGGACGAAAGATCGAGGGTGCACAGGCCAGCACGCCATGCCAATTGCCGAGGCCCTCCACCGCGGTGAGCCTGGCCCCAATGCGCAGGTGCTGAGCGATGTCGCGGTTGCTGGCCAGGACGCTCGCCGTGGCCAAAAGGCGCATGCGGCCCAGGCTGCTGTAGTCCAGCCCGCGAAAGTACAGCAGCACCTCGCCACCCGTTCGGGACTGATTGCGGCGCACGCCCCAACGAACCTTGGTGCCGCGCACTTCGCCGAGGGCGACCACCGGGTCGAGGCGCTGCGGCCGGGCGGCCCCGGAACTGTATAGGTCCACCGCCTCTACCGAATGGCACTCCACGGTGCGGTAGCGCAGCGCATCCACCCGCACCGGATACTCCAGACGGCGCCCCTCCACATCGATAGGTGTGGCGCCGGAGCGCCACAGGTTGATCACGGGAACCCGATTGACCGTGATCAAATCCGCCGGCAGGGACTCCGGCAGGGCGATCGGCCGGTTGAAGCGGAAGCGAATTTCCGCGCCCGGTGCCAGCGCATCGCCCGGCAGAGAAACAAAGCGGAACTTTTCTGGAAAGGAAAGAAACTCGGTGACGACGCGATGGGCCGGGTGCATTGCCGGACGCGCCGGCAATGCCGATTCTTCGTTGGTGAAGCCGTGCACCCGCAGAGCGGCAACGGGAACGCGGGGCGTTCCTTCGCCGTCCGGCGGTGCCACCTCGATGGCGACCAGGGATTCCGCAAAGGCGTCCATCAGCACGGCGGCGGTTCGTTCGTTGTTGCCTAGACACAGCAACAGGCGCGGCGGCGGCTGGCCGACCAGGCGTACGCCGATACCGTCGGCGGCGGCACCGGTGCGGTCGAGGCGGCGCAGGCGAAGCCCTAGGGGCGCGGTACTCGTCGCCATCGTGGTGCTGAAGCACGCCAGTGCGCCCCCGCCCAGGGCGCAGTCAAAACGGGTGCCGCGCGGCACCAGTTGTTCCTCCCGCCCGCCCTGAAGCTGCATCAGGGCCATGCTGGGCACTGGCTCCACCAGCGCCGGCGCCATGACAGACAGCATGGCCAGGGGCAGTTCCGTGGCTTTGCTTTCGATCATCAGCCGAATGCGGGCGGCGAGGAAGGCGGCGCTCTCCACAACCCGCTCGACATGAGGATCGCGCGAGCGGCGCGAACCGATGTCCAGCCGTGCGGCGATGTCGGGATAGGCTAGCGCGAAATCCCGCCCGTGGGTGCGCAACGCCTCCAGTTCGTCGACATAGGCAGCAAGTAGATCATTGTCTATCATCGGCGGTCAGACCCTGTGACCCGGCGGCCGGCGGTGGAAGTCAGACCTTGCGACGCAGCGACCGGCGGTGGAAGCCCGGCGCGGCACCGGGACCCGGTCGCGCACGGCACGATGCTGAAAATTCGTCCGGGCGTGTGTCTATTCTCCGTTCGAACCGCTCGCGCACCGCGCGAGGCAGAGCACCGCTCCACTAATGCGAGATTATCCCGCACGTTTGAGCGACGAACGGCACCATTCCTCATTGGCGGCCACCGATAACGGTCACGTCCGCGCCAAGCGCGCCCCCCGGGCGTGGGGACATGATGCGCAACAGCACGCCGTCGTCTTCAAGTTGCTCCAAACGCGCCTCTAGGTTGAAGGCGAAGTCCACGGTTCCTGGGATTGGCGTTACCCGCACATCCGTCAGCCGGGGTTCAAAGCGTTCAATGACTTTTTCGATCAGGAGGGCAACCTCTTGGCGGTCCTTCTCTGAATTGGGCGCCAGCCCAGCCATGCCCGGAAGGCCCCAACCGAGGACGCCCGGCACCCGACCGGGCAGCGTGCGCCGGGCACCAAGAATGTCGGCGATGTCCCGCGCTAGTCCAGCCAGCCCGGTCGGCCGGTTTGATTCAAAACGATCAAACAAGGGCGTCAGCAGCGATTCCGCCGCCACTTGATTCGGCTGCAGTCGTCTGACCATGAACCCAAACCCCCCGCCAAGAGCGAACTGCTATAGTCACCAATAGCCTAGTGCGATGCAAGAGCCGGGGGGTAGTGGCCGGGACCATCCCAAAGTCGCCTACTAGCAGCCTGTCAGGCTTAGATACTTTGAATATCGCAACTTATTGAAATATATGGGATTTTACTTTTAGTGCGAAAAACCGGATTCCTTATAAATCAAACACTTGGCTACAAAGTCCGACAGGCTCCTAGCCCTCGGCAAAGCCCTACATAGATGTTTTGCGAACATTTTTCGGAAAACTCAGCAATATTCTGTGGCATCTAATGGCCTTCTGAGCAATTTTCTTTCAAGAGCGAACATTTTGGGATGGCCCTGGGGGTGGTGGCTCTGTTTGAATTCCGGCTGTGTCGAACTCCATGTGGGACCTGGCCGATCAAAGCGGACCCGCGCGGGGGGATGCCTCTACGGACTAGGGGCGTCGTCCACATCGTCTGCTTCGATTGTGTTGGTCCTGCCGTGAAGCTCCTGCTACCGGCGGAGCCCGGCGGTCGGCGGCCGTTCGCCGGTCTTATGCAGGGACGGGGCTTGGCTCGACTGACGCTTGACCGCTTGTGCAAGCGCCCGCGAAACCGGTAGGTGCGTGGATTCGACCGGCCATCTGGAAAGAAACTTTTCTGCCGTGTCGCGGGCGGGACGAAGCAGCGTTTCCGGCGGAACACGCATTTCCATCGCCAGCCTGGTAAACGCGCCAATCCCCAGATCCCGCCATTGCTTGGCACCACCAAGACGCAACGCCATTTCGTCATCGGGAACATAGGGGGCGGTGGACAGCAGGTCGTAAGCCGGGGACAGGGCAGGCCGGGTTGGATCGTTGTAGACCAGTGACCAGTTTTTCAGGTGCATGTCACCATTGCCGACCAAGATGGTCAGCATCAAGCGTCGGGCAAATTGATCCACCGCCTCTGATTCGCACAATGAGGCAAGAACCCTGCCTATGTGGCTGTAGTTGTATCCTTCGTACTTGCGGTCCGGGCGCACCCCGAAGACTTGGGCAAAATCCTCCGTATGGATCCGACGACCGTCGCTTTCCCGGTCAAAGCGGCGCACTGCGAGGGCATGCCTCCCGCGAAAGGAATCTTGAGCCATTTCGGCGGGAAGACCTGCCACGCTGGAGACCGAAACCAAACGGACATCCGGAACCTCAATTCCGACAAGACGCGCCATGGACATTATGGAGAATTCGTTTTCGGGCACGTTTTCATGGTGCACCGACGGCAATTTGAGTATCCAGTCTCCTCCCATACCGCTTGCCGGTATGGTCAAGCCGCCCGCTGCGTCCTCCACAGCGGAGAACTTCAACTGCACTCCGGCCAGCGAGAATTTCAGGCGCCGCTTGTTCGGGGCGTCAGACCTAGGCTCTGCGGAATCTCTGGAAGCCGCATCTGCTTCCGGGCGGACGGGGTCGAGAACCACCGCTCCCGGCAGGTCCAGGCCGAGTGCCCGCAGAAGGGGAAAGTCCCGGGTTTCGTTGGCGCCGTTGAGTTTGGCTAGGTAACGACGTAGCCGCCCCTCCGGCAGCAGGTTGGAAAAGTACGGAGGAGCAACGCGCCCCGTGCTCGGCTGCCGCTTCAGGCCCCCTTCGGCGTTGGCGGGTGGTGCGGTGAAATGGCCGGGGCGGGCGCCATGTTAGACTGGCGGCTTGCGGGGAACAGGCTTTGATGGGCATGAACAGACGGGGCTGCTGACCGGTGGAAAGCGACGGTACGGAGCGCTTGCGGCTTTCGGAGTGGGCACGCACCCAGGGCATTTCGCGGATCACCGCCTACCGCATGTTGAAGCGCGGCATTCTGCCGGTGCCCAGCGAGCGCTCCCCCACCGGCCGGTGGTATGTGCGTGTGCCGGTCAGAGGGTCCGGGCGCAGCGCCATCTACGCCCGGGCCGCGCCCAGCCCAATACAGGTCGAGGTCATCAACGGCCAGGTGGCGGAAATCTCGGAGTGGATGGCTTTGCGGCACCGCCAGGTATTCACCGTGGTGCGCGAGATCGCCGAGCCTCTCAACAGCCCATTGCCGCGCTTGGAGCGGCTGCTGGCAGATCGCGACATCATGGAGATTCTGGTGCTAAACCCGGATGTACTGGGCTTCGGACGCATGTCCCTGCTGATCGCCGCGCTGGCACCCCAACAGCGTTTCATCACCGCCGTCCGCAACCAGGCGTCCGCCCGCCGCGGTGCCGGGGGGTTCCGCCAAACGGACCTGCAGGCCGCGCAAAACAGCCTGTCCAAGCTGGTGGATGGCCCGCGCCGCCGCCAACGCTGAACGACAGGCGATAAAGCCTTCAGCCTGGGGAGCGCGAGGGGGCTGCCCCTCGCATGCAAGAGCCCTCAGCCGGGGAGCGCGAGGGGCCTGCCCCTCGCATGCAAGAGCCCTCAGCCGGGAAGCGTGAGGGGGCATCCCAGGTTCAGGAGGGCTCCTTCCGGGCCTCGTCCTCAAGCTCCGCGCGCCATTGTACGGTGTTGCGCGCGTCGCGCAGGTCGGCGCCGGACAGGGCTTCCTTAACGCCGTGCAGGTCCGCGGCGACGAACCGCGCCCCTTCCACCCTTGCCCCGGCCAGCACAGCATTGCGCAGCACGGCTTGGGTAGCGTCCATGCCGGCCAGGTCCGCATCCTGCAGCAGCGCATCGGTCCACACGCTTTGTTGGGCCAAGGCACCAACCAGGGAGGCACCGGACAAGACGGCGTTGGGAAACATGGCACCCTGCAGGCGGGCACCGTCAAAACGGGCCTCGGGGGCTTGGACCTTGGCGAACAGCGCACCCGCTAGGGCGGCTTCGCGGAAGTCCGCCCCGGCTAGCTGGCACTCGGCAAAGATGGTCCGCTCGGCATGGCGAAAGCGGGCGGCGGCCAAGTCGCTTTGGTAGAGGTTGCAGGCTTCTAGGACGATGGGGGAAAAATCCACCTCGCGGGCGGCTGAACGCACGAAGTTGCACCGCTCGAACCGGGCCCCCGCAAAGGAGCAGCAACTGAAGTCGAGGGCAACGGCGCTGGCCCCGGTCCAGACGGCATTTTCCGCCGACAGTTGCTTGAACGTGCACGATGAGATGGCTGGCCCGTCCTGGGCGCAGCCGGCACTGTCGAATTGCAGGTGCCCGATCTGGCTGTCGGCGAGCACCACCTGCCGCCCGGCCTGCTCGATCACCAGCCGATCCAAGCGGGTACCCGCCAACAGCACTTCGGCAAGCTCCCCGTCGGCAATGGCGATGTTGGAGCCCTGGCATTCCACCCAGCGGGTCTGCACCAGCGTGCAGGCGGCGAAGCGGCAGTCCTGGAATTGGCAGTTCAGGAACAGGGTCTGCAGCAGGTTCACGCCGGAAAAAACCACCCCGTCGAAAACGCAATCCTGAAAGATCACCCCAGCTAGGTCGTCGCCGCTGACCCGCTGATCGCTCCAGCTCCGGCCGGTGACCGGAATGCCCGCATCGCGATGGGCCCCTTGCGTGTCGCGATAGATCATCGGTCGCCCCCCTGCTGCAGCCCCCTAGCCAGCTCGCCAGCCCGTTTGCCGGCCCCGGCCCAGCCCGTGCGGGCGTCCGCCCGAACCACGCGAAAGGCCGGCCAAGCCTGTTCCGGGAGCGGGCCGGCCCAAAAGGGATCGCCCGGCGGCGCCACCACCACCGTTGGTTTTCCCTCATGGGCGCGGGCGAGCGCCGATTCCGCACCCAGCACCCAAACCGCCGCCTTGGTCCGGGGGGCCGCGTCGACGCTCTCGGCGAGACTGCGGGTTTCCTCTTCTGGCCAATCGTGGCCAACGCCCACGCCCTGGCACAGCGGCGCTTCGATCCAAACGCCCGACCCCTGCACGGAGCCCTTGGCGACCGGTGCCGGCGCCAGCAGCCCAACCAGGGCGCCATCGTCCAGAACCCCCGCAGGCACGGCCTGCTCATCGGGCAGCCTATTGGCCGCCAAATCAAAGAGCTCAACTGCTGCGGGGGACTGGAGCGCCGCATCAATCCAGGGTTGCCAGCGATGGGGATGCGTGCGCCAGACATGTATGGAGCGACCGGCGGTGAACAGCTCCTCGCCTACGGCATCGGCGTCCTTGGGCGGGTCACCGCGCAGCAGCAGCAGGGCGGCCTTGGCGGGCGCACCTAGGGGCCCGGCCTTGTGCATTAGCTGCACCGCCAAGTCCGCATCGCCGGCCAGGGTCGCCAACTCCAAACGGCCGGCGGTCATCCAGGGATTGTTCGCATCGTTAAAGCGCTGCCACGCCTGCTGTCCCAAACCCGCGGTCCAGGCCGTGCGGGCCACGGTGGGCATCATGTCCTCAGCAAGATCCGGGGTCGCCAGCAAATTGGCGGCAAAGCGCTGCAAGTCTTGCTGAGCGCCCTCCCGGGCCAGCAGGGTTGCGGCCACAATGGCAAATGCGCCCGCCACCGCCGGCTCTGGAATGGGTGCCAGCCCAATCAGGAAGGGTTCGATGAAGCGTCGGGCCGCCGCTTCGCCGCCATGGGCCAACGCTGCCCGGGCACCGGTCAAAGCCGCATGGGCGTGCAGCGGCAGGGCTTGCGCAACCGCTTCGGCACCTTGGTGGTCGCCAAGAATGTGGCGGCGGCGGGCCAACGCCAGCGTGGCGATGGCGTCACCCTGCCGATGCAGTTGCTGCAACTGCCCCAGGGCGGCAACCACCGCGCCGGCGGCGAACATGGCCTCGCACTCCAACAAGACTTCGGGCGTTCCTTGGCCGGACTCGCGGGCACCGCGCGCCACCCGCAAAGCGCCAAGTACGTCGCCGTCCGCGAGCTGCCGCCAGCCTTTGCCGCCACAGGCGCCAGCCCGCACCAAGTCGCCTTGGGCGGCGAACATGGCGGCGCGCCGCCGCAGGGAGGCACCGGACCAGGCACCGACCAGTGCCTCCACACCGGGGTCGCGGGCGGTGCGGAACCGCCAGGCTTCGGCTAGGCGCGAATCGAGAAACATGGTTCCGGTGCCTTTGCGTCGGGCACCCGGCTCAGGGTGCCCGGGCGTCAACCGCCTGCGGCGAACGCCCGGTCTGGCACCGAGGCCGTCCAGGGTTCGCGCCGCCCGCGCCGCGCAAGACACAGCGCAGTCCCATCAAACGGGAACACCCGGCAAGATGCCAAGCGCACGGGGCGCGGTCAGTTTTGCGCGACGAGCAAGGCGCTAAGGCGGGATGCATCGGCGCTCCAATGCAGGCCGACTTTGGCCGCGGGCTGTTAGGCGGAGGTTGAGGGCAGATCCGCCACCAAGCGCAGGGACGCGGTCAGTTCCTCAAGCTGGAAGTGCGGCCGCAAGTGCGCCACTGCCGTATAGGAGCCCGGCTTGCCCGGCACGTCCCGCACCTGGATGCGCGCCTCCCGCAGGGGATAGCGCGCCTTGGTGGCGTGGGAAGCGGAATCATCCGCCGTGACGTACTGGGCGATCCAAGTGTTCAGGTGGCGCTCCACATCTTCCCGGGACGAGAAGCCCCCCACCTTGTCGCGCATGATCGCCTTCAGGTAGTGGGCGAACCGCGAGCAGGCCAGTATGTACGGCAAGCTGGCCGACAGCCTGGCGTTGGCGTTCGCCTCCTCTTCGACGAATTTCTGCGGGCGGTTGACGGTCGACCCAGAGAACACCACGGCATAGTCCGTGTTCCTGGCGTGACAAAGGCCGACGACGCCCTGGTCGGACAGCTCCTTTTCACGCCGGTCGGTAATGGATGTCTCCGTGGGGCACTTGGTGATCCTGGAGCCCGTCAGGGATGGGTAGGTGTGCAGCGGCAAGTTGCCGACCTTGCCACCCGTCTCGGTGCCACGAATCGCCGAAGGCCAGCCATACTCGGCAAAGGACTTCATGACCAGGCCACCCATTGCCCAAGCCGAGGGCCCCCATAGGTACTTGCTGTGATCGCCCTCGATGTCTTCTTCGAAATCCATCTCTTCCACCGGTGCCGAGTCAGGCCCCCAGGGCTGGCGAACCAGGGTGCGCGGCGCCGTCAACACCAGGTAGCGGGAATCCGGGCTGTCGCGCAGGGAATTCCAGGCGGCCATTTCGCTGGATTCGAAGATCTTGGCGATATCGATGGGCCGGTCCAGTTCGGTGAAGCTGTCGAGATCGAACAGCCGCGGGTCCGCACTGGCGAGGAAGGGCGCATGGGCCATGGCCGCCACCGCGGAAATGTCCCGCAGAAACTGCAGGTCTGGAGGCGTCCGTCCGAACTCCATGTCGCCGAGCAGAAAGGTGTACGGGGAACCGCCCAGGGTGCCGTATTCGTCCTCGTAAACGCTTTTGAAGAAGTGGGATTGATCGAACCCCGGCGCCCGGGCGAAGTCCCGCGCAATCTCCTTGCGATGGGCGTTGAACACCCGCACCTTCATGGATGAGGAAAGTTCGTTCTCCGAGACCAGCCGGTCGAGGTTGCGCCAGCTCGATTCCAGCTTCTGAAACTTGTCGTGGTGAAGAACAGCGTTGACCTGGGCGGAGATCAGCCGATCAAGGGCGGCAATGCGCTCGGCGATGGCGCGCTTGGCGCCGCCTTCCACACTCACCCCGGCCTTGGTGGCCTCCTCCAGAAAGCCCTGCAGCATGCCGCGGGCACCATCGACCTGATGGCTGTCGCGCACCAGGCGTCCGTCGTCGAAGATCTGTTCCAGAATAGTGCCCGACGCAACGCCCGGCACCGAAGTCTGCTGTTGTGCACCCTTCGCCATCGCTTAAGTCCCTCCTTCGCCCTGGTCATCGCCGCCGAGATTGCCGAGTTGAGCTTCTAGCTCCTCCCGCTTGCTGTCGTTGGCGAGCACCTCGCCAAGAATGCCGTCAAGCTTGTCATTGGCCTCCACCTTGCCATACAGGTCGGCAAGCTGGCGCCGCAGCTCCAGCAGCTTGGCGGTCTGCGGCACCTGTGCGGCAACGCCCATTGGCGAAAAATCCTCTACGGAATTGAATTGCAGCGACACCTGGAAGTCTTCGTCCTCCCCCGATATCTCGTTGGGAACGGAGAACTCCAGGGTCGGATTGATGCGCGTCATAAGCCGGTCCACGCCGCCCTGCTCCACCTCCGCAAAGTCCCGATCCTTGTACTCCACCGGATCGTCGGAATCGCCGGACAGGTCGGAAATGACGCCCACCACCATGGGCAGCTCCCGAGATTCAGTGGCGCCGCCATCCTCTACGTCATAGGTAATTTGCACCCGAGGCGGGCGCACCCGCCCCACCCGTCGCTGACTTGAATCGGCCATTTGTTCGCTCCTTGCCAGTCACTCCTACCCAAATCGGAACCTTGCCCAATGGGCCCTTGCCTAGACGCCGCTCACCGCACCGGGGCGGGCGCACCGACAAGGGCCGATAGTAGCACATCGGCGGGCGCCAGCCACAACCCATGCCCGGCCGGGTAAGGCCCCTTCATGCCGAAGAGCGCTTGGTGCCACGGAAATCCGCACCGATAATCTCCCGCTCCTCAAATTTGGCGCCCTCGACATCGGCGTCCGCAAAGACCGCGCCGGCCAGACGGGTGTCGGCGAAGTCCACCCCACGCAGGGATGAGCCGAAAAACCAGGCGCCGACGGCGTTGCTGTTGGACCAGACGCTGGTGGCCATGGGGCAGTTCAGAAAACGCACCTCGGCAAGCTCGGCGTTCTGGAACACGGCACCGGTCAGATCGCAGGCGTCAAAGCGGCAGCCGGGGTCAAAGCCCGCGTCGGTGAACACCGCATTGGTGAAGCCGCTCTCTAGGAAGCGGCAGCGTTCAAACTGGGCCTCATCGAAATGGCAGGCGGACAGGAAGCCGCAGGTGGACGCCTGCACCTCCGTGAAGACGCTGCCCGGAAAACCCTTGCCCATTGCCCACAGCTTGAACATCGACACGCGCTCGAAGCGGCTGTTGGGCGCATGGGTGAGGCTGAAGGTCACCTGTTGCAGATCGATGTCGCGCCAGACCACCTGAACCAACAGACCCTGATCCAACTGCACGTCGCACCAGCCGCCGGCGACGAACTCGAGGTCGCGCAGCGCCGCATCCGACAGTGAGAGTTCCGCAAACCGGCAAGCCTCGAAGGCGCAGTCCGTCCAGACCGGCGAGACGGCCCGTAGGTTGCGAAACTCACAGTCGCGAAAGCGGCAGTCCGCAATGGTCGCCCGCGAGAGGTTGACGGCATCGAAGACGCAGCCGCGAAAGTCGCAAAACTCGAAGCGCCCGCCGGCGAAACTACCGCCCACAAACTCGCAGTCCGCGAACTCGACGTTGCGCCAAGTGGATTCCTCGGCCAGCAAACCGTCTAGGCGCCGGCCGTGGATGGCGGGCCGCGAGTCAGCCGGTTCGCCGCCCGCGGCCGCACCCACCGCAGCGGCGACCATGACCCCGGAAACGTCTAAATGGCGACCGAGGTCGCCGCTACGCAGCCGCTCGCAAAGCTGTTCGCCGAAGCGCATCGCCTCCGCCTCTTCGAGCGCCGGCCAGAACAGGGGCGGATTCGCGTTTTGGCTACGGGCGTCGGCGAGCTTGGCCAGCACTTCGTCGGCGTCCACCGATTCGATGGCGTTGGTGCGAATCTGCTCGGCGATGGTGAGTTCCTGCGGTGCCCGGTAGGGCCCAGCGAGGCGCCGCGCCACCTCCGCGTCCAGCCCAGCGCCACGCCGCTCTGGCTCTCTTTCGGCCTCTGCGTCCGGGGCGGGGAAGCCCGCCTCCTCGTGCCGACGTTTGGCGGCCGCCAGCGCCGTAGTGGCCACGGCGCCCACGGCATTGGCGTCCGGCGGCTCGTCTCCGGCTATGGCCTGCTGCGCCTCCTCCACCGCGCCGGCGGGTTCCGGCGCCGCGTCGCCGAACGGATTGGCGTCCTCCATGCCCATTTCCGCACGCATCCAGGCATCGGCCGCCGCCTGGCGGGCGACGATGGGGTCACCCTCGGGCGGCGCTCCGAATGGCGTCTCCACAGTCGCCGCCATAGCCGCCGGCAGCAGCGGCCGGTCATCGAGGGCGCGGGCCGGGTCCAACCAGCGATCAACGGCGATTTCCGCCAGATCCTGCTCGTCGCGCTTGGCAGCGTCCAGATCCTCGAGGGCGGCCACCAACGCCAGGACGCTCTGGCCAAGGACATCATCGCCGATGGAAATGCTGGTCCGCCAGGCCAGGGCGGCCAAGCCAGCGGCGGGAATGAGCATCAGGCAGTGGATGCGAACCGTCTCTAGGGACCAACGGCCCTGGGGCGAACGCGACGAGGCGATGGTCACGCGGTAGGGCGGCAGCAGCAGGTCCATGTCCTCGGCCAGTAGGCCGGTCAGGGTCAAGGGATCGCCCGGGTGCAGGGAGCGGGTCCACAGTTTCTCGTGGGCTTCGTACATCAGGGCGGGGTCCGCATCAGCGGGCCAGCCGGTTCCTGAACTTTCGTCTGGCACGCCCATCCGACGCAGGCGCACCGGGTGATCCATTGGCGTTGCCCCCAACCAAAGGGGCCGCTGCGGTTGCTCGGCATCGATGATCAGCGGCACCCGCTGGTCGCCCGGGCCGCCGCGTCCCACCGGGTTGTCGCGCTCATGCCAGGCGGCCGCCTGGGGGCCCGGCGTCAGCGGCGCCGTCGGTGCCTCGGGGTCGGGGCGCAGTATGAAGCGGCAGACTAGCCCGCCACAGCGCAAACTCGCCTCACGCGCATCCTCCACCGGTGGCGGCAGTGCGCCCAGCACCAGAACCTCCGCCTGCGGCAGCGGCACCATGCTGTCGGGCGCCGTCACCGTGCCTGCATGGACGGTCACGGCCTCATACCAGTCTGCCGGCTTCACCGGCGCGCCATCGGCAAGACGGAAAGGAAACAGGGCGGACGCGCAAAGCACATTGCCCCCGCCGGGCATGGCCAGGGGCCGGGCACCAAAGCCGATGGCCTGGGGATTGACCAGTGCGCGTCCCTCGCTCATCGTTCATCAAGACGCGGCTTCAAGAACTATCTTCCTCGGAATCGATCGCCGCCTTGGGCCGGAACAGCAGACCGGACCACTGGTCGTCGCCGTGGCGCACCACCATGCCCATGGAGGCATCGACCAGGGACTGGCCAACCCGGCGATCATTGCCATAGCTGAAGCCGATGATCTCCGCGTACAGTGGGTTTTGCACTGAAATGCGGCACTTGTCCCCCTGGCGGTGGGCGGGCACGAAGCCATGCAGTCCGCCGGCCATGGGCTCGACCACCGGCAGGTGGACACTGAGGGCCCCGGCGACCGCTTCGTCCTCCCCGGCGTCGTCGTCGGCATCGCTGGGCCCGGTGCCTTCCGGCCCCTGATCGGCGATGGCGCCGGGGGTGAACCCGAAGGCAACCGGGATGCGGCCGAGCCGGTCCCTGGCAACGGATTCGCCGACTGTGGATTCGCCGTCGTCAACCAGCGCCGACATGATCACCGGGCCCGCATCGGCAGGGACTGGCGGGCGCCAGGCCAGGCCGGACTTGACCAGATCGATTTCGTTGCGGTACATGCCGTCGGCCACGGCGTGCCTGGTGCGCTGGGTTTGCCAAAGCGCCGAGCCGTTGACTGGACGGTTGCTAAACGCCATCAGCCGCCCCGGGTGAACGCCCGGTTGGGCGGTGGTGACGCGGATGTCGGCCAGGTTGAGGGTCGATCGCTCCTGGGAGAAGTTCGCCCGGGCACCGGCTTCCTCCACGCTGAGCCCGGCCGCATACAGCAGCGTCTCTACGGCACCCGCCTCGCCGAGGCGCCGGGAGGCGCCGGTGGTGGGGTTATCCATGACCGCGCCGCGTTCCGGCGACGCCGGATGATGCCCCATGCGGCTGATGACGGCGTTCCCGGCGGTGGCGTGGCCGGCATTCAGTGTCATGTCCAGGGGCATGCCCGTGGGTGGCCTATCCAGCAGCAAGATGTCCAGGCCGCCGTCGGCGGCGCCGAGCATTTCAATGCGCACGCCGAGCCGGCCGAAAACGCTGTCCAGCCAATGGCCAAGGGTCTGGCCAGTGGCGATGGCGTAGGGAATCTCCGCCGCTGCCTCGCGCAGCGCCTGGGAAATGCGTATGGTCGGCAAGCCGCGCAGGGCCGGCGTGGCGGTCGGCAGCCCATCGCCGCCGCCAGCCAACGACAGGGCACCGCCGAGCAACTCCGCCAGCGGGCACTCGCGAAAGACGCCCCAGATGCGCTGGCCACTTAACCTGCTTAGCGGGTCGGAGAAGCGCACTTGACAGACCGTATCGAGGGACCCGGCGGTACTCGGCATCGTGGTCAGATTGGTGATGACCGAAGGCCAGGTGCGCAGGGGCAGGGCTTGCATCTCCGATGCGACGGACGTGTAACCGGGCCCCTGGGCGTCTAATTGCGCACCCCGCAGCGGCAAACCATCCGCCTCGGAGGCACCGGTCGACCAGGTTCGCAACCACAACCCAAGGGCGACTGCGGAACCAGGCACGAACTGGTAGGCCAGCACCGAGGCAAGCGTATTGCCGGCCGACGATATGCGGCCACCGCCAGGGTCGACCACGGCAAAGCCCTGCCAGCCGCCATTGGGAAACTCGGTCAGGTACAAGCGCTCCACCATCACCGCGGAACCGAGGTCCAGGGAATCTAGCTCCACAACATAGAAGTAGCTGTTGGTTCCGCTATCAGGTGTAGCGGGCGGCGCGGCGGCGGTGCCGGACGCGGAACCCGCGCCCGTGCTCATGGCCAACTCCGGCAAGGGCTAGGGAACCTCTGCACAGGTCGCGTTCGCCCAGCCAGCCAGCCCGCCATGGGCGTGCGGGCCGAAACCGGCAAGGGCTGGCCGCTAGTTCGGCGGCTGGCCTGGGCAGCCAGGCCGAACTGGGCCGGTTGCGTGGCCTTGGGGGCCCGTCTAGTTGCCCGACGCCTGCTCATGCTCGTCATCGGTACGGCGGAAGACCATGCCCGACCAGGCTTCGTTGGTGTCGTGCTCGACGACGATGCCGGCGGTTGCACCGCTAATGCCCGCGTTCAGCGGCCGGTCATCCCGGTATTGGAAGCCGATTGCCTCGGCCCAAAGCGGGTCGTGCACCGCCACCCGACAGGCGTCGCCCTGACGGTGCGCCGGAATAAAGCCGTGCAAGCCGCCAGCCATTGGTTGCACGATGGTCAAGGGAAGTCGCGGCGGCCAGCGCTCGGGCTCAAGCAGGGCGTCGCGGCGCGCCTTTTCAATCAACTCCGCATCCTCGCCGGTCAAGGCGTCGTCGCCGAACAGGCGGCCGTATTCCATCAACAGCTCGTAGGCCGCTTGGGACACGTCCGGGTAGTCGTCCTCAAGCTCGCCCGCCTGGTAGGATCGCCACTGATCCTCGAGGGTCGCCCGACTCTCGGGATCTTCAAGAGATGCCTTCAGGGCGTCGCTGACCAGCGCGTCCCGGTCGGTCACATAGCCATCGCGGTCGCGGTCCGCGCTGTCGAGAGCCAAGGCTCTCTTGTAGCCTAGGTATCTGAGCGCCGCTTGCCGTTTGGCGGCCAGTTCCCGGCGCTCCGCCAGTTCCTCGCTGCTAAGCTCATCGTCCGATCGCCCGGGGAAGGGGTCTTCAAATTCGCCATTGCGGAAAGCGGCGAGCTGCTCTTCCGCCCGCTCCTTTTCGGTGCCGCCGCTGGTGCTGAAACTGGCCAGAGCAGCGGTGGGAGTAACCGCTGTACCCCCGTGTTGGGCGTATTGGGTGCTTCCTCCGGCGCTTCCTTCGCCGCTAAGGCCGAAGTCGTCTAAGGTGATGCGGCCGTCTCGGTCCGCGTCCGCCGCCGCCAGCATGGCAGCCTCATCGCCCATAGGCGAGGGAATGAAGGGGAACTGCACCGGTATGCGCCCCAGGCGATCCCGGGGCACGGGTTCATGGAACTCGAAGTCGGTGCCGCCATCGACGATGGCCGGCACTATCACGGGCGGGCGCGGCTTCGGCAAGTCTGGATGCCAGGACGCGTCGCCCACCAACAAGGTAGCCCGGTTGGCGTAAACCCGGCCCTGCAGGCGATGGGTGACCCGCGCCAACTGCCAGGTGTCCTTGCCGCGCAGAGTTCTGTCCAGCTCCACCAAGCGGCCTGGGCGGAAGCCGGGCTGCCGCGACAGCGTGGAGACCACCAGCATTTCGGTATAGCTGCTGATCACCTCAGCGGTGCTCCGATAGGCGGCCTCATCGACGCCGATTTCCACGCCCGAGAACAGGTTGCCGACGGCACCACCGCCGATGCGCCGAAAACCGCCCAAACTTGGATCATCCAGAATGGCGCCGCGCAGGCCGCCGCCGGGCCGAGCCGAAAGCCCATCTATATGCAGGCGCCCGCGGGTTGGGGCCGGCGTGTCGCCCTCCGCGGCGTCGGCGGGCAAGTCCGACATGGGCATGGGCGTGCCGGTGGGCGCGGCATCCGTAAGCAACACGTCGAGGCTGCCGTCGCTTTTGCCGAGCAGCTCCATGCGCAGCCCCAAAAGGCCCAGCACCTGCAACAACCACTCGCCGAGGTTCTGCCCAACCGCTATCGAATAAGGCACTTCCTCCAAGGCTTCGCGAAAGGCCGAGCGGATGTTGAGTTGCGGCAGACCGGGCAGCAAGGGCTGCAAAGCCGGCTTGCCGTCGCCGCCAGCGGCGATGGACAGGGCACCGCCGACCATCTCGGCCGCCGAACAGGCGCGGTAGCACCCCCAAATGGTGCGATCGCCGAGGAACGAGATGGGATCCAGCAGGCTGACCTGACAGACCTTGGTGGTGAGTTCGGCCGTCTGGAAGGGCTCGACCTCGCCGATAATGACTGGCCAGGAACGAACCAGGGTGCCGTCTGTTTCGTCATCGGTTAAGAGCGCCAGGCGCAACGTAGCCGTACTGCCTGGAATGATGCCGCTGGTCATGGCGGCACCCATCATGTTGCCAATGCTCAACGGCGTTACCGTGTTGCTGACCAGCAACACATTGCCGCGCCATCCAGCATTGTACTGTTCGGTCAGGCTGAAGCCGGCTACCGGAATCATCCGCCCACCGTCCCCGGAGGCGACCTCGCCCAATTCGAGATAGCACCGATACTCCACGTTTAGTTCCCGCGATCAGAGCAGAGCTCGGATGCGGCGCCTCGCCGTGCGGCCCAAGCGAGCCGCACGGCGGCGGTCGCCCTTAGCCGCCCACGGTGGTCGACTGGGTTGCAGTCGACCAGCTACCTTGGACCTGACCCTGCTTCACATCGTTGACGTACTGGTGATAGTCCCAAACGACGTCGCTGTATTCCAGTGAAATCGTCTCTAGGGGCTCGTCAGCCGGTTCGTTGCTTGCCGGGTCAACCGGCGTATCGACTTCGATGCGAACGACGAATGCGTTGGAGAGCGTAATGACCTCCGCTGGCACGAACTGCCCGCCCAACATCCGCATGCGCGTAATGGTGACCGTATTGAGGTTCGTGCCCGACAGCGCCGCCATCTTGAGAATGGGCGTCGCCTTGTCAACGGTGTGCACAAGCTCCATCGGCCCATGCCGGGAAGTGCCCTCGACCCGGGTGGCCCCGGTGACCACAGGCAGTTCGACGGCGTGGCGAAGCTCTAGGCATTCGATCTGTGCTTCGTAGCCGGGAAGGCTGCTTTCGCCCTCCACTCCACTGATATTAACCAGAATGGTAGACATTGGTTCCTCCTGAATATCGACCTGTTGTTAACCGATGGCTACACAGGCCTGCTTTGCATGATGTTGTAGCCCCTCTGGACCGCGCCGCCCGGCATGCCGGAAACATATGGCGTGTAGGTCCAGGATATGCTGGAGGCGTTCAGCCACACGCGCTCCACCTCGCGGTTGGTTGCGCGGCCCCTAGGCAGGCTGAACGCCGGCGTCACCGCGGCGCGCACGGCAGTGGCTTCCCTGGCGATAAACGAAGAAGCCAGCGAAGCCAGCCCGACAGCCGGTGCCAACGCCGGCATATTGCGCTGGGAGGCCACTAGCCGGGGCAGGAACGCGACGCCCTGCTCGTCCAGGGTCTCGTGCTCGATCCTAGCCACGAAAACTTGCCCCAGTTCATAGGTCATGTAGACCGCAGCACCGCTGTCCAAGGTGCGGAACACGTGAATCTTCACATCTTTGAGCGCCTCGGCCGCAGAGCAGGCTTGGGCGAGCTTGGGGCTGGCGACATCCTTGTAGCGCAGCAACTCGACATTCGAATGCCGGGCCCTGCCCATGCCGCCGCCTGAACCGACGCCCTGGGGCACAGCGACATCGATGGTTTCCCGAATGCCGATGGCGTCCAGCATATTCTCATAGCCGCTCACCGTGGATTCCCCAGGAATGCCAGTAATTTCAACTACTATGGTAGCCATTTGGTGTTACCTCCATTGGGTTCGATTGACAATCCGTGCCGACCAGCGTACACCCAATGCAGAGAATTACCAGAGATCAAACTGATCAATTACTATCAATTTAGTCCAATTAGTATCAAATTGGACATTTATATTGGCTGAACGCACCTAGGCAGCGTTGTTTCACGCCCCCTCTAGGAGCAGCGTGTATTCCTTGGCCATGGTGCGCAGCATGGAAGCCTCGCCGGCGCCGTTCTCGCCATCCAGGAACACCCGCGCCTCCAGATCGGCTGCGTGCCGCAGCAATTCGCTGCGGGGGTCCCCGCCTGAGGCGATGATGGCAATCGCCTGGCGCATGTAGCCCTCCACTTCGGACAGCGCCTCCGCCCGCTCGATAGCCGCCTCTGTTCTCGGCCGCAGACTGTCATTGACTCTTGCGAAGTTGTTCGTTCGCGCCTCCCAGGTGGCCCGCAGTTCCGATGTATCCAAGTCGGCCGGCCGCACAGGCCTGTTGCGGAAGGCACCGGAACCCGCGAAATAGGCGGCTGTGTCACTATAGGCCAGCGCCCTGGGATCATCGGCACCGTGCAGTTGGCTCAGCTCCGCCGCCCGGGCCTCAAGGGCTGGGCGCGGGTCGCGACCGGCCTTGATTTCATCCCGCGCCAGCATGCGCGCATCGAGCTCCGCCTGCAGCCGGGGCAGCGCCGCCGCATCCGGGTCGGTGCGACGAAGCTCGTTGATTTCATCGGTCTGCAGGGCGATTTCCTGATCAAGCCGTCGTAGCGCCGCGTCCACGTCAAAATTCGCCGGCAACTGCGGCACCGGGTTGTGCACTGGTGCCTGCGCGGGTGGCGCGTCGGCCAGCGGGCGCAAATCCTCCACGTCCTCAGGCGCGCCGACAACATGGCCCAAGACATTGTCGAACCAGGATTGAAAGGCTTCGTCCAAGAGGCGCGCATCGGCGGCGCCCAAGGGTGCCTGCCGCGAATCCTTCAGCAGCGTCACCAAGTGCCGCTCCTCGTCAGAGAGCACCGCCTCAGAGCCTCCCTTGGCGCGGGCCCAGAGATCGGAAAGCAGCACCCAACCCTCATCGCCGATGTCGCGTCGTTCGCCGACGGCGGTGAATGCATCCCAGAAGTCGTCACGCCGCACCCCTTCCGCAACGGCGGGCGGCGGGTCGGCGCTGGCTGCGGTCAGCTCCGGGCCGTCGATTCTGGCGTACCCGGACTCCTCTTCGATAGCCGCGAGGATCAGGCGGGCGTCGTCGCCATCCTCGAGGGCCTGTGGCGTTGCCGAGCCGCCGTTGGCCGGCGGCCGCGAAAAAAGGACATCCCCCCGCGACGCTTCCTGCACATCCTCGGTACGCAACGACACCGGCTCCAGGTAGGGCTGGGCCTCGGGGTCAAGCACCTCGATGGTGCCGTAGCCGCCCGGGAGCTCGCCCGTCGGCACGCCCGCATCATTGGCGGCGATGCTCCGGCCAGGCTGGCCAGCGGTGGCCCCGTAGTAATTGCCAACCCCGTCGTCAATGAGTACGGGCTCCGTGCCCCCGCGCCGCCTAGGTGGCTTCGCAGGCGGCGTATTGGCCGCAGCGCCGGCGCCAGAGCCGCCCGTTGCGCCCCCGCCCCGCCTGGGTGGCTTCGCAGGCGGCGTATTGGCCGCGGCACCGGCGCCAGAGCCGCCCGTTGCGCCCCCGCCCCGCCTAGGCGGCTTCGCAGGCGGCGTATCGGCCGCGTCAACGGGCCTGGGGTAGAGGCCAAACACCTGATCGTAGCCCGCCTCGTCCGGCGTCGGCAGACGCGGCCGGCCATCGAGGACCTTGTTGAGGTCGCTGGTGGACCCTAGATGGCCGCGCTGTTCGCGCCACTCGAGGACGGTGCGCTCACGGTTGCTCGCCAGGATTTCGTTCAGCCATCCGCTCACCACTTGCTCCCGTTCGGAAGCGTGCTTGGCTCCCAGGCCTGCGCGGAAGTCATCTGCCTCCACCGGAACTTGCGCCGGCGAGAAGCGCAGGGATTCATCCACCTCCAAAACGTAGGTGCCCGGCTCCATGGGCAGGCCGCTGAAATCCCGCACCTCGATTATCACTTCGCCGGCATCCACCTGTTCCTGAAGCTCCGGCGATATCCTGATCTTGTAGACGCCGTCTTCCGGGGGGGCACTGGGTTGCACTATGATGACATCCGGATCCACGATGTTGCGGTTTGGGTCCGACGGCAGCGCCTGGCGCCCCGGGCGTTCGGCCACGTAGGACGCGTAGATCTCGTCAGGGGGAGGATTGAAGCGGTCATGCAAGATGTCCAGGCGCCCGTTGGCGTCGGCGATGGCCGCTGGGTCGCCGCTGTTCCGGGCGTTTTCGAGATCCTGCACCCCCGCAAGCCAGTCCGGGTGCGCCCGGTAGCCGAGGCTGTCGGCCACGAGCATGTCGATCTCCTTGATCATGTTGTCGATCACCCCGGCTTCGCCGCCGAAGTCCATGCTGTGGTAGGCATCGGACAGCGTCATAAGACCCTGACGGGGGTCCCGCCCGGCTTCCAAGCTCTCGGCCGCGTAGCGGACGGCTTGGGCAAGCCGCCGCGCCTCGTCGACTTGGCTGTCGGTGGGGGTGGTGACCAGGCCATGGCGGGCGAGGTCCCCCCCCCAGGACTGCAACGCGTTCTGGTAGTGCTGGGCGCGCCGGGCCCAATCTGTGGCCAAATCCGCGGTATCGACGTCTGCAGGCAGTTTGTTGTTCAGCAGCGCAAGTTCCGCGTCAAACTGCCGTTCCGCCGCTGGCGTCGGGGGCGGGGGCGGGGGCGGGGGTGGTGCCGGCGCCGCGGGCTTGTCGAGCGGCTGGTTCCGCCAGCTTGCCCCGCCGTCATCCACGCCTGGGGTTGGGTTGCCGCGGCCGCCCTCGGCCGGTGGATTCCAGTCGGGCAGCCGTTGGTAGCCTGCTTCGTCTAAGTCGTCTAGGGCCGGTTTGCGGAATTCATCCAGGTCGGCGTACAGCGGCTCGTTGCCGATGTTCGACGCCCCCCGCCCGGCCGCCGTGGGCACATCGGACCCCTGCGCGGCAGGCCCGGCCGCACCACTGTCACCGCTGTCCAAGCCGCCGCCCCCCACGCGGGCGGCATCGCCATCCGCAGCCTCGAACTCGATCTGATGCAGTTCCAGATCCAGGTCCGCGGTGCGCAGCACACCGGACGGGTCGTCGAACTGCAATGCCTCGGCGCTGCGGGGCGACACGGGCGGCACGTCGATATCCGCGACCGCTCCACGGACATTGAACACCCCCTCCTCAAAGTCGGCGGGGGCATCGGCTGGGAATGGGGCGGCGCTGACTGGACTCTGCTCCACCGGCACCACGCGCTGCGGGCTGGGAAAGGCCGCCACCGGCGGCGCATTCGCTATGCTGGACGCCCGCTCGAGGCGGTTCGCCACCACCTTGGCGATGTCGTCATCGAGTTGCCGGATGGCGCGGTCCACCTGGAACCCCGGGTCGACCTCGCCGCGGCGGAATAAGTCGTCGCGCAACTGCAGGAGCTTGTGGCGGGCCGCCACCGCATCGAGTTGATTCGCTTCGGGCTCGAGGCCGTGGGCGACCAGAATTTCGTTCATGCGCTGGTTGATCAACTCCGTGATCTCATCCTGGGACCCGGCCAGGGACTCCAACGCCGGCTGGTGCGCCTGGTTGGCCGCATACAGTTCCTGCGCCCGCGCCAGTTCGTTGAGGGAGTCGAGAAAGCCGCCGGTTTGCGACGGCGCCAGGTTGCCAGCCGCATTGAGCACCGTGTCGGCGCGCCAGAAGTCAGGGTTGTTGAACACTGCCAGCATGTTGGCATTGACATTGTCCAGGGCCGCCAGGGCGTTCTGGGAACTAACATTCAAGTCGCCGCCAGCGTTCAAGACCTGATAGCGGATCTCACCTAGATAGGGAAAGGGGTCCAGACCCTTGGCGGCCAGTTCCTGCATGCGGCCGTAGTAGCCTGCTTCGGTGAGGGCCACGTTGCGCGCCAGCGTGTCCGCTTCCAGGTCGTCCAGGCCGGTGGGAGTGGACGCACGCATGATGGCGTCCTCCTGCAGTGCTTTGAGCTGGTCCACAACCGTCTGCTGATCCAGATGGCTGGGCAACGGCAACCCTTCCCAGGCGTGTAGCTGCTCGGCTTCGCCAAGGGCTTCGTGGATCTCCCGGCGGGCGAAGGCGTCAAATGAATCCAGGGTCGATTGCAGCCGATCGGCCTTGGCCGTGTCCCCGGACTCGCGGGCCATGCGGATGACCTCCTCGATGCCATTGCGGGTGCGCACGGTGGTGTCGGTGCCGCGTGCGGCATCGTCCCATTGCGCTATTTCATCCGCCGACACACCCAGATCGTCGGCGTAGGGCAAGAGTATTTGGCGCGCCACGTCCACTAGGTCTTCGCGGGTGCTCTGCAGCACGGTAAGCCCGCGCAGATGCAGGCCGCCTTCGCTGGCACCGGTTCTCGCCGTGGACCACTGGTAGTTGTGGTCGGCGGTTTCCCGGCCGTGGAGGAGACGCGCCCACATGTCCTCGAAGGTTTCGCCGTCCGGAAGCGGCCGCCGCACGTAGGGCGGCTGGGGGTCGGGCGGCGTCCTCCGCGCCGACGGCGGCAGATCATCGGCGGTGATCTGCGGCCCCAGCCAACGCATCCAATCGGCGTCGTCACCGCCCCTATTAAATTCGGAGCCGTCGGAAAGCTGCCAGCGGATGCGGCCGTCTGCCCCCTGCACCACGATCAGCCGTCTATCGTCGACGACCTGCGCGACCTCATCGGCCTGGGCGACCTCATCGACCTGCGCGACCTCATCGACTTGCCCAACGCCAATGTTAGCCAAATCCTCCAAGCGGCGCGCCGCCTGGGCGGCGTCGTCGGTCACGGTACCGCTATCCGCCGCCCGCGCCAGGGTCTGCACATCCTCCAGCGTAGCGGCCACATCCAGCCGCCTCAGGTTCTCCACTTCGGCGATCGCCTCCCCGGCCCGCACTGCGTCCGGCAGGTTCGCGGCCCGAATCATGCTTCCCGGCGAACTCGGGGCGGCAAGCAGGGCAGAGGCCAGGCCAGCCCCAGCCGGCGGCGCCGGCGACGTGGTCGCACTGCCGCCCCCGCCACCCCCGCCGCCGGGCGCGAGGTTGCGTACGCCCATCTGCACCCGAAGCATAGGAAGAAAACCGGTCGCCGTGGTGGCGTGGAGGTTGCCACTCAGCACCACCGCGCCGCACTTGTGGGAACCGCCACCGTACTCCCGCTCCATGGCGACACCGTACAGCTCCACCAAGGCACCGTCGGCGGCAGAGGTGCCGACCTTCTCCTCTTGGCCAGTCAGGCCGCTCAACCACAGATCCACGGGCGCCGTCATGCGGGTGCCCACGCCGAGCAGGAGGGCATCGCTCATACCGGCCGCCAGGAATTCCGCGCCAACGTGGGTTTCCGACAAGGCACCGCCGACCAGGGCGGTATCTCCGTGCCCCTCCAAGGTCATCTTGCCCTGCACGGTGCGCTCCACCCGGCGCGCCGAAGTCAAGCGCGAGCCGCCGACCGATTCGGAAAGATCGCCGCCGACGCGCACGGTCTCCTTTCCCGCCACGGAGTCGTTCGCGGAACCGTCCGCCGCCTTGCCGATTTCCGTACGGTCGGTTAGGCCGCGCCGCAATTCCTTGGCTATCGAAACCAGCCGGAGCACCTCGGCCCGGGTTTCCAGTGCGTAGCGCTCTCGGGCGGCCATTTCGGTGCCGGGGACGGCCGCTGCATTGGTCTGAGTTGCCGCGCTTGACATCGCCAGACTCCTCAACACCTGGACAACTAAGGATACTAGGGCCTAAAGCCCAGCGCGACAACAACGCCGGACCCTGGCCCGCCTGCTATGACAACATAAGGGGTGGCGGCAAAATATACACCTATTGAAGAGCAATAACAATATCAATTACCAACAAATAGTATCAATAAGTTCAAAAATAATTCGATTTTCACTCCTATGTATGTTATCAAGGCATTTCCTGTGAGGTGTTACGGCATTCTCCGGTAAAGTTCGGAAATCGGCACAGGGGGGAGCTAGGCTAGGGCAGTGTACCAGTTTGCATCTGTGGATCGAGCAAGGGCACGGCATACAGGTGATGCGGCAGGCAGGCCGTTATGGCTCATAGTAGGAACTTGTTGAATTTCATGAATCACCTCCTAGTAAAAAAGAAATGGTGCCGCCCGATTAAAGAAGGGGGTGCTTTCCTGGCCTTGTCGGTCAGGAAGTGGGGGGTGCGCGGCAGAGGCGGGATTCGAATGGACGCGAGACGACGGGATGCAAACTGATACACTGCCTAAGCTAGCGTCCAGTTTCTGGGGGCCACTGAAGTCAAGGGAGACGCGCAGCAATGGCTGACGGCAACGGCAACCAATCAGGGAACGGCGACGAGGGAGTCGACGCCACCCGCCTGTTTCGGACCGAGGCGGTGGTCTCTGATGTCGATCTTCGCATCGATGTCGCTGGCCGCATCGAGCGCACCATCAACGCCGACGAAGATGTCGAACTGCAAGAGATGTCCACCCACACCCGCGGCGGCTTGGCGATGTTGCGCGGCAGCCGTGACGTGCAGGTGGCGGGGGATATCACCCGCCACACGGACAGCGACGAAACGCTCGCCGTCACCAACGGCAGCATCGAGGAGCGGGTTCTTGGCGGCGTGGAGTACCATACCAGCGTTGAAGGCGAGGCGATTGTGGGCGGTGCCTATGCGGGCACGGTGACGGGCCCCTTCCTGCGGGTCGCCGCTTGGTCGGACTTTCTGTGTTGGGGGGGCTGGATCGAAGCCGACGTCTCGCGCACCGAAATCTCCAGCATGATGATTCGCGCCCTAAACTTCTACAGCCATGCGGCAGGGGCGCGGGTCACCATGGCCTACAACCTAGTGGACGACTTCGTGCTGCGTTTCGAGAGCTGGGGCGTTCTGGTGGACAATACAACCACCGCGGTCAATCTCGGCGCCCCAGGTGCCGGGGTGGAGTTGGAGGCGTAACAGGATAGGGCCATGAGTGCGGATGACGCGGAACGCGCCACCTGGCGGACTGGGGACGCGACCACTTTGGACGCCCTGTTGGCGATGGCGGACTGCAGCGGTGAAGAGCTGCGGGAAAAGGGGGTGCCCTGGTACCCCCATCACGGCCTGGATATCACCGGCTGGGGCGGTCTGCACAGCCATGACGCCCACCGCGTCACCATTGCGCCCGGCGGCTACCAAAGCTCTGTTTTCGGCACCCGCCGCGTCGTTGTGGAAGACGGGCTCTCCCTCGAGGTCGATGGCGACCTGAACGAGAGCATCGGCGGCGATGGCGGCGATGGCAGCGACACCCTAACGGTGGAAGGCAACGCCGATGTGGCCTTTCACCACAAGACCACCTTGATGAACAACGGCACCGTCAACCGGCTGTGGCGGGGGGGCATTGTCCGTTACGTCGGCATGGAGGGCGTCATTTGCGCCGGCATCTACACCCAGTTCCTGATCGGCGGCTCGGCAACCATGTCGGCAGTGAATTCGGGCGATGTCTATGGCGGCTGCGCCCGCTTTTCCGGTGCCAGGGTGTACATCGCTGGAATTAACTATCGCTCCGTGGAGAATGTGAGTTGGGCGTCGGCAGCCTATATCCGCAACACCTTCGTCACCATCGAACCCGTTATCGGCTCCCCTGCCGCCAGAACGGAGCGCTACGGCATGCTGCGCATGGCCGCTCGGCTGGCGATGCTGACCTGTCCGTTCCTGGAGATCGGCGCCGGCTTGGTCATGCTGCCGGTCGGCATTGCCTTGGCCATCGCCGCGTTGGCGCGCGGTACACCGGCGAAACCACCGTCGGGGAATCCGCGGCTGCGCCAACGCAACGTCCTCATGGAGTTCCGGACGCGCGGTTCGGAGATGCTGATTTGAACAACCGCCGCAAAGCAGGGAAACGCCCATGATGCCAATGACCATGGGGGCGGGCATGTCCATGGCGGTACCCGATGTGTGCAAGACGCCGCCCTTTGCCATTCCCGCGCCCTTTCCGAACATCGGCAACAACGCCCTGGCCGTGCCTGGCTACTTCACCATCATGATCAACGGCATGCCGGAACTGAACATGCTGTCCATGTACGCCCTGACCAGCGGTGACGAGGGCGGTGCCCTGGGCGGCGTCGCCAGCCAGATCATTGTCGGGCCGGGCCGGCCGGTGATGGGTTCCACCGCCTATTTCGTGGGCGGCGCACCCTCCTGGCGGATGCTGGACCCGACCATTCAGAACCTCGCCAACGCACCGGGCGTCACCCTCGCGCCCAGCCAGACGGTCAAGCTGGTCATGCGCTGAGGCTGGCCTTGCGCTGAGGGCGGATGCCCGCCCGCCGGACAAACCCGGATCAATCGAACATGAACGTGCGGGCCCGCAGCCGGGCTTCGCGGGCCGTGTTCGATATCCAGGTGCCGGCGCGCTGCAGCAGGGTGCCGTGCACCTGCTCGTCGGCGGTGGTCACGCGGCGGATATCCGTGCCGATCTGGCTGACCCGTACGCGGCTGGTTGCGGTGCGGGTGTCTTCAACTGAATGATGGTTGCGGGTGCTGGTGAGGAAGTCCTCCGCGGCGATATGGACGGCGCGGGCGGAAAGGGCGATGCGCGGTGCCTGCACCGCGACGGGGCCGGGCACCGCCAACACCGCGGCGTTCTTCTCATCGCTGCGCTCCAGCACTGCCAGCACCCAATGACGGCCGCCTGCGCCGCGCCAAACCAAGACCCGGTCGCCCGCCATTGGACGCAGCAGGCAGGAAGCACTTTGCCGTACGCTGCGCCCATCGGCCAGCAGGCCGGCCGCTTCCGACCAAGACGCCACCACCGCCTCGCCCAAGGTGCCGGTCGGTGCCTGATCAGTGGCCGAGCGCCGCAGCAGATGCTCAACAAAGGCCGGCCGATCCGAAGTTTGCGCGGTGCCTTCGGCTGCCCCGGCCTGTTTTCGCGGCTTGCTGGTGGCCGTCATAAAACGGCCTCCTTGGGTATGCTCTGTTCAGGCTGGCCCAAAGCCGCAACAACCTCCCCTTCCAGAGCCTCCCCCTGCCTGGCCGGCTTGGCCTGCATGGCGGGCCTGGGCGGGGACAGGGCCGCAACAGCCGCCCGGCGGGTGGGGTGTATGGGAATGATCTCGCTGAACCCGGTCACCTCCATGACCTTCTTGACCGAGTCGCGCAGGGAGCAAAGGCCGATCTGCACACGCCTTTTGCGCAACGCCTTGCTGGTGGCAATGATCGCCCTGAGCCCGGCGCTGCTGATGTAGGAAAGCCCGTCAAGATCCAGGATCACCGCGCCGCCGGCATTGGCGATGGCGGCACTCAGGTCCCGTCTAAAGTCGTCGGCGGTGTTGTGGTCGAGGCGGCCGGTCGCGGCGATGACCATCAATTCATTCTCGCGACTGATCGCTATTCTCGCCATGTCACCCGCGCCCCCCGATGCGCAGCGTCCCCGAGACAGGGGCATGAGGACAGAGTACGGCAGTCGGGCGTTCCGGTAAACAAAAAACTTCGTCGAGGGCGGTGGCCCCGCTACTGTCACTGCGCCAGTTCACAGCAATGACATGCTGCCCCGAATGAGCCCTCCAGCCCTTGAACAGGCAGCCGCGCTGCCTTTCGCGCCTCTCGTCCCCAACGACGAGACCATCGCGGCGATGAAGGAAGCTCGCGCGGGCAACCTGCCACAGTTCAAGGACGTCACTAGCCTTTTTGACGACCTGCATGCGGACGATTGAACGGACGGGTCGGTTCAAGCGCGACTACAGACGCGAATTCCGCGGCAGCCGGCGCAGTAGATTTCCTCTGCTCGATACTGCCCACCGATGCGACGACCGGCACCGGCCGGTCAGGTCAGGTCAGGGCAATCAGGGTACCCAGAATGGCCACCGCGACCCCGATTGCGCCCACCGTTGCGAGCGGCAGGCGCGTCTCCCGCTTGGCAGCCTCGGTCGCATGCTCGGCCAACTGCTGCATCAGGCGGTTCCCGAGGTTGGCCAGATCGGCCTTGGTGACCAGATCGCCTCGGCCTTGGTGCACGGCGTGCGCAATGGCCTTGGCGTGCTTGAGCTCAAGCCCCGCCGCCTCAAGGTCGTCGGCTATCTGGAGTGTGTCGATGGCTTCGACCATGGCCCAATGCTACCAGATGCGCCGAGCGCTTTCTGCGCATTCGGTATTGTCCGGGATTTGCCCAAGTGCGAGAGGCTGCATGCGTGGACGTGAGCCTTGATCGGCAGGAACCTTCTGTCTCAGGTTGTTCTCATCTATGACGGCGTAGCCGCCACCGTCTCGATTGGCCTTTAGGCGGTAGCTGTCTCGCCATCATCAGGCTTCGTCGGCGGGCCAGTCATCCCGGATTTCCCTCTCTCCTGCGATGGTCGCGTTTCGGAGCATTTCAGCCATGTCGGAGAGGGTCTTGCTAATCGCAAGCGCCGTTTCCGAGCTGAACCCGGAAGGTGTTGCATTCGGGGCGGCCGCCCCAAGGACGCCTGCCATTGCGCTAGCGATAACTATGCTGAGGTCGCGAGGGTCGGAAACGCCTCGCTGAGCATACCTCGGCATTAGCCTAGCTTCCCAGCTTGGCGGAGTTTCCCCTCACACAAGCACTGGGTTCGTATTCCCGTAACCGATTGATTTTATTGGTAGCTAGGGGGGGACTTGAACCCCCGACCGTCCGGCGGGGCGGTGGACGAGCGCCTCGGCTTCAGCCACGCGATCCTCATGCAGTGCTTCCTGCCGCACCGGGCCCGCGCGGGGCGGGAGTACATCCAGAGCCACGGGCGGGTCTCGATCGTCGTGCGGGCCGGCCGCCGCGCGGACCCCGACCGGCCGGGACGCACGGTGCCGACAGCGGTCCCCTGGGGGTCGCGGGCGCGGCGCCGGGCTGCGGGACGGCCTGCGGGCCGAACCCCATGAGCTTCGGGAGGCCTTCGCCACCGGGGAGTTCACGAAGCGCCAGGCGTACGCCTTGGATTGGGCCTTTTCGGGCATGCGGGTGATGTGGATGTTTCCGGGCTTCATTGCGGGAGCCCGGCTCCCCATCTACGAAGTCGCCCGCTGCTTCTGGCAGGCGTTTGACGGCGCCAGCTACGGCACGGGGCCTTGGCTCAACCAATGGGCTGAAAACCCCGGCAGGCCACATCCAAGCGCTCCGGGCGGCGTTCGCTTGAATCGTCCTTGGGCAGAGGACAATGGAACCGACATCTCCGGGAGGGAGTTCATGGCACTGCGCAAGGCCCGAAGGAACCAAGGCGAATCGCCCAAGGGCAACGCCCTGGAAGGAAGCGCCGACGGCATCCAAGCCCTCTCATGAGGGCCATGCGTGTTGAGGTCCCCGACCGCCTGAAGCACGACTTCCACGCCTTGGCTTCCACTTTCGGTGACTTGTTCCCGAGCGGCCAAGTCATTCTAGGGGGCGGCATGCTCCTGGAGTCCTCGTGGGACCACCGCGAGTCCACGGACATCGATTTGTTCATTTTGGACTCGGACATGGCCTACGCCCTGCAGGGCGGGCATCAAGTGCTCGATGAGCTTTTTGATCGTCTTGAAAAGGCGGAGTTGCACATAAAGGAAGACGAAACCCGCATTGGACGCCTAAGCTGCTTCATCAAAGGCGAATCCGAGGCCGGCGTTGAGTGGACGTTCGTTTCCACGCCAACCGAGGGCCCGGGTCAGGATGGCCCCATCTCCGTTGAAGGCACCGGCTCGATTTCCGCCCACTCCATGTCCTCGTCGAACCCGCCGGTGGGGGACCGCAGTCGTCCCCCTCCTCCCCCCGTTCCCACGGATCCCCTTCGCCGATCTCCAACTTGATAGCTGAACATTCGGAGCTTGCGCCCCGTGTCATCAGCATTGGCTTGGTGTGGCATGGCGGCGCGATGGCCTTCGAAGTCCACGAAAACTGGGGGGGCGCACCGCAGGAGGACCGTGTTGCACAGCGCCGACTGCGCGTACTGTAACGAAGCCTGCGGCTCCAGCAATGTGCCGACTCCCCATGCGGCGCGTGACTCACAAGCCGCTGGCGTTGCTCAAGGGCGTGGTTGAGGCCTATCCGTCCGCCGCCATACCGGCGCGCCGGCGGCGCAGCCATGCGTTCCGCCGCACGGACGGCTCAATGTGCGCAGCCGCGCGCAGAACCGCCTCGGCGTCGGCGGGCCGCCCCTCCGCGGTCGCTCCGCTCCCTCCGGAGGGTGGCGCAAAAGGGCGGATCCCAAATCGGGGAGCCGGGCAGTTCACTTGTTCCAAAACCGGACAAATCCATTTGTTGCCAACAACTGGACGGGGCTGCCACTGCCGGTTGCTCCCTCCCCCTATATAATGTCAAGGGCTTCCTTTGGAGAACAAGGCCCATGGCAAGGCTGAGCGCACCCCCCAAACCGCTCGTCACGGACGCGGACCGCGCCCGGATGAGGGCGATTGGCGTGCAGATGGCCTGGGGCGCGCAGCAGTCCAAGGCTCCCCGCACGCTGGGTGAGGTGCTTGAGCGAATGGGCACGATCGCTCGGCACGCGGGCGTCGTGCGAGGCGGCAAGGACGATGGCGGAGTCAGCGCCGTCCGTGCCTACCTCCCGATCCACAAGGCGGCATTGGCGAAAAGGAAGCAGGACCGGAAGCGCAGCGGGGGCGGGTGATGGAGCCGCAGGCTGCGATGGATGGCTGGACGGAGTCCCTGCGGGGCGTGCAGGCCCTGTTCGCAAAAACGGGTCTGCGCTGGGCCGTGATGGGGGGACTGGCAGCGAACCACTATCGAAGCCAAACCCGCTTGTCCGACGATGTTGACATCCTTGTGTCCCTTTCCGAAATGGACATGGATGCCGTCGTGAACATGGCGGCGCGTCAAGGCTGGACCCTCGTGCGACGGCTGCCCGATGGGTGGTTCGTGCGCCTGCATCATGAGCGGCACGGCGTGATCGATGTTGTCGCTTCGGAGATGGAGTATCAGGAAACGGCATTGGGGCGGGCGCACCGTGCTTCTAATCGCCCATCCGAGCTAGTCCGGCGGGGGCAGGGACAGCGGCGGCTATAAGCGGCGAAAGTCCAGAACGGCCTCGTTTGCCCGCTTACGGTGCTCCAGCGCTTCGGCCGCCGTTCGGCGCGGGCGTTGGGATCCGAAGCCGTCGGCTCAGCGGGCGACTCGCTCGGCCAATCCCAATCGGCGGGGTCGCCTCGTTCAGAATCTTGCACCGGATAACCCTCCTCGTGAAGAGAGCCACCCAACGCGACTCTTACTTATATGGTAGGTGGGCTTCCGGCACCGCTTACGCAGACCGCGGCCAGGCGGTGAAACAAAATACCCAATAGTGTTTCATGCGCACGGGGGCCTCCGGCAGGCGGGGCGGCAGGCGGGACGGCAGGGTGGTCCGGGTCAGCTCTGGCTGTTAGATGAGGTTTGCCAGCCGAGTTCAAGCGTTCCGAGCATGAAATACAGGAAATCGCGGTCACCGGCGGTGGCCGTTTCGGCGGCCTTGCGGACCGCGGCGCGGAAGTCCGCAAGCCAGCAGCTCGCCAGGACCGAACAGTGGCAGTTTAGGGCAGGACCGAACAAGTCCGGCGTGGGATGGTCGGACATGTCGTCGGTGAAGGAGTGACTCCAGCAACAGGCGGCCTGTTCGTATAGGCCGGTCATGGTCGTGCGGTATTGGTCGCGGTGAGCCGCAGCCTCCTGGTGATAGTTCTCGTCGTCCTCCCCCGACTCGAAGATCGCCTGGTCGTCGATCATCACCAGCAGGCCCGCCCGTAGCAGCGGCGTTTGCCCTTGTTGTTCGTCTGTGCTCATTGGTCCAGCTCACGGGTAAGCTCTTGAAGCGCGGCGATGTCACGCTGCACGATGGCCCGTGCGCATTCGAGGCAGTAGTGGTCTCAACTCCGGCCGGTGCGCACCTTGAGGCGAGTGTCGCCGCGCTCGATGCGGTGCCGGACGTTGCCCTGGCAGTTGTGGGCGCGCTGGGCCACATCCACGGTGGTGCCAGTGATAAGCGATCTAATTCGCGGCACCGAAGACCTCCTGCACGGCGCGGTCAACGATGCCCGCGAAATCCTGCTCGATCTGATCCAGCTCGGGCCGGGTGAACTCGTGGCGCTCGCGCGACTGGCGGCCCATGGCGGCATTCACCTGCCGGTCAATGGCGGCCTTGAGGACGACGAAATTGGTCCGGCCAAGACGTTGCCGGTCGAGACCCCGGCCTTCCGGGTTGACGCCGCGCTCCCCGAGAATGCGCCCGGCCTCGGTGCGGACTCGCATATCGAAGCCACCGCGCATGGCCTAGCGCTGCCGGGCGCGCGTCACGGGAACGGGCGCTAGCTCGTCGTAAGCCTGCCTCACCTAGTCCGACGTGTAGCCCCTCTCCTAAAGGATCCTGAGAGCGGCCAAGGCGTCCGGGTCTTCCGCGATGAGCGGGATCTCCTCAAGCTGAATGGCGGTCTGGCTGCGCTCGTCGAAGCGCTTGCCGTCACCGAAGTCGTGGGGCTCGGGCTCCACTTCGTTCTGCATGGCCCTTAGCCTATTCGCGATAGTCCCGAACCGCATCTCCATCTAGATCGGTAGCGGGCACAAGACGGTAATGACGCTCTTCGGCGACCTTCACCTCTTCCTCTTGAAGCGCCAGCTCGAAGAGCGCGACAATGCCCTCCTCCATGAACTGGGCAGCAATGGCACGGCATTGCATCCTAGGGAACTTCTGCTCGACAAACTTTATGTCCTGCGTGGTCTGCACAATACCTATCTGGTCCTTGCCGCCCTTGGCCTGGACGGGAATGACGTAGTGACAACCGCGCTTGTCGAGGCCGATATAAAGCTCGTCGATCTCGATCTGGCCGATGCCTTTAACGGTTGTTCTGAGGTGGTTTTGCAAGCTGTAGGTCGTTAAGCCTAAAAACGTGTCGATCAGGCGGTTATAGCGAACGATGGCGAGAAGGGCCTGCTCATCATCGAGGGCATAGGCCCGGATCAGCTCCGGTGTGGCGTCCGGTATACTTATCTTCACAAGATCGTCGCGGGGCAGAATGCGCGTCTCTTTGACGAGCTTAAAGCGATAGACGCCTTTTCCGGCTCCGACGATGATCCATTCCAGCCCCTCTGGCTGTGTCTCAAGGATGCTGTCGGGAAGAACATTTCTGTAGCGAAAGGAATAAGGCACGTCGCCTATATTCTTGACAGGCGGAAAGCCAAGGGCGGCAGCTCCTTCTTCCAACTCTTCGCGCAAGAACTGAAACCCCGTTGCACCTTCTTGGTAATGCGTGAAGAAAATGCGCTCGATCAAAGCTCGGTAGCGGTTCAGCTTTTTAGGCATTAGCCACCTGTGCGGCGAGACGTTCTTGCTCGATGTCGATCTGCTTGCGCTTCTTCGCCCCGCTCTTGCGATCACGCCTCCTGGAAGGCGGTTCGACGCCGAAATGGGCGGCGGCTTGGGAGATATCGAGCCCGAGCAAGTCAGGGTTGCCGAGCGCGAGAACCTGTTCGGGCGGGCTGACAGTAACGCCAAGCGCATCGCGCACGGCACCGGCGACCACCCGAGCGAGCGGGGGCGGCACAGCGTTGCCGATCTGGCGCGCGCCATGCCATTTCGTGACGTTGAAGCGGAACCAGTCCGGGAAGCCGTGCAGGCGAGCCATTTCCCGGACGGTGACACAGCGAGCGCGAGAATAGTGGATCGGGCGGGGGCTGGTGAAAGCTCCTCTTGCCCCGTCTGTACCTGCACGCAGCGTATTCGAGACGCCATCCGCTGGAAGCTTGAAAAAGCGGCTGATCGGCTCGGTGGTACCGGGCCCAGTCTCGGAGAAGCGGCGGCGAGAGATGTCCGTGTGTTTGGTGCGCGCACTCGAAGTGAGGATCGCGGGATTCCAGTCGCGGACATAACCGAAATGCCAAGCATCGTTGGTCATGCAGCGGAGTTGTGCGGCATAAGGCGAGGGCTTGCCGAAGGAGGTAGTGTGCACTTCGTCGGACCCCATGAGCGTGGCGAAACGTTCCGCGTCGGGGAGGTCCCCAATCGCCTGCTCGCAAGTCGGGCCGAAAGGTAACCCGTCGATATGCTGGCGGTTGTCCGCAGCGTTGGTCAAAGCGGCGGGATAGGCTGGAAGCTTTTCGCCTTTGCGCGCACCGAGAAGGACCAGACGTTCCCGAAATTGCGGCGTACCATAGTGAGCCGTGTTCAAAACTTTCCATGGTAAGCAGATGTTGTATCCGGCCTTATCGAAGGCCTCGACAAGTTCATGGAGGAACGTTTTGTGCTTACCGACCGTGAGTCCTTTGACGTTCTCGAAAACAAAAGTCTTGGGGTTCAAGTCGGTGACAATTCGCACGAACTCAAGGACAAGGCTGTTGCGCGGGTCTTGGAGAGCGCGATGACCGATGAGCGAAAAGCCCTGGCAGGGCGCACCGCCGAACACGCAATCAACCTCGCGGTCGCCGATGTCTGTGGCCTCTCGAATAGTGCTAGCGGTAACTCCTTCCACGGAATGTGGAATGACCGCCGCATATGGAAAATTAAATTTGTGAACAGCACAATGTACGGGGTCGTTTTCTACGGATGCAGCGATATCAAACCCGGCTTGCTCGAACCCAAGACTTAGCCCCCCTGCTCCGGCAAATAGATCAATACCTATTGGGCGCACGTTTCTATTTCCTTTTCTTGCATCCGTGATGGTGCCAGAAGCAGTCATGCACGAATATTGCTTTTCGGCGTCTGGGAAAAACGATATCTGGCTCTCCTGGCAGTGATTTGTAATGGACGCGATAGCGGTATCCCATGCTGAAAAGCATCCGCCGGACGAGCATTTCCAGTTCAGTGTTCTTGCTCTTGACGGATTTCATTATCTGACTTCTTTGCTGTGGCGTGCTGGTACCGGCCATGCTTGTATTTTCAACTTGGAAAACGGCTACTTGGTGTTGTTTGCGTAGGTAAGAGGTAGGGGAAGCTGCAAGTCGCGGCCCCGATAGCGGTGTAGAAACTCGGCAATGGCGCGGCGGCCAAGCCAAGCCTTCGAGATTCCTGTCTTTTCCGCCAAGGCCGCGAGTTCGCGGTGTTCTTGTGGCGACAGGTTGACCGACAAGCGATGTTTTGAAGCCATGTCCAGATACGGCCACGATGTTCCGAAACGCCGCATGGTGCAGCACTTAGGTGCACTATCTCAAGAATGGTTCGAGGTGTCAAATTCTTGGTTTTAAGAGCGCTGCTGGCCGCCGGTGCCTGCGGTACGGCGGCAGGCGAGGTCCAGGTGACCGACGGCGACACGCCGGAAGTCGGCAGGGGCACGATTCGCCTATGGCGTATCGACGCATCGGAGGGCGGGCAAGAGTGCGACCGGGCCGGAATGTCGTATGACTGTGCCGCTGAGAGGCGCGGGCCGCCCTGTCTCGGCTGGTGGAAGGCCGGGCAGTGCAATGCGAGGCCCGCGATGAGGACCGATTTGGCCGGACGGGCGCCCGGTGCTTCACTGGCAGCGTCTATGTAGGCGGCGAGCTGGTGCGGCAGGGCTGGTGCTTGATTACGAGCGCTACAGCAAGGGCCACTACGCGAGAGACCAGGGGGGAAGCGAAGGCTAAAGGCCGCGGCCTGTGGTCAGGAAAGTTTGGGCCGCCACGGGAATGGCGGCAGCGCTCTTCAAAGCCCTGACAGCCTTTCCACCTGTATTCGGGGATGGCGGGTTATGCACAGGCGGTGCCCGGTAACTACGGGAAGGCTATCGCCACGAATCCCCCCTTCGGAGAATGGCCATCCGTGTTCGGCGACCCGAAGATGACCACGGCCTTGCCCGACCGTCCCACCCATCACCGCGACATCATCGAGACCGACAACAAGAGCTGGCACCTCACCCACCGTTCCTGATTCCGGTGCCGCTCAAACGCCGAATCGACGGCGGTCGCCGACCAAACCCCGCGCGCCTTCGCGTCGCTTTTCGGGCGCTTGTGAAATGATGTAAGTCTTTGATTTTATTGGTAGCTAGGGGGGGACTTGAACCCCCGACCTCAGGATTATGAATCCTGCGCTCTAAACCTGCTGAGCTACCTAGCCACGAATCAGAAGGGTTCGGGCACACCCCGACAACGCCGTGGTCACCGCCGCGCGGGCAGTGCCGCCCAAGGCCGCACGGGCGCGGCATTGTCATGCACCGCACCATAAGCTGTCAACGAATATGTACCGGTTCAGCGCCTTTGAGACTGAGGGGATCAGTCGGCCTCCAGTGCGACA
>CAYGBY010000008.1:0-41671 GCA_964348115.1 uncultured Pseudomonadales bacterium
GCCCTGCGAGGGGTGGCCCCTCGCGCTCCCCCGGCTGAGGGCTCCTCCCCCGGCGGGGTGGCCCCTCGCGCTCCCCTTGCTGATGGCGCGCCCCGCCGAGGGGAGGCCCCTCGCGCTCCCCCAGCTGAGGGCTCCTTACTGCGAGCGGGACCCCCTCGCCTTCCCCAAGCTGAGGGCTCCTCGCACGCACCAGGAGTATGGACAGGGCGGCGGGGGTGATGCCGGGGACGCGGGCGGCTTGGGCCAAGGTGGCGGGTCTTGCGGCGGATAGCTTTTGCTGCAGTTCCTTCGATAGGCCGGGCAGGGCGTGGTAGTCCAGGGTGGCCGGCAAAGCGATGGATTCGTGGTTGCGGATCTTGGCGATCTCCGCATCTTGGCGCTTGATGTAGCCTGCGTACTTGACCTCCGCCTCCACTCCACGCAGCAGTTCGGCGTCAAATTCGCCGGCGAGCAGGCCAGCCTGCTGCAGCATCGCAATGGTGACTTGCGGCCGCTTCAGATATTCGCCCAAGCGCAACTCCTGCTCAATTCGCTGGCCACTTTGAGCCTGCAGGCGGTTGGCGGCTTCACTGCGGGGCTTTAGCGACTGCGCCTTGAGTGCGGTGTGCAACTGGTCGCGTTGCGCCCGCTTGGCGGTGAACGCCCGCCAGCGAACTTCGCCGACCAGCCCTAGTTCCCGGCCCTTTTCCGTGAGGCGCAGGTCGGCGTTGTCCTCCCGCAGGCGCAGGCGGAACTCCGCCCGGCTGGTGAACATGCGGTAGGGTTCATTGGCGCCTTGGTTGATCAAATCATCGATCATCACGCCTAGGTAGGCCTCGCTGCGGCGCGGATGCCAGGCAGGCTGCCCGGCCGCTCTGCGGGCGGCGTTCAGGCCAGCAAGCAGGCCCTGGGCGGCGGCTTCCTCATAACCGGTGGTGCCGTTTATCTGCCCGGCAAAGAACAGCCCGGCAACCGGCTTGGTCTCTAGGGAAGGGTGCAAACCGCGGGGGTCAAAATAGTCATATTCGATGGCGTATCCCGGCCGGGTGATATGCGCCTGTTCAAATCCACCGATAGTGCGGACCATGGCCAACTGCACGTCAAACGGAAGGCTGGTGGAGATTCCATTGGGGTAGAGCTCCCCGCTGGCGAGACCCTCCGGCTCCACAAACACCTGATGGCTTCCGCGGTCGGCGAAGCGCACCACCTTGTCTTCGATGCTGGGACAGTAGCGCGGGCCCGCGGCCTCGATGGCGCCGCTGTATAGGGGGCTGCGGTGCAGCGCCTTGCGGATGAGCGCATGGGTGGCGTCATTGGTTTGCGTGATGTGGCAAGCGCGTTGTTCCGGGTGCGCCTGGGGCAGGAAGGATAGGCTGGGGGGCGGCGCGTCCCCGAGTTGCTGCTCCAAGCACGAAAAATCCACGCTGCGCTGGTCCAGGCGCGGCGGCGTTCCCGTTTTCAGCCGGCCGACGCAAAAGGGCAACGCCCGCAGACGCTGCGCCAAGGCATTGGCCGGCGCATCGCCAGCGCGGCCGCCTGCATAACTCTGCAAGCCCATGTGAATGCGCCCGCCCAAAAAGGTGCCAGTGGTCAGCACCACGCTGGACGCCCGAAAATCCAGGCCCATGGCGGTGCGCACCCCGGTGACGACGCCCGCTTCGATCAGCAGGTCCACTACGGATTGCTGGAAAAGCTGCAGGTTCTCCTGCTGCTGGATGATGGTGCGCATGGCGCGACGGTACAGATCCCGGTCCGCCTGGGCGCGGGTGGCGCGCACTGCCGGACCCTTGCTGGCATTTAGCACCCGCACCTGTATGCCGGCCAAATCAGCCGCTTGGGCCATGGCGCCATCCAAGGCGTCTATTTCCCGCACCAGATGGCTCTTGCCGATGCCGCCGATGGCCGGGTTGCAGGACATCTGGCCAACGGTTTCGATGCTCTGCGTCAGCAGCAGGGTGGCCGCGCCAACACGGGCGGCGGCCAAGGCGGCTTCCGCGCCAGCGTGCCCGGCGCCAATGACAATGACGTCAAAGGTGTCTGGATGCTGCATTCGTTCGGTCCGGGCTGGCGCATGGCGCTTGCGCGATGGGAGGCATTATACGCGGTGGGCGCGGCGCCAGCTCCTGGCGGAACCGCCCTTATTTGCCGATGCAGAAGGTGGCGAAAATGCTGCCGAGCAGATCATCGCTGCTGACTTCGCCGGTAATCTCCCCCAAGGCCAGATGGGCCAAACGCAATTCCTCCGCAATGATCTCCCCCGGCGCCGGCGCCTGCACAAGGTCCGCGGCGTTGCGCAAGGCGGCGGCGGCCCCATCCAAAGCCGCCAAATGACGGTGGCGGGCGCTGAACGCAGCGCTTTCCCCGGTGAACCCAACCTGCTTCTTGATAAGGGCCTTCAAGTCCCGGATGCCGGCGCCGGTCAGGCAGGAAATGTGAACAGTGCGCGCATCGTCCGGGCTGCGGCCGGGGTCGATGGATGTGAGATCCACCTTATTCCCCACCACCAAGGTGCGTTCCCAGCCGAAGGCGCGGCTTGCGGCTTGGCCCACGCCAAGATCGCAAACCTCCAGTATCAAGTCCGCCTTGTCCGCTTCGGCGCGGGCGCGACGCATGCCCTCCTTCTCCACTAGGTCCCCACCGGCGCGCAAGCCCGCGGTGTCCACCAAACGCACAGGCAAGCCATCGAGCACCAGATCCACCTTCAGCAAATCCCTAGTGGTGCCCGGCATGTCCGTGACGATGGCGGCATCCTCACCGGAAAGACGGTTGAGCAAGCTGGATTTTCCTGCGTTGGGCGGGCCAATGATGGCGATGTTGACGCCTTGGCTCAGCAAGACGCCTTGGCGACCACTGGCGGACAGGGCCTGCACCGCTTCGACAAGGTCGGCAATGCGTTGGCCGCATGCAGCTTCGCTGAGCAGCTCCACCTCCTCATCGGGAAAGTCAATGGCGGCCTCCACATACACCCGCAGTTTCAATATGTCTTCATCCAGTGCATGCACCTTGGCCGAGAATGCGCCTGCCAGGGAACGCACTGCGCCCTTGGCGGCGGCCACGGAGGCGCTGGCGATAAGGTCCGCAACTGCCTCCGCCTGGGCCAGATCGATCTTGCCGTTGTGGAAGGCCCGTTCACTGAATTCCCCCGGGCGGGCAAGGCGGGCGCCTAAGGTGAGGGCGGCATCGAGAAGCCGCTGCATCACTACCGGCCCGCCATGCCCATGCAGCTCGACGACGTCCTCCCCCGTGAAGGATTTGGGGGCGGGAAAACTAAGCGCCAAACCCTGATCGAGCATCTCTCCATTGTGCAGAAAACGGCGATGCAGCGCCCTGCGGGGCGGCAGGGAGCAGTTCAGCAGCGTTTCGCCAATCTGCTGGGCAAGAGAGCCGGAGATGCGCAGTATGCCCACGCCCCCTTGACCGGGCGGCGTGGCCACTGCAGCAATGGTGTCGGCCGGCGGTGCGTTCATAGACCCTCAGACTCCTTGCAAGGCGGAGCCTATGCCTAGGGAACCTCTGAACAAGTCGCCTTCCCCCAGCGCCCCGCTGTTTGCGGGCGGAGACGGCGTTGCGGCCCTGGCGAGGCGGGCCGCAGCGCGCGGCCGGGATTCCGCAGTCCGCGCTGCGGGGCGCCCTTCGGGAGGGCCAAAAGGGCGCGCTGGCTGTGTTGCGGCTCATGGTGTGGGGGGCACTTCGCCGCGCCTCGCCATCACGGCCTTTAGGCTCCTATGGGCTTCCGGGACTTGTTCAAAGGTTCCCTAGTGTGCTGTCCCCCAGGTCAGCCCTTGGCCGCCGCCATGGCGGCATCCGCCTTTTTCATTACATACCACTGCTGGGCGATGGACAGCACGCTGTTGACCAGCCAGTACAACACCAAGCCGGCCGGGAAGAACAGGAACAGCACTGTAAACATAATCGGCATCAGCTTCATGATGCGGGCCTGCATGGGATCTCCCATCGTGGGGGCTAGGAGCTGCTGCCCATACATGGCGGCGCCCATTAGAAGCGGCAACACGAAGAAAGGGTCCATAGCAGCCAGATCATCTATCCAGAACATGAAGGGCGCCTGACGCAGCTCCACGCTCTCGAACAACACCCAGTAAAGTGCGATGAAAATGGGCATGGGCAGCAGCATGGGCAAGCATCCGCCCAAAGGATTGACGCCCTCTTTTTTGTACAGCCCCATCATCTCTTGGGAAAGCCGCTGCCGATCATCCGCGTAGCGCTCCTGAAGCCGCTTCATCTGCGGCGCCACCCGGCGCATGTTGGCCATGGACCTATAACTCGCCGAAGACAGTGGGTAGAGCACCAATTTGACCAGCACAGTCAACAGGATGATGGCGACGCCCCAGTTGCGGACCAAACCGTGCAGCCAATCGAGCAGCGAGAACAGCGGCACCGCCAACCACCAGAGAAAGCCGTAGTCCACGGTCAGATTCAGATTAGTGGCGATCTGCTCAAGCCGTTTTTGATCCTTCGGCCCGGCGTAGAACTGGCTGCGCCACTCTCCGGTACGGCCCGGCGGCACGCTGAGCAGGGGACCTGTGTAGCCGACTATATAAGTGCCGTCGCCACGCCGACGACCGTAGTAGCTGTTCTGCTGGGACGTTTGCGGCACCCAGGCGGTCAGGAAATAGTGCTGCAGGAAGGCGATCCATCCACCCTGGTGGGCAGCGCGGTAGTCGCCCTCATCCAAATCATCGAAGGTGATCTTTTCATAGCGGGACTCCGGCGTGGTCAGGGCGGCGCCCAGATAAGGCTGGGGACCCAGGCTGAAACTCTCCTGCCCAGGGGGCGCCTTGGCGTCCCGCTTGATCTGGCCAAACAGGCTGGCTTGAAAGGGCGTGGAGCGCTGGTTCTCCACACGATAGGCCAAGTCCACCAGGTACTGGCCCCCGTGAAAGGTGAATTCCTTGATGACATTGACCCCATCAACCTGGGTTTCGAGGGATAGGGTCAGGGTTTCGCCCTCAGCAACCTCGTAGTGGTTCCGGCCTGCGCGGTACAGAGGCCGGGCGTCGCCAGAGTCCAGCCCATCCGGCCCGATAAGGCCGCTCTGCGCCATGTACAGGCGGCCGTTGCCCACATTGAGCAGCTCAAAGGGCACATCCGGCTGTTCCAGATTCACCGGATAACGCGGCAGCAACACCCGGCGCAAGTCCCCTCCGCGCAGATCCAGCCACACCTCTTGGCTGGGCGTACGGACGCGCACCAAGCGGTCTTGCGTCTCTGTGGACAAAGGCGCGGAGGAGGATGCGGGCGCTTGCGCTGCCGTCCCGATGAAGGAGGCATCCGGTATGTCGGAGGACCCAGCGCCGGCCGCCGGCTGCGCCACAGCCGTCTCGCCAAGTTCCGGCGCGGCGGGGCGCTGGTCCGTGGACACGGGCTGCATGTAGTCTGCGTTCCACGCCAGAATGATGAGGTAGCCGCATACCGCCAAGGCCACCAACAGTGCAATGCGCTGCATTTCCGGCGAGATCACGGACGTGCGTCCCCCGCTTCAGGCGGCCAATCCACGCCGCCCGGATGAAAGGGATGGCACCTGAGCAAGCGCCGCGTCGCCAGCCAAAGGCCCTTCGCCAAGCCATGCTGATCCAACGCCGCCAAAGCGTAATTGGAGCAACTGGGATAAAAGCGGCACTGGTGGCCGATGAACGGGCTCAGGGTCAGTTGATAGGCGCGAATGCACCCCTTCGCAATGATCAAGGCAGCGGGTCGCCTTCCCATTGCCGCAACGCCGTCTCCGCCCGCAAACAGCGGGGCGCTGCGCGAACACGACTTGTCCAGAGGTTCCCCAGTTGCGGATTTGACCGCAGGGCAGCTGCTGACTGGCTCTCTCACTTCGATGCCTCGTTGCTCATCCGCTTGAACGCCCGCTGCAGAACGGCCTTCATAACACGCGGCGTCACTGGCGCACGCACTTGCAAAACGATGTCCAACTGCGGCAAATCCCTGCATGTCAGGCGGAAAGCCTCGCGCGCTGTGCGCTTCAGCCGATTTCTTTCGTGTGCGCGCCGCACCGCCCGCTTGCCGACGATCAGCCCCAACCGCGCATTGGCGAGACCGTTACGCACCCCAAATATGCGAACAGGGCCAGCCTGAATGCGCACTTGCGCCTGTCGCAGCGTCCTTTGGTAGTCCTTGGCGTTTAGCAAGCGACAGCGTTTGGGAAAACCGTTAACTACGCTGACAGCCGTTTGCGTCCCTTGGCCCGACGGGCATTGATGACCTTGCGTCCGCCCTTGGTGGCCATGCGGGCGCGAAAACCATGGATGCGCTTGCGCTTGATATTGCTTGGTTGGTAAGTCCTTTTCACAACGATGCCCCAAGGAAGCGATGCGGAATTCTACGGCGGGCGGGCATGGGCGTCAACGCTCCCGAAGTCCGGCTGTTTGCAGCAAGGCATGCCTTGGCCACTTGACGCCTCTTGGTTTCGCGCGTATCGACCAGAGCGTCAGCTAGAAATGGCTGGCGGCTGCGGCGGCGCTGCTGCTCTGTAGGACAATTAGTATATAGGAGTTGTAGTAATGGGCGAGGATAACTTGCGGAAAACCCGCTCAAAGGCGCTTGGCATGGGGATCGCAGGGAGGAAAAACAGGTGAACAAGCCCAAGGACAAGCTGTGCGCGGACTGCGTGTTGCTTGGGGCCTGCCTCTGCGGAACCGAAGTTTTCCTTGGTTAAAGCAGAGTTTTTCAACAGGTTTTCCGCATGGAAACGCTCTGGCGGGTTTGTGGATAACCGCTTGGCGAAGGGGAAAAAATCCTGTGGAATGTGGATTCCAGCGAAAATATTCCGTAGGTTTTCCTAGGTTTTTCCACAAAGCTACGGCCGGACATGAGAAACCAGATTTTTTGGCATTTGTCGTTAACTTATTGATTATATTAATGAATTAAAACCATTCTAAAATTTTCGCGCAGGCTGTCTTTGATCTTGAGGCTCTGTGGCTAAAATTCGGGCGTACTCGCGGTGGTTGGTATGGTGCCGCTAAGTCAGCACAACACAGGAGGGCTTATGCCTCTGTGGCAAATCTGTTGCCGGGAACTACAAGAGACGCTTCCTCGCCAAGAGTTTGACGCGAAAATACGCCCACTGCAAGCCCGGGAGGTTGCTGGCCGGTGGGTGCTCTACGCACCCAACCGCTATATTCAGGAAGCTGTTCAGAAGCGATATCTTAAACTCATCCAGTCTGTGCTATCCCGCAGCGAAGATCCAGAGCGCCCCGTCAGCGTAGAGGTGGGGGAACCCTTGGTGGACTTGCCCAAGGGGCCGAAGCGTACGGATGGCGCTCCCAAGGAGGCCGTGCGCAAGCCGAGCGGCATGCAGCCTTCCTTCACCTTTGATGCCTTGATACAGGGAGAATTCAACCGCTCGGCGTGTGTCGCCGCCAAGCATGTGGCTGACGCACCGGGGAGTGGCCACAATCCACTTCTGATTTATGGGGGCGTGGGCCTTGGCAAAACCCACCTTATGCAGGCCATCGGGCATTGGGCGTGTAACCGCCATCCCAACCTGAAAGTCATCTTCTGCCACGGGCAGGTGTTCGTGGAGCAGATGGTCAGTGCTTTCCGGCAGAGGGGTCAGGCGGTGGAGAGGTTGGTGGAGGGCTACTGCTCAGCAGGGATGCTGCTATTTGACGACTTGTATTTTTTATCTGGAGCTTACAGTACCCAGCGGGAATTTTTTCGCATATTCAATAAGTTGACTGAGAAAAATAGACAAATCGTGGTGACCAACAACTATTTTCCCGGACGGGTCGAAGGGCTTGACGACGGTCTGAAGTCTCGCCTTAGCGTCGGCCTCAGCGTGGAGTTGAGGCCACCGGAAAAATCCGTCGCGGTGGCCATTCTCAAGCGCGAGGCGAAACGGGTCGATGTTGTGCTTACGGAGGAAGCGGCGGATTACATTGCGGAGCTGGCTGGGGCGGACATTCGCGGCCTCAAGGGTGCGTTGCATCATGTGGCGCAAAGGGCGCTGTTCGCCGGCGGCTCGATCGACTTGGCGTTGGCTCGAGATGTCCTGCAGCATCTGCGCAGCCGTTTGGTGACGGTAAGCGACATTTTGCGGGCGGTGGCCACTCGTTACGGGCTGAAGAGTTCAGATATCCTCTCCAAAAGGCGGTACCGACGACTGGTGCGGGCTCGCCACATGGCCATGTCGCTGGCTAGGGATCTTACTCATCTTTCTTATTCGGACATCGGCGAGGCTATAGGCGGCAAACATTATTCTACGGTCAAGTTCGCTTGCGCTAAAATGGAAAGGCTCAGAAGTGAGAATCCGGATGTGGATGATGATTACCGCCGCTTGGTCGGGGACCTAAAGGGATAGCTCGGCATATGAAATTTTCGGTTGATCGCGAAGTTTTGCTTCGTCCATTGCAGTTGGTTGCGGGCGTGGTGGAGCGTCATCAGACGCTGCCCATTTTGTCCAACTTGCTGGTGCGCGCTGAGAGCGAAGGCGTATTGACGATCACCGCCACAGACCTCAGCATGGAGTTGGTGGCCCGAGTGGACCCCGTGTCTGTGGCCCAAGCTGGGCAGGCCACCATCCCGGCGCATAAGCTTGCCGACATCTGGCGTTCCCTGCCTGAAGGCGCCCAAGTAACCGTAGCTTTGGAGCAACAGTACGCTGTGGTGCGCTCAGGGCGCAGCCGATTCTCTCTTGCAACCCTAGCGGCTGAGGAATTTCCCAAGCTTGATGGCGTCGCGGCCAACGCCACCTTCACCCTAGCCGGCACGGAGGCTGCTGACTTGATCGATAGGGTGGGTTTTGCAATGGCCCGCCAGGATGTGCGTTTCTTCCTCAACGGCATGTTGTTCGAGGTCACCGGGCCGCATGTGCGCACGGTCGCCACGGATGGCCACCGTCTATCTCAATGCACCTTGGGCAAGGGCGTGGAGGAGGTTGCGGAGCGGGTCCAAGCCATCGTGCCCAGGAAGGTGGTGCAGGACATGCGCCGGCTTTTCGACGGCAAGAAGGATGAGGAGCTGCAGTTTGCCCTAAGCGAGCGACGCATTCGCCTGACCTGTGGTCCATATAGCCTCTCCAGCAACCTGATCGATGGGCGTTTCCCCGACTATGAGCGGGTCATTCCGCAAAACCCTCCGATATCCATCTGTGGCGATCGCGCTGCACTCAGTCAGGCGCTGCAGCGCGCCCGCATCTTGACAAACGAAAAGGTTCCCAGCGTCAAGCTGCTTTTGGAGGGGGAGGAAATGACGGTAGTGGCCAACAATCCGGAGCAGGAGGAGGCGCGGGAGGAACTAGCCGTTGAATTTGGCGGGCAACCGATGCAAGTAGCCTTTAATGTGGATTATCTGCTCGACGTGCTGCGGGTTTTAGCCACGGAGACGTACCGCATCAGCATGACGGAGGCGGGCAGCAGCGCTTTGATTCAAGCGCAAGGGGACGAAAGCGCCATCTATGTTGTCATGCCGATGAAATTGTAACCGCGGTGGGCTTTGTGGGCGGCTGTGAGTGAGGAGAAAGCCATGTGGTCATGCGTCAGCTGGAGATCAGCAATCTTCGCAATCTGACGGCGGCACGTTTGCAGCTCGCGCCCCATTTCAATTATCTCGTGGGTGGCAACGGCGCGGGCAAGACTTCAGTTCTTGAAGCGGTCTATCTATTGGCGCGCGCCCGTTCCTTTCGGGGCGCCTCGGTCGCCTCGCTGATTAGCAAGGGGCACGATAGCCTGTTGGTGCGGGCTGATCTGGAGGATGGCCATAGCCTGGGGCTGTCGAGGGCGCATGATGGAAATGCTGTCTTGCACATCGATCAGCAGCCCGTGCGCAAGTTGTCTTCGAGCGCTGCTTTGCTGCCCCTGCAACTGCTTTCCCCTGATGTCGGTGACTTGGTGTTTGCCGGCCCAGGCGGACGCAGGAAGTTTTTGGATTGGGGCTTGTTCCACATGGAACAGAGCGCCTTTGCCGCCTTGCGGGACTTCCGTGTGGCCAACCGGCAGCGAAATGCCGTCTTGAAGTCTTGGTGCGGGCGGGAATCGGAGCAGTCATTGGAAGTTTGGACCGATGCATTTTGTCGGCACGCGGCGGCGGTCGATGCTTTCCGCAGGGAATATGCGGAAGCGCTCATTCCGGTCGTCCGGGAAGCGCTTGGTGAGCTGCGGGTGGCGTTTCAGGTTGGCATGACGTACCGAAACGGCTGGGGGGACGCTTCCTTGCGCAAAGTGCTGGAGCAATCCATCGCCAAAGATGTAAAATCTGGAGTCACCAGCTTAGGGCCGCATCGGGCGGACCTGTCTCTTGAGGTTCCTGAGGGGCAAGCCCGCGCCATCCTCTCCCGAGGGCAAGGAAAGCTTCTTGCGGTGGCCTTGATTCTGGCCCAGGCGCGGCTGCTGCAGGCCCATGCTCAACGTAGAACCTTATTCCTGATAGACGAGTTGGGGGCGGAAATGGACCAGCGGCACTTGGCTAGGATGTTGGCGCTCTTGGACCCGGCAACCTGTCAGGTGATCGCCACCTCCACGCAGCCCCCAGGGCCGGAGTTTGCCGATGCTCAGGCAGGGGAGGGCTTTCGGCTGTTCCATGTGGAACAAGGCGAAATAACGGCTAGGGCTTGAGTTCGATCACCTAGGGAGTGTCCATGTCTGAAGAAACCTACGATTCACGCAATATCAAGGTGCTCCGGGGCCTCGATGCAGTGCGTAAACGGCCTGGAATGTACATCGGTGACACCGAGGATGGCACTGGTCTGCACCATATGGTGCAGGAATTGGTGGATAACGCCATAGACGAAGCCCTAGCTGGCCATTGCGATGACATTCAAGTCATCGTGCATCCGGGGGAAGCGGTGACGGTGCGGGACAACGGGCGCGGCATTCCAGTGGACCTGCACTCGGAGGTGGGCGTTTCCGCGGCGGAAGTGATCATGACCACATTGCATGCTGGCGGCAAATTCGATGACAACAGCTATAAAGTGTCCGGCGGGCTGCATGGCGTGGGAGTGTCTGTGGTCAACGCCCTGTCCCGGCAATTGCGCCTGACCATTCGTCGGGATGGCTTTGTTTATGAGCAGGTCTACCATGAAGGGGTGCCGGAAAAGCCCTTGCGGCAGGTGGGGGAAACGGATAAGACCGGAACGGAGTGCTATTTCGAACCCTCACCCAACACCTTCAACAACATCGAATTCCACTATGACGTGCTGGCCAAACGCCTGCGTGAGCTGGCTTTCCTGAATTCCGGCGTCAGCATTCGGCTGGTGGATGAGCGCACCGGCAAGCAGGACCACTTTGTCTATGACGGGGGCCTGCAAGCGTTTGTGATTTATCTGAACCAGAACAAGGCGCCGCTCAATGAAGTGGTCTATTTCAACACTGCACGGGTGGATGGCATTGCCGTGGAGGTCGCCATGCAATGGAACGACAGCTTCCAAGAGCAGGTGTTCGCCTACACCAACAACATACCGCAGAGTGATGGCGGCACCCATCTGGCGGGCTTCCGTGCTGGCCTGACGCGCACGCTGAACAACTACATGGATCGGGAGGGCCTGTTGAAGAAGGCCGGCGTGTCCACCACAGGGGATGATGCCCGGGAGGGTCTCACCGCCATTGTCTCGGTCAAGGCCCCGGACCCCAAATTTTCCTCCCAGACCAAAGACAAGCTGGTATCCAGCGAGGTGAAGACAGCCGTGGAGCAGGAGCTGGGCAAGCACTTCATCATCTATCTGGAAGAAAACCCCCAGGCCGCCAAGGCCGTGGTGGGCAAGATGATCGCCGCCGCCCAGGCCCGTGAGGCAGCCCGCAAGGCGCGGGAAATGACCAGACGCAAGGGCGCCTTGGATATCGCGGGCCTGCCGGGAAAATTGGCGGACTGCCAGGAAAAGGACCCAGCCGCCTCTGAAATCTATCTTGTTGAGGGGGATTCAGCTGGCGGGTCCGCCAAGCAGGGCCGGGACCGGCGCACCCAGGCCATCCTGCCCCTGCGCGGCAAGATCCTCAATGTGGAGAAGGCCCGATTCGACAGAATGCTGTCCTCCCAGGAAGTGGGCACCTTGGTGACCGCCTTGGGCTGCGGCATCGGCCGGGACGAGTTCAACCCGGAAAGGCTGCGCTACCACCGCATCATCATCATGACGGATGCGGATGTGGACGGTTCCCATATCCGCACCCTGTTGCTGACTTTCTTTTTCCGGCAAATGCCGGAACTGATCGAAAGGGGGCACGTCTACATCGCCCAGCCGCCGCTGTACAAGCTCAAGAAAGGGCGTCAGGAGCAATATGTCAAGGACGATGAAGAACTTGCCGAGTACTTCCTGCAGTTGGCGCTGGAGAATTCCCGGCTGTACGTCAACGCCGATGCTCCCGCCATGCGGGACGAAGCCTTTGCGGAGCTGGCCGCGCGCTACCAAGCCCTGATGGTGCGGCTTGGCCGCCTTCAGCGGATTTACCCGGTTTCCGTCACGGAAGCCTTAGTCAGCTTGCCGGTTGTGGATGACGCCAGGCAAGCCGATGAGGCTGAGATGCGGGCTTGGTGCGAAGCCTTGGCTGGCGCCCTGCCGGATTCCAGCATCACCCTGCGGTTCGACGCCGAGCACAATGTGCATTGCCCATTGATTGAGTATCGGGATCGGGGCATGACGGAGCAAGTGATGCTGCCGCGCGCTTTTTTTGCCAGCCCGGATTATCGCGCTGTGGCCGCCATGGCCCGTTCCTTGGCGGGGTTGTTCGAACAGGGCGCCCGCATCGAGCGCGGGGAACGTCAGCAGGAGGTGGCCACTTTTGGGGAAGTGCTTGCGTGGCTGTCTGCGGAGGCGCGCCGCGGCGTGGACACCCAGCGTTACAAGGGCTTGGGCGAGATGAACCCGGAGCAACTTTGGGAGACCACTATGGATCCGGATGTGCGCCGCATGTTGCGGGTCACGGTGGATGACGCCATCGCCGCGGATCGGATGTTCACAACGCTGATGGGAGACCAGGTGGAGCCCCGTCGGGAGTTCATCGAGAGCAACGCCCTATCCGTGGTGAACCTTGACGTATAGTGCCCATCATTTCCAGTATTTGTTATTAAAACAATAAGTTAAGCGCTAATAGCGCCGCGCCGCGGGAGTGGGTTGCCAGACAGTCAAGCAAGTTTCAGGGTGCGCGGGTCGTTTCGCCACGGGCGGCGGAAGCGCTTGTGCAGAGGTTTCGGTTATCATTTCCGTGATTGCCGTAGCTTAAGGAGGTGTCTGCATGACTGGGCTGCAAACCCTTGGGGCGAATAGCGGCGTTGAAACCATTTTGGAGGCTCTGCGGCGGGATGGGGCGGCCATCGTTGCGGACTTGCCGGCGCTGGATGCCTTGGCCAAGTTGAACGCCGAGCTGCGCCCGTTCGCCGCCGGCACTCCGATGAGCGGCGACGATTTCGGCGGGCGCAGGACTCAGCGGACCGGGATGCTGGTGGCGCGTTGCCCCAGAACGAATGAACTGACAGCCGAGGCGTTGGCGCAGCGGGTGGCGTCGCCGTTGGCGACGGAGGAATCAGGCTGCCGACGGAACATCGGCGAGCAAGCCGCGCCGCGGGACGCCCAGGCCAGCGAATAGAATAGATGCTGCATAGGTCCCGATAAGGCGGCCCCCACTAGGCCAAGGCCATCCCAAAGTCTTCCACCAGCCATCGGCAAAGTCCCATATGGAAGGTTTATAAATCTCTTTCGGAAGATTCCGCGATATTCTGCGGCAGCTAATGACTCGTCAGAAATTTTCTTTCAAGAGCGAACACTTTGGGATGGCCCTGCTCCACCGGGCGCCGGATGTTAGGCGTAGCGGTTTTCGCACGTAGAATAAGGATTTGCTTGGCGCATGGGAAAGGCCTTGATGAATCGCCTTGCCGGAAGTCCGTCACCGCGCAAGGTCTGGGCGCTGGCGGCTTGGCTGGGCGCCGGCTGGTTGGCGTTTTGCCTAGGCGAAGCCGTTGCTGAGACGCCCACTCTGCTGGCTGGGGAACTGGCCACGAAGCCGGAACTCGACGGCGATGTGCTCCATGACGCGGCTTGGCGGGGCCTGACGCCTGCGACGGGCTTCGTGCAGACGCAGCCCAACGAGGGGCAGCCAGCCACGCAACGCACGGAAGCCTATGTGGGCTTCACCCGGGAGGCGCTGTACATCGCCGTGGTGTGCCACGATGAAGCGCCGGAGCAGATCATTGTGGCGGATAGCCGCCGGGACAGCAGCCTGCAGGATACGGACAGCTTTCAGGTCATCCTGGACACTTTCCGCGACCGGCAAAATGGGTTTATCTTCGGCACCAACCCGGCCGGCGTGGAATACGACGCTCAGGTGATCAGAGAGGGGGAGGCCGCCCGCTCGGGTTTTGGCGTTGGGCTGAACCTGAACTGGGACACCAGCTGGTCCGTGGCCACGCGGAAAGGGGCGTACGGCTGGAGCGCGGAGTTCCGCATCCCCTTCAGCTCCCTGCGCTATGGCGGCGGGGAAGTGCAGTCCTGGGGCATTAACTTCCAGCGCAACATCCGCCGCAACAACGAAGAGGCGTTTTGGTCCCCCCTGCCCCGCCAACACAGCCTGCCGCGCGTTTCGCAGGCTGGCACGGTGCAGGGCCTGCACACGCCTCCGCAACGCAACCTGCAGGTCATTCCCTATGTTCTGGCGCGGGGCGCCAAGGGCGGCCCGTTCAAGCAAGGCGCTGAGGGGGATGCGGAGTTCGGCTTTGACGTGAAATACTCCCTCACGCCCAGCTTGACTCTGGACGCCACTTACAACACGGACTTCGCCCAGGTGGAGGCAGACGACCTGCAAGTCAACCTGGATAGGTTCAGTCTGTTTTTTGAGGAGAAGCGCCCGTTTTTTCTGGAGAATGCGGACCAGTTCAACGTGGGCAATGCGGAGTCGGCGGAACTTTTTTTCAGCCGCCGCATCGGCATCGGCGAAGGCGGCGTCCGCATACCCATCGAGGGCGGTGTGCGCCTGTCGGGCAAGTTGGGGGCCAGCACCAACATCGGGCTTTTGCACATGCGTTCCCAGGCGCTGGCCGGGGCGGCGCCGCGCAATGACTACTCCGTGGCGAGGGTCAGCCAGGAACTGCCCAACCGGTCCTCCATCGGGGCCATGTTCGTCAATCGGCAAGGCGATGGCAGCCATTTGCGGGCCAAAGGAGAGGATCACAACCGCGCCTACGCCATCGATGGCCGCTGGGGCATTGGCCGCAACAGCCTGCTGTCGGGCTGGGCGGCGAAAACGGAATCGCCCCACCTGAAGGGCGGGGACCATGCCTTCAGTGTGCGCGGAGAGTACAGTTCGGAAAAGTGGTCCAACGCCTTCTCCTATACGGAGTTGGCGGACAACTTCAACCCGGAAGTGGGCTTTCTGGCCCGCAGCGCCTACCGCAGGGTCAGCGGCCGTCTGTTTCGCCGCATCCGTCCAGAGCGCCTATGGGGGCTGCATGAGTTGCGCCCGCACCTGTTCATCTCCAACCACTGGGGCTATGGGGACGGCCTGCATGAATCCATGTTTCTGCACATCGACAACCATTGGGAATGGCGGTCCGGAGTGGAGATCCACACCGGGGTTAACTTTACCCATGAGGGTGTGCGGACGCCCTTTGAAATCGTCGGCGGGGTGACGGTGCCGTCGGGCGACTATGATCACAAGGAAGCCCAACTGGTTTTCTATACCGATAGGGCCCAGCCCTTGAGCTTTGGCATTGAAGCCATAATCGGCGGGCGTTTTGGCGGTGATCGCATCAAGTTGGATCCCACCCTGCGCTACCGCATTGGCGAAAAGTTCACTTCCGAACTGAGTTGGGGATACAACGACTTCGACCTGCCCGGCGGCGACTTCAAAGTGCATGTGGGCCGTTTGCGGGCCAGCTACGCCTTTACGCCGCGCATGTCCGTGCAGGCCGTGGTGCAGTATGACAACCGCCGCGAGCGCATTGCCAGCAACCTGCGTTTCGTGTGGCTGCAGACCGCCAACGCCGGCTTGTACTTGGTCTATAACGAGCTTGATGAGCAGGACTTCGCCGCCGGCCCGCGTCGCGAGCTCATCCTGAAGTACAGCCGCATCATAAATTTTCGCTAGGGGACCTCTGAACAAGTCGCGTTCGCCCAGCGCCCCGCTCGCTGTTTGCGGGTGGAGATGGCGTTGCGGCCATAGGAAGGCAGCCGGCAGCGCGGCGTGGATTGCACAGTCCGTACGCCGCGGAGCGCCCTTCGGGAGGGCCTAAAGTGTGCGCTGGCTGTGTCGCGGCTCATTGTGTGGGGCCTGCCACAGTTTCGCCGCGCCTTGCCATCACGCCCTTTAGGCTCCTCTGGGCTTCCGGGACTTGTTCAGAGGTTCCCCGGAAGTGCCGTGGACGGGTTCATTCTAAACAGACAAGTTTTCATCCCGGCGTCCGCTGGCGCTTGCGCCGGGTGGCCTTAGAATGCGCTGGAGCATTGAATGTGGGGCGTTCGGCAGATGGCGAAGGAAGCGCAAGGCGCGAGATGCGGCTGGTGTGGCCAGGACCCCCTCTGCATTCGTTACCATGACGAGGAGTGGGGCGTGCCGGAGCGCAACGATCAGGCGCTGTTCGAACGTCTCATCCTGGAGGGGATGCAGGCGGGCCTGTCGTGGCTTACGGTGCTGCGCAAGCGTGAGGCCATGCGGGCGGCGTTTCTGGAATTCGACTTTCACGTCCTGGCCGTGGCCGATGCGAAGCTGATCGAGGGATGGCTGCAAAACCCGGGCCTTATTCGCCACCGAGGCAAGCTCGAAGCCGTGCTCGGCAATGCCCGGGCCACTTTGGCTCTGCCCGTCCCGCTGTCGGAGTACGTCTGGTCGTTCGTGGACGACATGCCGGTGCAGAACCGCTGGCGTTGCCTTGCGGATGTGCCGGCGCAAACGCCTGTCTCCCAAGCACTGTCCAAATCCCTGCGCAGCCGGGGCTTTCGCTTCGTGGGGCCGGTGATCTGCTACGCCTTCATGCAAAGCGCCGGCTTGGTCAACGACCATCTGATCGACTGCCCGGGGCATGGCGAATGCGCCGCCCTGGCCTGATTGCGAACCATCGTTTCGCCCCGGGCATTGCCCTTGCGGCGCCCGGTTTTCGGCCGTCGGCGGAGCGCGGCGGACATGATCGTGAGGTTCCCTCGGGCATTGCCCTTGCGGCGTCCGCTTTTCGGCCGTCGCCGCCATGACGGCCGAGTGGGCGCTGAGGGCCGTCACCCGCCTGTTCGCCCTGCTGCCCCTGCGCTGGGCGTGGCGCCTGGGGGACGCCTTGGGCCGCTTGACTTGGGCGCTGGGCGCCGATGCGGCCCGCATCACGCGCATCAATTTGCAGCGCTGCTTCCCCCATCTTGCGGACGCGGAACGTGAAACCCTTGGCCGCGCCAGCCTCGGCCACAGTTGGCGGTTGCTGCTGGAGGCTGGCCCCCTGAGCCACTGGCCGGCCGCGCGGCTGCACGGCCTGCTGACCGCGGAAACGGGCCGTGCGTTGATGGAGGAGCGCCTTGCCGGAAAGCGCGGCCTGTTGATGCTGGTACCCCACTTCGGCAATTGGGAGTATCTTTGCTATCTGCTGGGCGGGCTGGACATAGTAGGGCTTTACGACCCGCCGCGCATCCGGGCTTTGGAGGCGCACCTGCTGCGCAGCCGCAAGCGGTTCGGCGTACGTATGGCCCCGGTTGCCCAAGGGGGGCTGCGGCTGGCTTACCGGAAGCTTCAGAGGGGCGGCGTCGTCGCTCTGCTGCCGGATCAGACGCCGCTGCCCCAAGCAGGGGTGTTCGCCCCCTTCTTCGGCCAGCCAGCCTTGACCATGACGTTCGCGCAGCGCCTCGTGCAAAAAACCGGAGCGGCGGTTCTGTTGGGCAGTGTTCGTCGGGTGCAGGACGGGTTCGCGGCCTTGTACGAACCCTTGGATGCGCACCTGGATGCCCGGGATGCGCGGGCGTTCGCAACGGCGGTCAACCGAGGCATTGAGAAGCTGGTGCGGTGCGACCCCGCGCAGTATCAGTGGGAATATAAAAGATTCAAAAGACAGCCGTCTGGACAGCCAACCCCCTACCCGTCCCGGCGCAGGATCTTGCGCCGCAAAAACTTCCCAAGGAATTTCCTGCGCTAGCTGCGGGGCGAACGGATGGCTGCGCGGACAGCCGCGGCCGCGGCGCAGCTCGAACCCGGAAAGCCTCTATCGCCGCCAAAAAGATCGGCTGAACAGCACCAGCAGGGTGAAGATCTCCAGGCGCCCCAGCACCATCGCGAACATCAGCAGCCAATAAACGGAATCCGGCAGCGAGCGGTAATTCAGCGCGACCTCACCCAAACCCGGGCCTAAGTTGTTCAGGCAGGCGGCCACTGCGGAAAAAGCGCTGGTCGCATCCAGGTCGCTTAGCGCCATCACCAGGCAGCTAAGGACCACGAAGATCAGCACGTAAGCCGTGCAGAAACTCCACACTGCATTGGCCACTCGATCCGGTACGCGCGCCCCACCCAAGGTCAGGGGAAACACCCCCAGTGGATGGATGAGACGCTTGATCTCGCGGACCCACTGCCTATAGACCAGCATGGCCCGCACTGTCTTCATGCCGCCGGCGGTGGAGCCGGCGCAGCCTCCGATGAATGCGGCGAACATCAGCAGTATGGGGGTGACTGCGGGCCACAGGCTGAAGTTTGCGGTGGTGAAGCCGGAGGTGGTGGCTATGGACACCGCTTGGAAGACCCCTTCCCGGATGGGGGCCTCGGAGGCTGTCGGAAAGCGCATTAGCAGGTGGCAGGTGACAAGGGCCACCCCAACCATAATGGCGGCGTACAGCCGAACTTCCGGGTCGCGGAAGTAGTAGGCCAGGCTTCTGCGGCGCCAAGCAGTGAAGTGCAGGCTAAAGTTGATGCCGGCGATTAGCATGAAGACGATGGCCACCCACTCGATGGCCAGACTGTCGAAGTGGCCGATGCTGGCGTCGTGTGTGGAGAAGCCGCCGATGGCTACGGTGGAGAAGCTGTGGCAGACGGCATCGAACAGGCTCATGCCGGCCAGCCAGTAGGCCAGCGCGCAGGCCAGGGTCAGCCCCAAATACAGCAGCCAAAGGGCCTTGGCCGTTTCCGTGATGCGCGGGGTGAGCTTGTTGTCCTTCACCGGGCCTGGCGTTTCCGCCCGGTAGAGCTGCATCCCGCCGACCCCAAGCATGGGCAGTATGGCGACGGCCAGCACGATGATGCCCATGCCGCCCACCCATTGCAGAAACTGCCGGTAGAACAGTATGGACTTGTGCATTCCATCCAGGCCGGTGAGCACGGTGGCGCCCGTGGTGGAGATGCCGGACAGCGATTCGAAGACAGCCTGCGTGTAGTTCAGCCCTAGGCCGGCCTCCAGGGTGAACGGAATGGCCCCTACCAGACCGAGGCCAAGGTAGGCCAGCGCGGTGATGAGGAAGCCGTCCCCCTCCTTGGGGGCGCCGCCGCTGCGGGTGGGCAGCCACAGCAGCGCCCCGACGCCTAGAGTGATGGCGGAGGCGATGGCGAATATGTGCAGGTTGGGCTCGCCATATAGCCAGGCCACCAACGCCGGCGCCAGCATGGCCGGGCTGAACAGGATCATCAGGGCGCCGGTGGTGCGAAGGATGCTGGGCAGGCGCACGGTTTGCCGTTGCGGGGGCGCTTATTCGAAATAGGATAGGCCGACGGCAAAGAGCCGCTCGACTGCAGCCACATGCTTCTTGTCGGTCAGGAACAGGATCAGGTGATCGTTCGGCGCCACCACCAAATCATCATAGGCCACCAGCACATCGTCGCCGCGCACGATGGCGCCTATGGTCACCCCCTTTGGCAGCTTCAAGGCCTTCACTTGGCGGCCGACGATCTTGGAGCTGTGCGCATCCCCTCGCGCCACCGCCTCCATCGCCTCCGCAGCCCCTCGCCGCAGGCTGTGCACACGGCTCATGCCGCCTTGCCGCACATGGGTCAGCAGGCTGGAGGTGGTGTGCTGTTGCGGCGAGATGGTCACATCGATCTTGTCCTCGGGCAGCAGGTCCACATAGGTTGGGGTGCGGATCAGCGTCATCACCCGCCGCACCCCGAAGTGCTTCGCCATCAGTGAGGACATGATGTTGTCCTCATCGTCGTTGGTCAGGGCGCAGAACACATCGCTGTTTTCGACGGCTTCACGCAGTTTGGTCTGGTCGGCGGCGTCGCCGTTCAGCACCACGGTGTTCTTTAGGGAGACGGCCAATGTTTCGCAGCGGTCCGCATCCCGCTCGATGAGTTTGACGTCGAAGTAAGGTTCGATGGCGGTCGCTAAGCGGGCGCCGATGTTGCCGCCGCCAGCGATGATTACCCGCTTGAACACGGGCTCGGTCTGCCGCAGTTCCGCCATGACGGAATTGATCTGCCCGGTGGCGGCAATGAAGAACACTTCATCGCCCGCCGCAATGCGGGTGCCGCCAGTGGGCATGATGGGTGCGCCTTGACGGAATATGGCCGCCACGCGCGTATTTACGTTCGGCAACTGCCTGCGCACGTAGCGCAGCTCTTGGCCCACCAGGGGGCTGCCTGCGTTGGCGCGCACCGACACCAATTGCACCTTGCCGTCTGCGAAGTCCAGCACTAGGAGGGCGCTGGGGTGCTCGAGGAGCAGGCGCACATGATCCATCACTACCTGTTCCGGATTGATGAAGATGTCCACTGGCATATGCTCCTTGGCGAACAGGCTTTTCTCGCTGACATAGGCGGTGGAGCGTACGCGCGCTATCTTTTTCGGTGTGCGGAACATGGAATAGGACACTTGGCAGGCCACCATGTTGACTTCATCGCTGCCGGTGACAGCCACCAACATATCCGCGTCTTCGCCGCCGGCTTGACGCAATATGTTGGGGTGTGCAGCGTGGCCAGTGACAGTTTGGATGTCCAGGCGGTTGCGCAGTTCCCGCAGCAGGGCTTCGTTGCGGTCCACCACTGTAATGTCGAATTTCTCGCTGGCCAGATGGGCCGCCAAGGTGCCGCCGACCTGTCCGGCGCCCAGGATCAGAATCTTCACGGCTCGGTCATTGTTCTTGGCGCTGTGCAGGGCCGTCAATGATGGCACGAAAGCGGTTGCCTTGCCGAAACAGGCCGCCGAAACCATTCAATGCATCGGCTGGCCGGAGCACCTTGCCTTTGCCGCGGTTGAGCCTGATGGCCGTCAATTGCAGGGCGTCCTGCCCGCAGGCCACAAGGATTTGCTCTCTATCGGCCGCCAGAATCGCGCCGGGGCTGGCGCTGTTGGGGTTGCGCATGGGTGCGGCCGCCAGCAATTGCACCCGCGCACCGCCAAGCTCCGTGACCGCGGGCATTCGCTGGGCCAGGGCGCGCACCTTGCGGTCCAGTTCGCTGGCTGGCCGATGCCAGTCGATCAAGGCGTCATCGGGGGTCAGCTTGTGCGCATAGCTTGTCTTGCCCGCTTGGGGCTGGGGGGCAATTTCCCCTAGGCGGGGCAAAATGCCGCAAAGCAACTGTGCGCCTAGGTCCGCGATGGCGTTGCTCAGGGTGGCGGCGGTGCTCTTGGGGCCTACGGAGACCTTGGCTTGGGCAATGATGGGGCCGGTGTCAAGCCCGGCATCGACTTGCATGATGGAGGCGCCGGTTTCCTCGTCACCCGCCATTAGCGCCCGCTCTATTGGCGCCGCGCCGCGCCAACGCGGCAGCAGGGAGGCATGCACGTTGATGCAGCCATGGCGTGGAGCCTCCAGAAAAGCCTTAGGCAGCAGCAGGCCGTATGCCGCCACGACGACGGCGTCGAGGGATTGGCCGGAGATCATGGCCGTCGCCTGAACTTGATCGGCGGGGGTTCTTAGGGCAATGCCCTCGGCCAGGCACAGGCGCTTGACGGCGCTTGGCGCCGGCTTGCGTCCCCGTCCTTGTCGGCGGTCCGGCCCGGTCAGCACCAAGCTGGGACGCAGGCCCTGCAGCAGCAGGCCGCAGAGCACACGGGCGGCAAATGCCGGCGTGCCGGCAAAGCCAAAGATGGGTGCGCCCATGGACCCGTTCAACTGCCGCTGCGTTGCGACTTCAGCAGTTTTTTTTGAATGCGGGTGCGCTTCAGGTTGGAAAGGTAGTCCACGAACAGCTTGCCATCGAGGTGATCGCACTCGTGCTGGATGCAAACCGCCAACAAACCCTCGGCGTCCAGATGGAAGGGCTGGCCTTGGGCGTCGACAGCCGCCACTTCGGTCTTTTGCCGCCGCGCCACCGGCTCGTAGTACCCCGGCACGGACAGGCAGCCTTCCTCCGTCTCCACCAAGGGCCCGGAAACCTCTAGTTCCGGGTTAATGAACACGCGGGGTTCACTCTGATCCGCCGAGACATCGATCACCACCACGCGCTTGTGCACATTGACCTGGGTGGCCGCCAACCCAATGCCCGGCGCCTTGTACAGCGTCTCGAACATGTCCCGCACCAGCGTCTTGATGGATTCATCCACCACAGCTACGGGCTGCGCCTTGGTGCGCAGGCGCGGATCGGGAAATTTCAGGATGTTCAGCTTGGCCATATGGCGATTATACCTCCTGCCCCGCATGGTGCGCCCGCCCTGGAATCATTCCGGCGGGCGGTTCTGGGATGCCGTCCCACAAACCCGCCAAAGCAGGACTAAGTGGGAGAAATTCTTAAGGAACCTCTGAACAAGTCCCGGAAGCCCAGAGGAGCCTAGGTGGCGTGATGGCAAGGCGCGGCGAAGCCGTGTGGCTTGCCCCGACAAAATGCGCCGCAACACAGCCGGCGCGCCCTTATGGCCCTCCCGAAGGGCGCCCCGCGGCGCACGGACAGCAGAATCCCCGCGCTGCGGGTCGCCTTCCCATGGCTGCAACGACATCTCCGCCCGCAAGCAGCGGGGCGCTGGGCGAACGCGACTTGTTCAGAGGTTCCTTAAGGAAGTTTTCTCTGCCGCTTCCTCCGGCCAATGTCTTATATGGCAAGAAAGCATCGGGCCTTGGAGAGCGTCCTAGAATGGCCCGTCATGACCCCGCCCCATTCTGGAAAACGGGCTTTGGCCCCCCGGCGTGGGCCGGTTTCCGAAGCCGAGGCCTTGCTTTACCTAAGCCAGCAGGCGCCGCGCACGCAGTTGCGGAAATGGTTGGCGCAGGCTGGAAGTGCGCAGGCGGCCTTCGCTCGCTATGGGCAGGAGCCGGCTTGGCGGCATGAGGCGATAGTGGCGCAGGGATACAGCGTGGTGACCGAAGCGGACGATGCCTATCCGGAGTCCTTGCGGCACATCCCAGACCCGCCCTTGGCGCTCTATTACTTGGGGAAACTGTCCGTGTTGGATGGCCCGGCTGTGGCGGTCGTCGGTTCGCGCCGCGGCTCCCGTCTTGGGCTGCGCATCGCGGAAGCCTTGGGGCGGGACTTGGCCGAGGCTGGCGCCCGCGTCATTTCAGGGCTGGCGCGGGGCGTGGACGGCGCCGCCCACAAGGGCGCCTTGGCCAGCAGCAGGGAGGGCAGCGCTTGGGCGGTCTTGGGCAGCGGCCTTGGCCGGGTGTACCCCAAGGAGCACGCAATGCTGGTCGGACGCATCATCGATCTCGGCGGCGCTGTCATCAGCGAGTACATGCCGGATGTGCGTCCCTACCCAGGCAATTTCCCGGAGCGCAACCGCATCATCAGCGGCTTGGCGCAGGCCGTTGTGGTGGTTGAGGCTTCCAGGCGCAGCGGTTCCCTGATCACGGCGCGGATGGCGGCGGAGCAGGGCCGGGAGGTGTTCGCCGTGCCGGGCGCCGTGGGCAGCCCGGTGAGCGCTGGCTGCCATTGGCTGATTCGCCAGGGCGCGGGGCTTGTGGAAGGCGCGCAGGATGTGCTGGCGGACCTCGGCTATGGGATGCACGAAGAGCAAGCGCCCGCAATGCCCCCGGAGCGGTTGATGCCGGTTTACGACGCCGTTGCCGCCACGCCGTTGCCGGCGGATGAAATCAGTCTGGCGGCGGGTTTGCCGGCCGCGGCCACAGTCGGGGATCTGGTGCAACTGGAGCTTTTGGGATTTGTTCAGCAAACGCCGGATGGGTATATTCGTGCGCTTGTTTGACGCTGGGAAAATAAGTTGAGCGACGAAACCAATTTCGTGGCCGTTTTGATGGGTTCCGAATCGGACTGGCCCGTCATGCGCAAGTGCACGGATGTCTTGAACCGCCTGGGCATTGAATGTGAAGTGCGTGTAACTTCCGCGCACCGCACCCCGACGGCCACGGCCGAATATGTGGCCGATGCGCAGGCGCGCGGCTGCGCCCTGTTCATCTGCGGCGCCGGCATGGCGGCCCATCTGGCTGGGGCGGTGGCGGCGCAGACCCTGCGCCCGGTGATCGGGGTGCCCATAAACAGCGGGCCATTGCAAGGCACGGACGCCTTGCTGGCCACCGTGCAGATGCCCGGCGGCATTCCGGTGGCCACTGTCGCCATAGGCGGCGCGGGCGCCAGCAATGCGGCCTATTTGGCGGCGCAGATGCTGGCTCTTGGCCGCCCGGAGCTTGCCCGTCGCCTAGCTGCGGACCGCGAGCAAAACCGGGAGAAGGTTCAGGCGCAGAATGAGCGGGTGCAGGCGGAACTCGGCCATTGAGGGACCTCTGAACAGGTCGCATTCGCCCGGCGCCCCGCTGTTTGCGGGCGGAGACCGCGTTGCGGCCATGGGAAGGCGACCCGCAGCGCGGCGGGGATTGCATGGTCGGCCCGCCGCGGGGCGCCCTTCGCGAGGGCCTAAGGGCCCCTCTGGGCGTCCGGGATCTGTTGAGAGGTTTTTTGACGACTTCCACATTCGCTTGGCGGTGCGGCGCCTGCGCAGCGGCGGTGTTGTGGCCTTGGCCACGGAGGGTGTTTGGGGCCTGGCCTGCGATCCTTTTTGCCTGACGGCGGTGGCGCGCATTCTCGACCTGAAGGGACGCTCCCCCGGCAAGGGCCTGATCCTGATGGGCGCGCGGCAGGCCTGCTTCGCCCCGGAACTGGACGCGCTTGCCAGCGGGCAACGGCAAGCCGTGGCGGCCACTTGGCCTGGCGCCGTGACTTGGATTTTGCCATCGCAGCGCTTTCCGGCTTGGATCACGGGCATTGGCCGCCCCGGCGCCCCAACCGTGGCCGTGCGGGTTCCTGGCCACGTACAGGCGCGGGCGCTGTGCGCTGGCTTTGGCGGGCCATTGGTGTCCACTTCCGCAAACCCCTCCGGCCGTGCGCCCACGGACAGCGCAATGCAGGTGCGCCGCTGGTTTCAGGGCGCCATAGACTACCTGCTGCCCGGCCGCACGGCGGGCCGCAAAGGGCCCAGCGAGCTGCGTACGCTGTCCGGCAAGGTGTTGCGTTGATGGATCGCTATGCCGTCATTGGCCAGCCTATCGATCATTCGCTGTCGCCGGACATCCACCGGGCTTTCGCCGCACAGACCGGTGAACGCCTGTGCTATGGCAGGCTGTCAGCCGCCGCGGACGGCTTCGCAGCCGCCGCTCAGGCGTTCTTCCAAGCCGGCGGCTGCGGCCTGAACGTCACTTCGCCTTTCAAGGGCGACGCCTATCACTGGGTGAACCGGGCTGACGCCAAGGCGTCCTCCTGCGCAGCGGTGAACACCATAAGCCTGAACGCAGGTGAAACCGTGGGCTACAACACGGACGGGTTTGGCCTGCTGCAGGATCTGCGGGTGCAGCGTGTGCCGGTGGCCGGCCAGCGGCTGCTGATTATCGGCGCTGGCGGCGCCGTGCGCGGCATCCTAGGCGCCCTGCTGGATGCCGGCGCGGCTGCAGTCCACATCGCCAACCGCACCGCGGCCAAGGCTGAGGCCCTGGCGGCGGATCGGCCTGGTTGGGTGAAGGCATCGGCGCTTGAAGACATTCAGGGCGGCTACGACCTCATCATCAACGGCGCTTCCGCCGGCTTCGCCAGCCAGGTTGTGCGCATCGACCCTAGGTTGGCGCGGGACGCCGCCTGTTACGATCTGCTGTACAGCCGTGATGGCCAGACGCCGTTTTGCCGTTGGGCGGCCAAGGCTGGCGCGGCTTGGGTGTCCGATGGCTTAGGCATGTTGGTGGAGCAAGCGGCTGCCTCCTTCGCCATTTGGCGCGGCCGGCGGCCGCAAACCCGGGCCGTGCTGCGGGGGCTGCGCATGGGCTGGACAAACTGATCGACCCGGAAAACCAGGGTGGGACGCATGGCCGAAAAGGAAATTGTGCTGAAAAACCGACGCCAGGTGGTTATCATGGCGATCATCCTGCCCCTGCTCGCTTTTTTTGCAACCTACAGCCTGATCTACTTAGCTGGGCGGGACAGCCTGCTTGAGACCACCAATCAGGGCGAATTCGTGGATCCTCCTTTGATGGCGCGGGATCTCGGCTTGGTTGACGCCACTGGCGCCGCAGTGGACGGCAGTGATCGCTGGTGGGTCTGGGTGGTGGCGCGGGAATGCGCTGCGGCCTGCCGGGCGGCGTTGGACGCCTTGGCCGGGCTGCCGGATCAGATGCCGCAGCCGGCCCCGCCGGTGCAGTTGGCGTTGGTTATGAATGGTCCGGGTTCCTGGGCGGCGGGCGGACGCTCCGTGGCGTTTGCGCGGCTGCGCGCTACGGACGGGCAAAAGCTGGCGGATGGCGTGTATGTTGTGGACCCGCCGGGCAATGTGATCCTGCGCTACGGCTTGGACGCCGGCGCGCGGCCCCTAATCGAGGACTTGACAAAAATGCTGCGGACAACCGGCAGTGGATGAACCGGTTTCAGTGAGAAACATGCGCCGCTTGGCCTTGGCCAGCGTCGCCTTGGCATTATTGGTGGTGGTGCTGGGCGCCTATACGCGCTTGGCCGATGCCGGCTTGGGTTGTCCGGATTGGCCCGGCTGCTATGGCCAGCTCGGCGCCCCGCAGACGCCGGAAGCGCTGCAGGCCGCCAACGCCCTGTACCCGGATGCGCCGGTGGAGGTGGAAAAAGCCTGGATCGAGATGGTGCATCGCTACTTTGCCACCCTCTTGGGCGTCTGCATCCTGGTCATGGCCATCCTCGCGTTGCGGGCGAAAGGGGCGGCGCCACGTGCCCTGCCGCTGTGTCTGCTGGCCTTGGTGGCGCTGCAGGGCGCCTTCGGCGCTTGGACGGTCACTCTCAAGCTATGGCCGCAGATGGTCACCGCCCACTTGCTTGGCGGCTTCGCCACCTTGGCCCTGCTGTGGCTGTTGGCCTTGCGCTTGGGCGCTGGCCGGCGAATTCTGCGCTCCGCGGAAGCGTCGCGGCCCTTGGCAGCCGCTAGCGCCAGCCCGCCGCCCCGGTGGCGGCGACTGGACCGGCTGGCCGCCTTGGCCTTGGCCGTCGTGATCCTGCAAGTCGCATTAGGAGGCTGGGTTACTTCCAACTATGCGGCCCTTGCCTGCCCAGACTTCCCCACCTGCCACGGGGCCTGGGCGCCCCCCATGGACTTTCGGCAAGGCTTCGATGTCCTGCAGGCCGTTGGCCCCAACTACCTGGGTGGCAAACTGGACAGCGACGCTCGGGTGGCCATTCAATTCACGCACCGCCTAGGCGCGGTGGCGGTGCTGGTGGTGGTGGGGCTGCTGTGTTGGCGCCTGTTGGCGGCCAAGCATTTCCTGGGCCCTTGGGTGGCCGCGCTTCTGGCCGCACAGCTTGGGCTGGGCATTCTCAATGTGCTGCTGGCTTTGCCCCTGTGGGTGGCCACGGCGCACAATGCCGGCGGAGCGGCGCTGTTGCTTTCCTTGGTCACGGTCAGGCATTGTGGCGTGCAGGAACCCGCCCGTGAATGAATTGACGCAAATCGCCCGCGCCAGTTGGCGGGACTACTTGGAGATGTGCAAGCCTCGGGTGGTGGCGCTGATGCTGGCGTGCGCCGTGGTGGGCATGTTTCTGGCGACGCCCGGCATGGTGCCTGTGGATGTGCTGCTGCTGGGCACCCTAGGCATTGGCTTGGTGGCGGCGTCCGCAGCGGTGGTCAACCATATCGCGGATGCGGAGATCGACATGCGCATGGCGCGCACCGCCACACGGCCTGTGGCGTCGGGGCGGGTCGGCGTGCTGCCTGGGCTGGCTTTCTCCGCACTGTTGGGGGTGGCTGGCATGGCGGTGCTGCTGTGGGGCGTCAATGCGCTCACCGCTTGGCTTAACTTGGCCTCCTGGGTGGGCTACGGCCTCATCTACACCCTGTTTCTGAAACGGGCGACGCCGCAGAACATCGTCATCGGCGGCCTGTTCGGCGCGGCGCCGCCGCTGTTCGGCTGGGCGGCGGTCACCGGCACAGTGGAGCCAGGCGCCCTGATCTTGGTGCTGATCATTTTCGCCTGGACGCCCCCGCACTTCTGGGCATTGGCGCTGGATCGCAAAGCGGAGTACGAGGCGGCGAACATTCCCATGTTGCCGGTCACCCACGGCGATGCCCACACTAGGCGGCACATCTTCATCTACACCATCGCCTTGATCGTCGCCACGCTGCTGCCCGTGGCCATCGGCATGAGCGGCTGGCTCTACTTGGCCGCGGCCTTGGCCTTGGGCGCCGTGTTCCTGTACTGGTCCGTGCTGCTGCTGCTCAATAGGGACGCCAAGGCGCCCATGGCCACCTTCCGCTTCTCCATCGTCTATCTAGGCGCTCTCTTTGCGGCGCTCCTGGTCGACCACTATTGGCTGGCGCCGGTTTAATCCTAAGCCCCGCCATGATCAGCCGCCCAACCCGTTCGCTTCCTTGGCCGGGGCTCCTGTTGGCCATCCTGTTGTGCGCCCTCTTTGCCTGCAGTCAGCAGTCCGCTCATGATCGGCTGCGCGCAAAAGGCGTGTACTTGCTGCCGGAACCTGCCGAGGTGGGGGCTTTCCGACTGCAGACTCAAACAGGCGCCGCCTTTGACGCCGCGGACTTGGCGGACAACTGGTCCTATCTCTTCTTCGGCTTCACGCACTGTCCCCATCTATGCCCCACCACCTTGGCGGTTCTCGCGGAGGCGGAGCCGCTAATCAGGGCTTTGCCGGATGGAGAAAGATTCCGCGCCCTGTTCATCAGCGTGGACCCAGCCCGTGATGACGCCGAAGCCATCGCCAAGTACCTGACCCGCTTCTCAGGCAGCTTCCTGGGTTTGCGCGGCGACCCATCGGAGACGTTGAAGATCGCCCGCAACGTGGATGTGGTCTTCGCCACCCTGCCGGATGGACAGGGCGGATTGACCGTCGAGCACTCCGGCCACATTGTGCTGATTGACCCCCAAGGCCGCTACCGAGGTTTCATCAAGGCGCCGCACAAGATCGATGCCTTGGTCTCCGCGTACCGTCAGTTAACGGGTTGATGCGCTCGCAAGGCGTTCAAACCACAGGCTCAGCGACGAGTGGGGTGCTTGTGACGGACGCTGTGAATGCGCATCTTTTCCCCGAACCTAGTGCCGCATCCCCTCGCCAAGCTCTGCAAGCGGAAGCGCGCCCCGCTTCATCTTTCGCGCACGAAGGGTTTTTCGTGATCAGAGGCATTGTGGATGCGGAACTGGTGCGGGATGTGCGCCAGTCCGTCCTAGCGGCCCTCGATCCCCTGATGGGGCCGGTGGAGTACGAGGCGGACGTCGGCTACCCCGGCGCTCCGCCGACCGCGGGTTCACAGGGCGGCCGCACGCCGCGGCGTCTGCTGCACGCTCTTTCGCGCTTTCCCCGGCTGGCGCAGTGGGCGCAGAGCGCGGCCTTGGGGGAGGCGCTTAAAGGTTGCCTGAAGGGTCCCCTGCTGCTTTCCCAGTGCCACCACAACTGCGTGATGACCAAGCATCCTGGCTACAGCAGCGCCACTCTATGGCATCAGGACATCCGCTATTGGTCTTTCGCGAGGCCGGAACTGGTATCCATATGGCTGGCGTTGGGGGAGGAGAACGCCCGCAACGGGGCGCTGCGCATCATCCCCGGCAGCCATCGCCTCGCCCTCGACCAGGGACGTTTTGATCGCAATCTGTTTCTGCGCACGGACCAAGGGCAAAACAAAGCGCTGATTCGGGGCGCTCGGGAAGTCGCGCTGGCGCCTGGAGATGTGCTGTTTTTCCATTGTCGGGCGCTGCATGCGGCTGGCGTCAACCGCACCGATGAGGTGAAGCTGTCCTGTGTGTTCACCTGCCACTCCGCCGACAATCGCCCCCTCCCCGGCACTAGGTCGGACCGCTATCCCGCCCTGCCCATGGGCCGCACGATGCCCTAGGGGTTGCGATGATCGCGCTGGATTTCGTTCTTGGGCGTGCGCTTGCAGGCAGACATGGCCGGACCCGGGGTGGCGGGGGCGCTTGCGCGCCCAAGTGCGAGAGGCAAGCGCAGGCTCGACCGGCGTGGTTGGCGCAGCGTGCGGGCTAGAGGTGGGAGAGTCGCCCTTGGCGCGCCAAGGGGCAAGCTGCTGAGCGGACGATCCATTGCCGTGCAGGCGTTGCGGTGGTGCATCGCCGCTGGCGTTGTGCTGGTGTTGCTCACGCCATTTGTGGTCACCCCCGACACGCTGTTCCCGTTCGTGGTCGGCAAGGCGTTGTGGTCGCGGTCCATCATCGAAATCGTCTTTGCGCTCTGGGCGGTGCTGGCGCTGGTGAAACCCTCGTACCGACCTCCTCGATCATGGCTGCTGATTGCGCTAGCGGCCGGCTTGGGCGTTTCCCTGCTTGCGGCCCTCTTTGGCGTTAGTTTGCAGCGCAGCCTGTGGTCCTCCTATGAGCGCATGCAGGGCGTGGTGGATTTGGCGCATTGGTTTGCGTTGGCCGTGGTTCTGGGTTCGATGTTTCGCACCCTCTCGGAGTGGCGGGCGCTGCTGACCGTCAATCTTTGCGCCAGCCTGACGATAGCTTCTTTGGTCACTGCCCGGCATTTTGGGTTGGACGTACCCTTCTATGGCGCTTTGCCGGAGCCGAACCTGCCACGCATGAGCGGCCCGTTTGGCAATCCGCTTTACCTTAGTCATTACCTATTGGTAAGCCTTTTTGTGGCGCTGGGATTTTTGGCGCAGTCATGCCTGCCTGCGATTGCCAAGCCGCCAGCGTCCAATCGGCGCCGCAAGTGGGGCGGCGGGCGTCATGGCGGGCGCCAGAGCTGGCTCATCAGGCTGTTCTGGACCGCGGTGGCCGCACTCCACCTTTGGGGGTTCCACTTGGCCGGATCGGCAGGAGGGGCCCTGGGTCTGCTGGCGGGGGCTGGCTTTCTCGCCCTCGCTTGGGCGATTGTCGTGCGCGGGCGGCGCACCCAGGCGGCAGTGGGGGTCACGCTTGGCGCCGCGATCGTGTTGCTCGGCATCCTGTTTTTCAGCCCCGCGCGAGATCCCGCGTCCTCGTCCTGGCTCGAGGTTTCGGCAACAAGGCTGATCGACGGAATCAATCTGCAGAACCCCACTGTTCGAAGCCGTTTGGCCGCTTGGCAAACGGGCCTGCAGGGGGTCTTGGATCGTCCGCTGTTGGGGTGGGGGCCCAGCAACTTTGGGACTGTCTTCGGGCGCCATGCGGCCGGGCATGCCGCGGCGATCCAGCCCCACGACCAAGCGCACAGCCAGATTGTTGAGATCGCCGTGACGACCGGCGCTGCAGGTTTGGCGGCTTATCTGGCCCTGTGGGCGCTGACATTCGCCGTGGTTCTGCGCGCCGCCCGAAGAATGCAAGGAAGGGATCGCGCGTTGGCTTTGTTCGCCGGGGCGGCCTTGACCGCTGGGTTGGTGTGCAGCCAGTTCCTGTTCAACACGGCAGGCAGCGCTCTGCAAGCCACCTTGCTGCTGGGTTTCGCAATATCCTTGGAGGCGGTGGCGTTTTCCAACGCCCAGCGTCCCCGGCTGCCGGCTCGTTGGGCGGCGGCTTGGACGGCGCTGCTTCGCCGCCGGGCAGCGTGCGCGGCGCTCGCCCTTGGGGCTGTTGGGGCATCGGCGCTCGGCTTGGCTGCGCATCAGGCAATTTACGCCGCTGCGCACATCCGCCATGTTCTCGCGCAGCCCGCACCTTCGCCCATCTTGGAGGAAGGCATCGAAGGCTTCAAACCCTTGGCGAACACCTACCGAGAATACCTGTTCCGGGAGCTTTCGCATCGCTGGCGCGGCCTGCGCGATGCGGACCCGGCGTGGGCCCGATACCTGCTGGAATGGGCGGAGCGGGAAGCGAAGGAGTTTGTTCGCAGGGAGCCGCAAAACTGGCGCATCCAGCGGAGTTTGGCGCGGTTGTACCAAGCTGTGGCCGAGACGGACCCTGAATATCAGGCGTCAGCACGGCGTTACCTAAAGCAGGCGCTGGTCCTCGCCCCAAACCGGGCGGTGTTTCCCGAGGCCCTGCTTGCCCCGGATTCGCTGGAGGTTCGTCCACTCCCGGACGGGCGCCGCGAATTGCGCTGGCGCCCGGCGAGACGCGCGGCCTATCATGTCTTGGTGGGGTCGGCCGGCGACGGCGGTTGGCGCGTCCTTCAGTACGTCTACGATCCCGTGCGCTCCTCGTTCGTTGTTCCTGCAGCAAGGGGGCCAGGCGTCTATCGCTTCGCCATCCGGGCGTGCGGGTACCCTCTGGATGGGCAAATAGCGGAATGCAGCGTCCGGGTCGAATGGCCGCCGTTCACCGTGCCGGCTGCAAAAACCGGCGCCCCACCAAGCTAACTCGACTTCCGCAACTCGGATGGCGTGAAGCTGGCTGTAGTGGCGACCTATGGCTTCCGACAACCAAGAATCAATGACTTGGGCTTGGATTGGCGCTGAGTTGCGGAACTCGGGCTAGGAGTCTGCGCACCGGACGCCGGAACGAAAACGCTTGGCGGCCTCTCGGACTTGGGTGCGCGGCGGATTTTCCCGCGCATCGCCTTTGGCCGGCTGGGACGGGACGGAGCGCGTCCCATCGCTCTGGACAAGCCGCCGGTAGGGGAGGAAAAAGCCGAGCCCCCAACTTAAATGCATGGCCGCGAAAGTCAGCGGAAGCAGAAGCGCAGCATAGGAACGACGACGAACTCCTGCCACCGCGGCCCCGGTTGTCAGAACAAGAGAGTAGGCAAGCGGCAGCGCCGCCGCCACTATCCAGGGAGCGCCAGCCCAAGCCAGGGCCAGCGAGGCGGCCATGCCCAGCACCAGCAGTGGCGCAACGACCTGTCGGGCCTGAAGTGACTTTGGATGCTGCAGCAACATAGCGCTCTTCATCCGTCCATAGTTGAAGTATTGCCGTGCGAGGGCGCGCAAGGTGCCGCGGGGGCGGTATTGGACCGCGAGACGGGGGTCGAACCACACCGTCAGTCCTTGTTGGCGCAGCCGGTAGTTGAGTTCAAAGTCTTCGTTGCCGTACAGCGAAGGATTGTATCCATTAGCGGCGTCCAGAGCTTCGCGGCGAAACACGCCGAGGTAAACCGTATCGCAAGGTCCCTCCGGACCGCCGAGGCGGTAGCGCGCATCGCCCGCCCCAATTGGCGAAGTCATGGCGATGGCCACTGCCCGCTCGAAGAAAGTGGTTCCAACGGGCTGCTGTCGGCCGCCGACATTGGCGGCGCCTGTTCTTGCAATGGTTTCCACTGCGCGACGCAGGTAATCAGGGGGCAAACAAGCATGGGCGTCGCAACGGGCAATGATGCTTCCGGTGGCAACCCGCACACCCGCATTAAAGCCGGGGACGCGAAGCTTTTCCGGGTTGGAAATAAACTTGACAGACGGATACAACCGCTGAAGGGATTTGCTGCAGCAAGCGTTGTTGTCGGATGCGTTCGCGACGATCACCTCCAGCAGGCCGGCGTAGTCCTGGGAAAGCACCGAATCAATGGCTTTCTCTATGGTGTCAGCGGCGTTGCGGCATGGAATGATGACCGAAACCTTGGGCAACCCTGAGGGCGCGTCTGCGGGCTGCTGTTTCATGGGACCAAGCGTCGCCGTGCGTTCTTGAGCATCATAGCCTTGTTCCGCGCATGGAATGGCCTTGTCAGCACTTGTTGCAGCTAGGCGCGCACCCCATCGGGATTGTGCGGACGACGGGATGGACGGGTTTATGGCGCTCCCGCGTCAGGCGGCCTTGGCGGCTTCCTCCCGGGCTTTGCGCACCTTGTCGTTGGTTTGGTTGAACAGCAGTTCGCGGCGGGCCTTCTCCTCCTCCTCGGTCAGTTCCCTTTTGGCCAGTTCGCGGCCGACATGGTAGCCCTTGTCCACGGCGGGACGGGCGTGCAGCTCATCCACCCAGCGCTTGAGGTTGGGGAAGCCGTCCCACACGCCTTCGTCGATGAGGCGGCCCAACAGCATGGCCCAAGGCCAAGTGATGATGTCCGCGATGCTGTAGTCCGCGCCGGCTAGGTATTGGTGCACGGAAAGCTGGGCGTCCATCACGCCGCAAAGACGATCCACTTCGCCGACGAAGCGCTTCGTGCCGTAGGCCAACTGCGCTGGATCATCGATGATGTTCTTGGCGTAGTTCTTGAAGTGATTGGCATTGCCCATCATGGGGCCTAGATTGGCCATTTGCCAATGCACCCACTGCAGCACCCTGTAGCGGTCTGGCCCGGCGGCGGGCAGGAAGCGCCCGGTCTTGTCGCCCAGATACTCCAGTATCGCGCCAGATTCAAACAACGCCAGGGGTGCGCCGCCGCCGATGGGTTCATGATCGACGATGGCTGGCATCCGGTTGTTGGGGCTTAAACGCAGGAATTCCGGCTTGAACTGATCGCCGCCGCCGATGTCCACTGGCTTGATGGCGTAGTCCAGCCCGCACTCCTCCAGCATGATGGTTACCTTCCAGCCGTTCGGCGTGGGCCAGTAGTGCACGTCAATCATTGTCGCTCCGGTTCAGGGTCTGAAGGTTGGGCAAGTTACGACAGATTTGCGGATATTGCCAGAACTTCATCCTAGGGCGCGTAGCGCCGCTCAGGTACAATGCCCCCGCACACGGCCCAGGTGTTGGAATTGGCAGACAAGCTGGATTTAGGTTCCAGTGCCCTTGAGGCGTGCGAGTTCGAATCTCGCCCTGGGCACCAAACGGCCCGCCCGGGTGGTGAAACCGGTAAACACAGGGGACTTAAAATCCCCCGGAGGCTGCTCCTTGCGGGTTCGATTCCCGCCCCGGGCACCAAACCCCATATTTCTCGCGCCTCCTAGACGGCGACCCTTGCAAGACAGTCGCAGCATCCAAGGCCGCCCCAGTTGCTATGCGTCCAGCGATCGGGGCAGAAAAAGCCGGAACCCACCTTGGTTAATTCCTATGGGCGGCGCCATCCCTTCAAGGAACAATCAGGATGCTTGCATGGGACCGAGAGGGATGTGGAGTGGCTTCGGAATGGTCCCGGCGACGCCGTGGAGCAGGTTGGCCTATGGAGTCAAGGGGCGTACAATGCGGCATTTCCCTTGGGCTGAGTGGCAGAGTGGCCATGCAGCGGACTGCAACTCCGTGTACGCCGGTTCGATTCCGACCTCAGCCTCCAAACGCCAAGCCCTAGGGAACCTCTTAACAAGTCCCGGAAGCCCAGAGGAGCCTAAAGGGCGGGATGGCAAGGCGCGGCGAAGCCGTGTGGCGGGCCCCACACAATGAGCCGCAACGCGGCCAGCGCGCCCTTTAGGCCCTCCCGAAGGGCGCCCCGCGGCGCGGACTGCGGAATCCCCGCTGCGCTTCGGGTTGCCCTGCCATGGCTGCAACGCCGTCTCCGCCCGCAAACAGCGGGGCGCTGGGCGAACGCGACTTGTTCAGAGGTTCCCTAGCCCACGCCGCCGTCCACGCGCATCACCGTGCCGGTGGTGAAGCTTGCGGCGTCACTGGCCAAGTACAGGGCCGCGCCGACAATCTCCTCCGGTTGCCCGCCCCGGCGCAAGGCCATCGAGCTCTTCGCGCGCTTCTCGAACGCCGCCATGTCCCAGGCTTTGGAGATATCGGTCAGATAGGGTCCAGCGACGATGCAATTCACCCGCACCTTGGGGCCGTAGGCGAAGGCGAAGGAACGGGTGATGGCGTTCAACCCCGCCTTGGCCGCGCCGTAGGGCTCTGATGTGGGTGATGGGTTAAGGGAGGCGGTGCTGCTGATGTTGATGATGGCGCCGCCGTCGCCATCGGCCATGCGCTCCGCCAGAAGGGCCGACAGGCGGAAAGGCCCTTTGAAGTTGACGCTCATCACCTTGTCGAAAAGCTCCTCGCTGATTGCGCCCAATGAGGGGTACAGCGGCGACATGCCGGCGTTGTTGATGAGGATGTCCACCTTGCCGAAATGCTGCCAGGCGGCGTTGGCGAGGGTCTCAAGTTCATTCCAGTGACCCACGTGGCAAGCGTAGGGCAGGGCCTGGGCGCCCAACGCCCGCGCCTCCTGCGCAGTTGCCTCGCAGGCGGCCAGCTTGCGGCTGGCGATGGCCACATTGGCCCCGCGGGCCGCCAAGGCCAGCACCATGGCGCGGCCTAGGCCGCGGCTGCCGCCGGTGACTAGGGCGGTCTTGCCGTGGAAGTCGAACAGTTCGTCCATTGTTGCTCCTTAGTGTGGTGGTTTCGACAGCCCGCGCAGGCTGCGTAAGCGTTCAAACATGTTGTCTAGGCTTTGCCGGGGCCGGCGTTGCGGCGCTGCAGCAGTTCTATGGCGATTAGCAGCAGCACCGCGATCAGGATTAGGAAGGTGGCGGCGGCCAGGATGGCGGGGCTGATTTCCTCACGGATGCCGGACCACATCTGCCTCGGTATGGTTCTTTGCTCCACTCCCCCCATGAACAGCACCACCACCACCTCGTCAAGGGAGGCGGCGAAGGCGAACAGAGCGCCGGAAATTACGCCCGGGCTGACTAGGGGCAACTGCACTTTGAAGAAGCTGCGCACTGGCCCGGCGCCGAGGCTGGCCGCCGCCAGCAGCAATTCCCGGTTGAAGCCGGCCATGGCTGCCGTGACGGTGATGACCACAAAGGGCGCCCCCAAGGCGGCATGGGAAAGTATCAGGCCGATATGGGTTTGCGTTAGCTGCAAGGTGGAATAGAAGAAGAACATGCCGGCGGCGGCGATGATGATGGGCACTATCATGGGGGAGATCAACAGCGCCGTCACTGGCCGCCGCCAAGGCATGGCGGGACTGGCAAGCCCCAGGGCCGCCAGGGTGCCCAAGGTGGTGGCCAGCGCCGTGGCGGACAGGCCGATGATCAAGGTGTTCGCCGCCGCCAGCCGCCAGCGCTCCCCAAACAGAACCTGCTCGTACCAGCGCAGGGAGTAGGCGTGCGGATCCAGCGTCAGCATTCCCTTGGTGAAGGTGAAGTAGGGCTCTGCGTTGAAGGACAGCGGGATGATGACCAGGATCGGCGCAATCAGAAACAGCAGCGCCAGGCCGCTGAACAGGCGCAAGGCCCAAGGGCCGGGTCCAATTCCGCCGGGCCTCATGCGCCCAACTTCATGCGATCCAGCCCCAGCACCCGATCATAGAGCAGGAACAAGCCCAGCACCGCCGCGAACAGAATGCAGCCCAAGGCCGCCGCCAGGCCCCAGTTCAGGGAAGTCTGCATGTGGTAGGCAATGAGGTTGGAGATAAGTTGCCCGCTTTGTCCCCCGACCAAGGCAGGGGTGATGTAGTAGCCCATGGCCAGGATAAACACCAGCAGGCAGCCGGCGCCCACGCCGGGCATGGACTGCGGCAAATAAACCCGCCAAAAGGCCCGCGGCCAGTTGGCCCCCAAGGAGGCGGCCGCCTGCATCTGCACGGGCGCAATGCCGCGCATTACCGAATACAGGGGCAGCACCATGAAGGGCAGCAGCACATGGGTCATGGCCACCAAGGAGCCCGTCAGGTTGTGGATGAGGGTCAGCCGCGTTTGATCGCCCACCAGCCCCAGCCAGACCAGCAGGTCATTGACCACGCCCTGCTGCTGCAGGATGACAATCCAGGAGGTGGTGCGCACCAACAGCGAAGTCCAGAAAGGCAGCAGCACCAGCACCAGCAGCGCACGGCCTTGGCGCGGCGGTGCGTGGGCTATGAACCCCGCCAGCGGGTAGCCGATGCCTAGGCACAAAAGGGTGATGGCTAGGCTCACCCATAGCGTCTTTATGAACAGGGGCACGTAGACGCGCCTGTCCTGTGGCATCAGGGCGATGTCGCCTTGGGCGTCCCGTTTCAGGTCCAGGGCGTTCAGGTAGTAGCCGGCGGTGAAGCGGGCGCCGGTTTGGCGCACCGTGCGCCAAATTTCCGGCTGTCCCCAAGCCGGATGGATGGCCGGCAGCGCCTGCCGCCAAGGCGGCTTGCCGCCTCGGGCCAAGCTCCGGCCCGTGCGCGTGATGACGCTGCGCAGCCCAGGCGTCTGGCGATTCAGACGGGTGGCGAGTTTGCCGATGGTCTTCTGTTCCCTGGCCTGCCTAAGCTCCTTGGCCACCGCCTGGTAGGCGTCCTCCCCAGGCAGCCCCTGCCCGTCCCAAGCCTGAAGCGCGGCGTTCGTCTCCGGCAGGATGTCCGCCACGGTGGGGTCGTGTACGCTGCGCAGGATCATGCTGCCCAGAGGCGCCACGAAGGTGACGCCGACGAAGGCGATGAGGGGCACTGCCAGCATCAGGGCGTGGAAGCGCGCCCGGCGGGTCATGCCGTCGCCAGTCCGAACATTGGGCGTAATGTCCCAAGTTGTTTCATGCGTCCGCCCAACTGTCCACATATAGTTGCGCAATGACTGGCGCAGGTTGGGCGTGCTGTTTCCCCAAGGTCAGGCGGCCTGGATCCGTTGGGTGCAACCGGCTGTGGAATTGCGCCGTTTGGAGGGGGCGTGGGGCTGGAAGAGCCTTGCCGCACCGCCAGCGAGATGCCGGCGCGGTAGGTGTGTCCCATCGCGCCGGGCTGGGGATGGGCAGGGGGCCGGTCATCGGATTAGCCAAGCCGCGAAGCGTTCGTTTAGGTCGTCTTGGTTGTCCGCCCACCATTCAGCGTCTTCGATGACTGCATTGGCGGCGTTGACGTCGCTGTTTGGCATATGCGGCGCCATGTCGATGCCCGTGACGAAGTGCTTGTCCACCAGCGCTTGAGCGGAGCGGCGTTGTGGCCCGTAGGAAATGTAGCCGGTGACATTGGCCAGAGATCTGGTGCTGGTGGCGAAGGCGACGAACTGCTTGGCAAGGTCCAGCCTAGGCGTATCCGCGACAATGGTTAGATAGCCGGCGGCCAGCACCTGGCCGTCCCAGACGATGGCCAGGGGCTGATCCTCAAGCGCCCAGGCGTTGAAGATGCGGCCGTTGTAGGCGGTGCTCATCGCCACCTCCCCGTCGGCCAGCATTTGCGGCGGCTGGGCGCCCGCCTCCCACCAGACCACTTGGCTCTTGATGGCGTCCAGTTTGGCGAAAGCCCGGGCCACCCCCTGCGGCTGGGAAAGCACTTCATAGACCTGGTCCACCGGCACGCCATCGGCCACCAGGGCGAACTCCAGGTTGGCGTTGGGCACACGCTTCATGCCCCGGCGCCCGGGAAACTTCTGCAAGTCGAAGAAATCCGCCATGCTGCTGGGTTTCTCGCCCGGGAACCTATCCCTGTTGTAGGCGTAGATGGTGCTGTAGACCATGTTCCCCGCGCCGCAATCGATGTCGAAGCCAGCCACGAAATCCTGCTTCGCCGGGGCGCCGTCCGGCGCTGGGGGCAGCTCGGCGCGGCTGAGTTCCTCCAGCAGCCCTTCATCGCAGCCGAGCAGCGCATCTCCCGCCTCCATGTCCACTACGTCCCAAGCGATGTTGCCGGTTTCCACTTGCGCGCGCACCTGGGCCAGGCCGCCGTTGTATTCCTCGAGCTTGATCTGAATGCCGGTCTGCGCGACAAAGCGCTCGTGATAGGCCTGCACCGAGGCGCGGGCGTAGGAGCCGCCCCAGGACACCACCGTGATGGAGGGCGCTTCCTGCGCGTAGAGCGAAGCCGCTGCCAGCAACGGGAACAAAGCCAACCCGCAGCAAGCCGCGGGCCGTCGCAGCGGGTGAAATTCCCTCTTCATCACAATTCACCCCTTTTGACAGGATGCACAGGGTTCTTCAGGAACCTGTGAACCAGTCCCGGAAGCCCATGGGTGTCCGGGCGGCGTGGTGGAAAGGCGTGGCGAAGCGGTGTGGCGGGCGCCGCACAATGAGCCGCAACACCACAAGCGCCCGTTAGGCCCGCTTGAAGGGCGCCCGTGGCGGGCGGGTTTTGGAATCCCCGCCGCGCGGCGGGCCGCCTTCTCATGGTCGCAACGCTATCTAGGGCCGCAAGCAGTGCGGCGCTGGGTGGCCGCGGCTTGTTCAGAGGTTCCATAATGGTTGGCTCCTTGGTTATCGGGCGGTTCCGGACGGCCCGCTGGCATCCAGCGCCTGGCAGTCTGTCGTCAGCCAGCCCAACTGCACGGTGTCTCCGGGCAGCACGGCGCCATGTCCGACGATGTTGGGAATCTTGACGATGAACTGCGGGTTGCCCAACAGTTCGGCGTGAATGCGCAGGTGGTCCCCCAGAAAAATGAGGTCCCGCACCTTGGCGGCGAAGACGTTGGCGGTGCGCCCGGGCGCGGGGTTCAATTCCACCCGCTCCGGGCGGATGGTCAGGCCGACTGCTCCGCCCGCCCGCTGCACGTTGACCGGAAAGGCCTCCACCATGCCCCGTTCGCCCGCGCCATCCACTTGCACATGGCAGACGCGAGGATTCCAGTCCACAACTTGGCCGAGGAATTGGTTGTTCTCGCCGATGAAGTTGGCCACGAAGAGGCTCTGCGGCTCCTCGTACAGCACTTCCGGCGTGGCGATCTGCTGGATCTTGCCTTCGCTCATCACCGCCACCCGGTCAGAGAGCGCCATAGCCTCGCCTTGGTCATGGGTGACGTAGATCATGGTCACTTCCAAGCGTTGCTGCAGACGGCGGATCTCGTATTGCATGTCCTCCCGCAGACGCCGATCCAGGGCGCCGAGGGGTTCGTCCATCAACACCAGATCCGGCTCAAACACCAGCGCCCGGGCGATGGCCGCCCGCTGCTGCTGCCCGCCAGACAGTTGTGCCGGCCGCCGGTCGGCGAACTTGGTCATTTGCACCATGTCCAGCGCCCGCTTCACCCCGGCGGCGATGTCCGCGGCCGGCGTGCGCCGGGCCTGCAGAGGAAAGGCCAGGTTCTCCGCGATGGTCAGGTGGGGAAATAGCGCATATTGCTGGAACACCACGCCGATGTTGCGTTTATGGGGCTTCAGCCGGCCAATGGGCGCCCCTTTGAGGAAAATCTCACCGACGGTGGGGGCTTCGAAGCCCGCCAGCATCTTCAGGCAGGTGGTCTTGCCGCATCCAGAAGGTCCCAGCAGGGTGACAAACTCCCCCCGGGCCACGCTGAGCGTAAAGCCCTGCACGGAAAGTGTTTTGCCGTCGTAGCTTTTGCCAACCTCGGAAAACTGGACGAATGCGTCGTCGCCCTTGTCGGTCATTTGGGGATGGCGCTTCTTTTGCTGGTGCGCGGATAGTAGCAGAGCCCGGCGCCGCTTGGGGCGTCAAATGGCGGCTGTTTGACCAAGGGCAGGGCGATCCTATATAGTTGCATAGGTCGGAGAGCGTCGGGCGGCTTGGGGCGATTCGACAGACAATCCGGAGGTCGGAACGTGCGTCGAAGGCATCGCGGAACCGTCCCTGGATGCCGATGCGGGGGCGGCCGGGCGGTTTTGGAGGCGCATTTCCACGCGGGTCGTTCGTCCAGGCGGACGGGCGCCCCCGACGCCGGCGAACGCCCGGGCGGCCACGTGCAGCGGCGGTGCGCGGGAGTGATTGATGCCGCCGGTCTCGCGCGGGGCGAGATGGGTGAGGATTCTCTCGATGACCTCGGGCGTCCGGTACACGCGATAACGCGCAACGTGTCGCCACACACCACAGTGTTCGATGTCGATGTGGAAAACGCGCTTGAGCCGCTTGTAGGAATGTCGGCACATAGTACACAATTGCACACCGAATAC
>CAYGBY010000009.1:0-39792 GCA_964348115.1 uncultured Pseudomonadales bacterium
GGAGAAAAAACGGCTCCCGGCAGGGCCAACCCAGATAGTGCTAACAGGCCCTAGGGAGCGCTGGAAGGCCAGCACCCGCAAGGAAGACCTCAGATGGGGAACCTCTAGAACAAGTCGCGTTCGCCCGGCTCGCCGCGCCTTGCCATCACGCCACTTAGACTCATCTGGACTTCCGGGACCTGTTCAGAAGTTCCCCTGCAGTATTGCCTGACGATAGCCGCAAGGCTGTAAAATTGGCGGTTTTGCAGATGGTTGCCGTCATGTACGGCCCATGGCGCCAAGAGGGAAGCAAATGGCAGATAGAAAGACCGTGCTGATCACCGGCTGCTCGACCGGCATCGGGCGTGTTGCCGGCAAGACCTTCCAACGGTCCGGTTGGAATGTGATCGCCACCATGCGCAAGCCGCAGGCCGAGCGCGAGTTCAACGCCTTGGAGCACGTACTGGTGGCGGCGCTGGATGTCACGGACCCCCATAGCATAGATGCCGCGATCCAGGCAGGCATCCAGCGCTTCGGCACTGTCGACTGTCTGGTGAACAACGCCGGACTGGGGGGACATGCGCTGCTTGAACAGTCCAGCGACCAGATGATTCGCCGCATGTATGAGACAAACGTGTTTGGTCCCATCCGCATCACGCGGGCAGTGCTGCCGATCCTGCGCAGGCAGGGCGGCGGCGCCGTGGTCAACGTGACCTCGATGGGCGGCCTGATGGGGCTGCCGCTGGACTCGGTCTATTGCTCGACGAAGTTCGCGATGGAAGGGTTCACCGAGGCACTGGCGCTCGAGTGCGGGCCGCTGGGGATCCGGGTCTGCTCGGTCGCTCCTGGCGCCTACCTGACCACGGCGTTTCCCGCGAACACGATCGACGAACTGGATGCCGGCGAGCCGGATGTGGCCGCCTACGCCAAGCGCGTCCGTGCGCACATGCAGCGCGTCGTCTCTGGCGGGGGCGGCGCCACCGCAGATCCGCAGGAAGTCGCTGACCTCATCCACCAGTGCGCGACCTCCGACATGCCCGTGCACAACCAAGTGGGCCGGGACGCCGACATGCTGATGGGTCTGATGGGCGCAGGTCCGAGGCAAGCGTTCCTGGATCAGATAGCCGCTATGCTCTTGCCTCCCAAGGAGACTGCCTGATGCGCATGCCGAAATGGGCGATCGCCCTGTTCGTGATCCTGGCCGCACTGGTGACGCTCACGCTGACGGGCCGCAAATCCGTGCATGCCGAGCGCGTGATTCCCCATCCCGCCCCGGCCATCTGGGCGGTGATCACCGACGCCGGCGGGTACGAGGATTGGAATCCGATACTTGTGCGCGCAGAGGGCCGGTTCGAGGAGGGCCGCACGATGCGCTACCTGATGCGTACGGCTGATGGCGGCGCGGCCCCGGTGGAATCCTTGGTGCGGCGGCTTGTCGACCAACGGGAGATCAACCAGTTCGGCGGGATGCGGGGCGTACTCACCTTCAACCACACTTGGCGCCTGGAGCCTGCAGCCGGCGCCACACGGGTAACCCAACACGAGGAATACCGGGGCATCGGCGTGTGGTTCTGGAACCCGGAATCAGTGGAGGCTGCCTACCGGGACGCGCTCCTTGCCCTTGAGACCCGCCTGGACGAGTGAAGGCTAGTGTGCTGTCCCGCAAGTAGCGACTAAAACCGCACTTACTTGCGGGACAGCACACTAGAACGTCGAAGCTATGGAGGCGGCGGCAAGGCATCCACCCAAGGGAAGTCTGCGTCCGCCATGGCGATGAAGTCCGGGTTCAGGAAGTCCTGTTTGTTGTACGCCAGCGGCAAGCCGTCTCTTTGCTGCACGGCGCCGCCGGCGGCGGTCAGCACGGCGTCAGCGGCGGCGATGTCCCACTCCGCAGTGGGGCCTAAGCGGGGGTACAGGTCCGCCTCCCCGGCGGCCAGCAGGCACAGCTTCAGGGAACTGCCCAGCGTGCGCTGCCGCAAGGGCGGGAACCGTGCGCCCACGGCCTCCATATAGCGCTGCAGGCGTTCATTGCCATGGCTGCGGCTGGCGACCAAGGTGCAGCCACGCCCAGTGTCCATCTTGCGGCCCCGCAGCCGCGTCATTTGGCCGTTCTCATGCTTTTCCGCCACACCGGCGGCCACATCGCCAATGAACGCCTGCCCCAGCACAGGGGCGCAGACCACGCCCAGCCGGGGACGCCCATCCTCGATCAGGGCGATGTTGACGGTAAACTCGCCATTCCTGCTGACAAACTCCTTGGTGCCGTCCAACGGATCCACCAGCCAGTAGCGGCGCCACTGTCGGCGTTCTTCGTAGGGGGGCGGCGTGGACTCCTCCGACACCACCGGCAAAGCAGGCTCCAGTTCGCCTAAGCCGTCAACGATGATCCGATGGGCCGCCAAATCCGCCTCGGTGAGTGGTGAGGCGTCCTCCTTGCGCTGCACCCCGAAGTCCGCGCCGTATACCTTGAGGATGGCGGCGCCCGCCGCGGCGGCGATGTCCGTCAAGGTTGGGAGGAGATGCTGCACTGAAATCTCCTTCGGGGTTGTTCCATGCACCCCGCCTTAGTGCCTGTCGCCCGCAGGCGAAAGTTCCCCATTATAGACGGCACCCTGACACCCTTTCATACTGTTGGCAGGCGCCACAGCAATTCTCACTATGGCTTTCAACCCCTCCGCGGGAAGGGTTTGCCAGTCGATTTGGCCCGAATTAAGCCGGAAATGCGGGGTGTTGCGCGCCAACCAGTGAAGTTGGATGCCAAAATGGGAATTGCTGCAGGCGCCAACAAGAAGATGCGCCTGTAGGGGGCCATCGGGGTGCGTTGGGAAGCGGCGCCCTCAGTCCTCCACCAGGATCGCCGCCGTGGGGCATACCTCCGCCGCTTGCTGCGCATGGCGGCGCAGCGCCGGGCTCTCCAGATCAACCTGCTTCACCACTGATTCGCCTTCTGCGCCCATGGCGAACAGCTCCGGGTGGTTGTAGTAGCACTCGCCGGAGTTGCAGCACTTTTCCAAGTCGATTCGCACTTTCATCTTGAACGCCGTTTCGGGCACTAGACGCCCGTTTCAGAATGTCATCCAGAGTTCCTGGGGGGAGCGAAAGCCGCCGGAGTCTATGGACGGCGAGCTGATGCCTGGGTGCTCGGCGAACTTCGGCTCCGGGGCGCCCAAGGCCTTCATCAGTTTGGTGCAGGCGATCATGGCTTCCTGGCGAGCCATCGCGTAGCCCATGCAGAAGTGCTGGCCGATGCCGAAGCCGAGATGGCCGGGCTTGCCGTCCTTGTAGCGGCCGGAGCGGTTCTCCCGGCCCATGTGCAGGTCCGTGCGGTGGATGTCGAACCTGTCCGCATCCTTGAACACGCGCTCGTCGCGGTTGCCGGCGGCAAGGTAAAGAATGATGCCGGCGCGCTCCGGAATCACCTTGTCATGCACCACCACCTCCCTGGTGGTGTGGCGGAACTGTGTGTGCACCACCGGATCGTAGCGCATCATCTCCGTGAACACGTTGTCCCACAGGGCCGGGTTTGCCGACACATCCTGGTACTGATCCGGACGGGTGTAGAGCATGTGGAACCACATGTTGGCGATGGCTTTGTCCGTCGTGTCGCCGCCGGCGGCCAGCAGCAGGGCCACAAATCCCTTGACCTCATCGGGGCTCATGCGGGCGCCGTCGAGTTCCGCGCTGACGATGCGGGACAGGAGATCCTCCTGCGGCGCTTTGCGGCGGGCGATGATCAGGGGATCCAGGTAATCCCACATTTCATTGCGCGCCTGAATGCCTCTGGCCAAGTGCTCGCCGCCGAAGCCGAGGCCGGCGATGAGCGCCTGATACCAGCCGACGAAGGTGTCCTCGTCCTGGCGCGGCAGGCCCAGCATGTTGGAGATCACGCGGATGGGCACCTGGCTTGAAAACTGGCTGACCAACTCCACTTCCCCGGCGTCCCGAAAGGTGGCGATCACCTCATCGCAGATTCGCCCCACCATGGGCAGGAAGTCCTGCAGGCGCTTGCCCACGAACTGTCCCGCCACGATGTTGCGCAGCCAGCGGTGCTGCGGGCTGTTGCCGTACTCTAGGATGTTGGGCCCGAAAACATGGCTGGAGCCGAACTTGTACGGGCCGTCCGGCTTGTAAACCGCACGGTCGTAGCTGGCGTTGTCCTGAAAAACGCCGTCCACATCCCAGTAGCGGCTGAACACCCAGCGGTTGTGGAAGCGATCATGGTATATGGGATGTTGATCGCGCAGGCGCCTGTACAGCGGGAAGGGATCGCGCTGGAACGCCGGCCCGTCGAACTCCCGCGGGTCTATTTCCTGGGCCGCGATGGATGTCTCCTGCGCTTCGCTGGCTTCAGCCATGAATGTTCCTCCCGTTTGCTGCGCCACCGGCTATCAAACCGTTGCAAAATTTGATGCCCCGCGCCGCCCCCGGAGCGTGGCTCCGGCCTGCCCGGCAACAAGCGCACATCACGAACTCCGCCCGCCACCGCCGCGGCGGCCGCCGAAGCGCACCGGCAGATGCCAGCAGGCGTGCATGTCGCCGAGGCGGCGGCATGTGGGATGCGGCTGCGCATCCTCAACCAACCGCAATTCCGGCAAGGTCTCCAGCAATACTCTGGATGCCGTCACCAGCGTGTCCCGCGTCAGGGCGTAGCGGGAGCGCGGCCGATCCTCCGGCACCGCCGGATGGCGCGTCGGCGGCCCCAAGCCCGGGGTGACGCCCATGGCCAAGCCATCCGCCCGGTATTGCCCACGCGCCTCCCGGTGGCAGATGTCCGTACGGCCCACAATAAAGCGCTCCGGATCCCGAAAAATGCGCGCATCCCGGTTGGCGGCGGCGGCGGAGCACAGCGCCAGGGCGCCCTTGGGCAGCAGCCGGCCAAAGCGCTCCACCTCGTGGCGGGCGAAGCGCTGGGCGGACAGCACCGGGGTGGAGTGGCGGAAGGCCTCCAGAACGGCCAGCTTGATGAAGCGCCCATCTTCGCGCACCTTCGCGAACTCCTGCGGATGGGTCAGCAGCAGGCACCACAGGTTGGCCAAGCCTCCGTGCAGGGTTGCGAAGTCCATTTCGATGAGGGTCGCCACCAGATCCTCGCTCTGCGTTGCATCGCCGTCCAATGCCAGGTTGGCAACGGCGGAGACAAGGTCCGTTCCGGGCGCCTGACGGCGCCTTTCCAGCAAAGGCTGGAAATAGGCGACAAGCTCCGCCGCCGCCCGCCTGCCCGCCTGCTGCGCTTGCGGCGCCCAGGTCAAACCTTGGCGCAGCCGCCAAAGGCGCTCCGCCACGATGCCGGCGTCCGCCCCAGGCACGGCCAGCGCCGCCAGCCATAGCTGCATGGCGAAGCGGGCCACGAAGTCGATGGCTAGGTCCGCCTCCCCCTGGGCTGCGATGCCCTCCGCCGCCTCCCTGGCCAGCCGCTCCGCGTTGCCGTCCAAGGCGTTGGCGAAGGCGGTGAGCACAGGCAACGCATCCCCGCAGTCCCGACCCTGGCCGGCAAGGCCCAGATAGCGGGCCTTGGGGCGGGTGGCGAAGTTGGCTTCGTCCGTGAAAACGGAGGTGACGTCATTGTAGCGGGTGATCCAGAAGCAGTTGTTCAGCCAATCCCGGTAGCAGGGGTAGTGCTCCCGCAAAATCCGCAAAAGGGGGTAGGGGTTGTCCGCGAAGGATCGGGAAACCAACTGCGCGGGCTTGATCTTGGCGGTGGACTGGCCCACCCGCTCCCGCTGATAAACCTCATAGGTGCGGAAGCCGGCGTCCCCATGGGTGCCTTCGGGAATGGCGACGCCATTGGCGCCAATGATGCGCAGGTCCGGGTCAGGTCGCGTCATAATCGATGTGGAGTTCCCGCACGGAAACGATGCCCATCGGGGCAAGGCTATCGCCGTCGATGTCCTTGGGCATGCGCGCCAAGTTGATGCGTGGGTTTTTCAGGTGCTTGAGCAGGATGCGGGAGCCTTCCACCGCCTCCTGATGGGAAATCCATGCGCCCGGGCACAGGTGCGGGCCCACGCCGAAGGCCATGTGGTTGCGCCGCCCGTCCTTGTTGTAGCCGCTGCGCAGAATCTTGCCGGTGTACAGGTCTTCACGGAAGATGTTGAAGGTTTCGGGGTCCTTGAACACCCGCTCGTCGTGGTTGGCGGAGAAGTCCACCATCTCCATCAGGGACCCCGCCGGCACCTTCACCCCATGCATCACCAGATCATAGGTATTGTGGCGGGGCTGGCCGCCGATGGACGAGGAGTGGCGCAGGGTTTCGTGGAAGGCGGCGTCCCACAGGCTGTCGTCCTCGCGGACGGCCGCGAACTGCTGCGGATGCTCCAGCAGCAGGCGCCACATGTTGAGTATGGCGCCCCTGGTGGTTTCGCCGCCGCCGCCCACCACCAAGGCGATGTTGGAGGTGATCTCCTCAGTGGAGAGGTAGTCCCCGTCCACCTTGGTTTCGCACAGCTTGGAGATGATGTCCTTGCTGATGGGCTTGCCCGCCTCATCGTAAAGATAGGTCGGCTGCCGACGCCGGGCCTCGACAATGCCCGCCACGTAGTCCTCCAAATGCTGGCGGGCCTCAAGGCCCTGCTGATGGGTCTCCGAACCGCCAAGGCCCGACATCATGGAGTTGTACCAGTAGTAGAAGTCGTCCTGGGCCTCCTTGGGGAAGCCGAGCACCTCGCACACCACGCGGATGGGGAATTCGTTGGCGAAGGCGCGGCCAAGCTCCACGGTGCGCACGCCGTTCGCCTGCGACACCACATCCGGGTCAGCGATTCCCCGCCAGCCTTCAATCATCTCCCGGGCCTGTCGGCGGATGGCGGGAATGCGGTTCTTCAGGGATTGGCCCACCAAGTGCTGGCCGTACAGGTTGCGCCGCCGCCGATGCTCCACGCCGGACAGCTCTAGTTGGGTGTTGCCCAGCACCCCGCTGGAGCTGCCCTTGGGAATGGTGTTGAAGCCTTCGTCATCGAAGTAGCAGCGGGTGATGTCTTCGTAGCGGGTGACGTAGTAGGTGTTGTGCAGTTGGTCGTGATAGACCGGGTAGTGGTCCCGCAGCATCCGGTAGTAGGGGTACGGGTTGCGGAAGAACTCAGCGGACTGCAGGATGCGCGGGTCGAACAGCGGCCTGCCGTCCGGCGCCTGGCCCATGTCCGCGGCCTGGCCCACCGGCATCAGGGGAAAGTCAAACTGGGCGCCTCGATCTGCGGCGCGGTCTTCACGCTGCGCAAAAATGTCCAAAGCAAATGGACAGCCGTTGGCCATGTTCCACCCCCGTGAAGTTGTTGCCGTGAATAACGCAACCTACTACAAAAACGCTGCCCCGCACAATCCCCTATTGGCAACGGCGGCCAAATTGGATAGCCTACCAAGCAGCTTTGCTGGGAGCGAGGGAGCCCGCAGCCCAATGACCTACATCATCACCAACGCCTGCATAGACGTGCAGGATCAGTCCTGCATCGAGGTCTGCCCCGTCGACTGCATTTATTTCGACGAAGGCGAGGACCGCATGTGCTACGTGCATCCGGATGAGTGCATCGATTGCGCCGCCTGCGAATCCGCCTGCCCGGTGGGAGCCATCTTCGCCGAGCAGCAAGCCCCAGCGGACGCAGAGGAGTTCACCGCCATCAACGCCCTATGGTTTGCGGACAAGGCCGCCGCCCGCGCCAAGGTCGATGCGGTGGCCGGGCGCGGCCTGTCGGTGAACTAGGGAACCTCTGAACTAGGGCCTGTTAGCACTATCTGGGTTGGCCCAGCACCCCGCTGTCCGCGGCCGGAGATGGTTCAGCGGTCGGAATCTGTTTGGGCTGCAAGGCCGTCGGGGTCGAGCAGCGAAAGTTGTTGCGGCGGCCTATCCGAATCAGCGGCGATGGCCTCCAGGAAGCTGCGTCGGGCCTCCTCGTACAACTGCATGGTGACGTCCGCGCCGCGTAGGCGAATGAGGCGCTCGTCGAGCTCGTCGAAGCTGAAAAACGGCCGGGGGTCGAGCAGCCTGTACACGGGAACCCACTGGTCGCGGATGCGGAAGCTCATCCGCGGGTGCAGGATGTAGACGCCACGCGCAGTGCGGCGAAAAATACGGCGGTTGTAGACGTAGTCCCGGCTGCTCTCGTTCCTGGCCAGCACATTGCTGATGTAGGCCCGTCGGGTTTGCCGCTCCGGCACTGCGGAGCGCGGCAGGCGGCCGAGCAACTCCTCCAGATCCGAGGCCCTGAGGCCCTGCGTCTCGCGCATCACGTTGCTCCGCAGCCGGGTGTGGAAGAGCGCCGCCATCAGCTGCACGAACAGGAACTCGGCCTTGCGGCTGTCGATCTTCAACAGCCTGCCATCGACCATCAGCGCAATGCTGGCCGGCGCCAGCAGGGGGTGGAGCCCGGGTGCGGCGCGTCTGGCGTAGCGGGCGTCGACGGCCGCTTCCTGCAGCATGATCTGGAAGGCGTTCAGGCCGGCGCTGTTGACCAGCTCGCGATCGGCGCCCATTTCCACCAGCATGGCCGCCACATCCGGATTGCCGAATCGCGCCGCCAGCATCAGCGGCGTGAAGTTGAATGCGTCGCGGTAGTCCACGCCGTAGCGATCCACCAGCTTGCGCACATGGTCCGTGCGTTTCAGCGAATACGGCATGAAGTGGCGCTGCGCCAGCATCTGCAGGTTCCGCCGCACACGCCGCGCCGGTCGGAAGCCGGCATGGGCCAGCCTGGCGATGCGGGACTGGTCGTGGCTCAGCAGTGCGTACTCGAACAGGCGCAGGGACTTCTTCTTGTTTCCCGCGCCGCCCGCATTGATCGCTTCGTCGCTTAGTTCGCTCAGACGTCTAGCGGTCAGCGGTTGCCAGGAGGTTTGCTGGAGGCCCAGTATTCTGCTGCGAATCTCCTCCGCCTGCTCCGTTTTCCCCTGGCGTTCCAGCACCCGCGCTTCCCGCTGCCACTCCGCCAGACTCGACTGCTGTTGCGCCAAATCCAGCTTGCCTTGGAAAACTTCGATGCCGAGCAGGTCGAACAACCGTTGCTGGGTCTTGGATTCCACCAGATAGACGTTCGTCACCGCCCGGGTCACCGCCACATAAAGGGCGTTGATGTGGAACTTGAAGATCTCCAGGGATTTGTCGCCCTTGTCGCGGGCGCGGGCGTATCTCAGGTCACCTTTCGCCAGATCCTGCGGGGCGACCCCGCGAACGATCTCCCGAAACCGCGCTTCATCGCCAGAGACCACGTCGTACAGAATGATGTTGTCGTACTCTAAGCCCTTCGCCTCCTGAATGGAGAAGACCAGCGGCGTACGGAATTGCCTTTTCGCCTCGCGTTTCTGCTGCTCGTGCATGACGATGACGGCGAACTGGGTGGACTGCCGGGTCTTGTCGTCGAGTTCCCGTATGGCGTCCGCCTCGTTGGCCAGCAGCATCACCGCTCCGGCATCGCCGCTATTGCTGCTGACCAGGAAATTGCTTTCCCGATCGACCGAACCGAACCTGGCGTGCTTCAGCCGCAGGATGCGGTTGGCCATCTCGGTGACCTGGATGGAATTGCGGTAGTTGTTGGTGAGAATCCGCAACAGGTCCACCGGCGCAGCGACCTCATTTCGGCCCCCATTCCGGCCCTCCTCCCGGTCATGGAAGTACCTCTTGACGCCCGTCCAGGAAAAGAAATTGGGATGGACGATCTGGTTGGCGTCACCGCACAGGATGAACTGCCGCTGGTCCTTGAGCGAGCGCATGATGAGGTCGAGCTGGGCGTTGGTGAAATCCTGCACTTCGTCGACCACCACGAAATCCCAGGTCGGCGTGACCAAACCCCGGTATTCGTGGCTCAGGACATTCACGTCATGGCGGCCCGATTCCGCCAAGTGGGCGAGATACTTGGTGAACAGGTCGTAAACCCTTTCCCGTTCCTCCCGCGAATAGATGGACTGCCGGATGCCCAGCGCCAAGTAGCCGCTCTTGGACAGGCACCCCTGCGCTGAGGAGCCTGCGATGACGCCGTTGATTTCCTCGAAGAGTTGATGCGGGTCCTTGAGGCCGCTCGCCACCCGATGTCGGGAGAACCAGCGGGCGAAATCCGCGAACCGCGCCTCGCGGGTCTTCGGCACGCGAATGCTCTCCAGAAACTCCTGGAAGGAAAGGAAACCCACCTCTTGCCCGTCGTTCTCATAGTTCATCCCGTAGTACAGATCCCGGGAATTGTCCACTAGGTGGGAGGAGCGCGTGACGTACAGCACGCTGCCCTCGGCCTCCTTCATCTTTTCCAGCGTCAATACGGTTTTGCCGCTGCCGGCGGACCCCACGATCACCAGCGGCGGCGGCAGGGCGAAGATGTCTCCCTGCTGGTCGTCGAAGGAAATGATCTTGTCCAGGACGTTGAACGCCGGGCGCACGGGATGCAGGTAGGCGAGCTCGGTTGCTTCGCTGGGCGCATCGTCCTGCAGCGGCGGCAGCTTGTTTTCGTCCACGGACACCCCCCGCGCTAGGAAACGAGACTTTTCGTAGGCGTGCCGGGCGATGTATTCGAGCACCAGGATGCAGGTGCGGTCTGCGTGCCGACCGAAACAGAACAGGATGCGGTCGCTGCGATTGAGGCGTGCGCGGTAGAGGTTGTCGCCGATTTTCTTGGCCTCGGCGGAACGGAAGTCGTCGGCCTCAAGGAACGACTTGACCTTGGCGAAGTTGGGAATGCTGGCGGGGTCGAGGTTGTTGTAGAGCAGAACGCGCATCAAGTTAATCGCCGGTCGGAATGGGCGGAGGGAATAGCCGTTGCCAGTAGGGTGAATGGCGCAGCATAGCCGAAGGCGGCGGCGTCCGCACAGCCACTACCCCATTCCTCAAAAATGGAGTATGGTCTCCCCTCAACTTGAGAAGAACTCAGAAGGGGAGGTTTCGATGGATTCGATTGAATTGCGTTTCCGATTCGGACTTAAATTGTCCTGGGCCGCCGCCATAGCGCTGTGCGGAGTTCTAGGCGTCACATTGCCAAGCATGGCGGAGGAGGCCCAGCGCACCGCCAACACCATCATCGAAGAGGTGACCGTCACCGCCAGAAAGCGGGAGGAGCGGGCCATCGATGCGCCGGTGGCGGTCTCCGTCATGACTGCAGATGACCTAGAGCGCTACAACACTCGGGATCTAACGCAACTTACGGAGCGCATTCCGGGGCTTGAGGTTTCCCACGGGGCTGGCGGCGGGGCCGGCGGCAACATCACCATTCGCGGCATCGGCAAGCCGCCGGGCACTGCGGACTATGGCATCGACGCGCCGGTGTCGCTGGTGATGGACGGCATGCCGTTCTCCCGCAACCACATGATCCTCACCGGCTTTTTCGACTCCGAGGCGGTGGAGGTGCTGAAAGGCCCGCAGGCCCTTTACTTCGGCAAGAACAGCCCGGCCGGCGTGATCGCCATTCGCAGCAAGAGCCCGGATGTGGGTGGGCCAATGGAGGGCTTCGCCCGCGCCCAATATGAATTCGTCACGGAGGATCCGGTGCTGGAGGCCGGCCTGAGCTTTCCCGTCGGAGACCAGCTGGCCTTCCGCATCGCGGCCCGGCGCCAGGACATGCAGGGTGGCTGGCTGGACAACGTGGCGACGCCGCTGGACGCCAGCGCCCTGTACCCCGGCACGGATTTCGCCACCAGGGGCGCTTCCTACGACGAATATCCCGCCCAAAAGCAATCCGTCGTGCGCTTCACCTCGGTTTGGGAACCCTCCGACACCTTCGATGCCACGCTGAAGCTGTTCCGCTCCTACACCAAGCGCAACGACGCCGGCACCACCATCCTGTGGTCCTGCGCCGATGGTCCGGGCGCCGCCCCAACCCACCTGGGCATCTGGCCGGACCCCACCCAGACCTGCCCGGACGCCAAGGCCAGGCTGCGGCGCACCGGCCCGCTGCCGCCGGCGGAAATCGCCGCCGTGGCGCCAGCCTATGGCGAAGACTCGCGTCTGCACTACAAGCTGGATCAAACCATCCACACCCTGCAGATGAACTGGGAATTGGGCGACTTCACCCTGACCTCCCTCACCGGCCTATGGGACTACCGGCACCGGGAGTACACCAACTACGGCTACACCAGTTGGGCGGTGGTGGTGTCCAAGCAGGGGGAGTCCGGGGAGGCATTCACCCAGGAGCTGCGTCTGGCCTCCAATTTCACCGGCCCGCTGAACTTCACCTTGGGCGCCTTCATCGAAGACGCAGAGCGGGAACTGAACGCCCCTGTGCAATTGGTGCCATCGGGCTTCTTCGGCATCTTCGGACTGAACGTCACGCCTTTCCAGGGCGACGGCCCCTACAGCGGCACCTACATCAACTACCATCAGATCTGGGATAACGACATCGAGAGCTTCTCCGCCTTCGGCAGCTTCACCTGGCAGGCGACGGAGCAATTGGAGATATCCGGCGGGATGCGCTACACGGAGGAGGATCGGGAGGCCGTGGGCGGCAACGTGTTCGAGAACAGCAGCTTCTTCGGCTTCAGCCCCGCCGGCTACGTCTATAACCCAAAGGACAAGTCGGACAACCTGTCCCCGGAACTCACCGCCAGCTACCACTTCAGCGATGACCTGATGGTTTACGGCGCCTACAAGACGGGCTTCCAGTCCGCTGGCATTTCCAACCCAGGCACGGTGTCCAACCTCAGCGACTTCAGCCCCGAACAGCAGAGCGACATCCTGGTCTTTGACGAGACCACCATCGAAGGCTTCGAAGCGGGCCTGAAGGGCACTTTCCTCGACGGGCGGATGCGCATGGACTTGGCGGCCTTCTGGTATGAAGCCAAGGACCTGCAGGTGGGCATCTTCAACTCCAACACCACCACCTTCACCCTGCAGAACGCGGCGGTGGCGCACAACTGGGGCTTCGAGGCCAGCAGCATCCTGCAGGCTTCGGAACGGCTGCAGTTACGCTTTTCCGGCCAGTTCAACCACTTAGAGTACGATGAATGGGACGATGCCGGCTGCCACCCTGTGGATGGCGCCCTGTCTGCTGAAGTGCTGGCGGCGCGCAGCGCCCCGGGCTGCCACGTCGGTCCGGCAGGCGCACCCATTCAGGACCTTTCCGGCGTACGCTACGGTGGGGCGCCTTGGCAAGTGAACGCCGGCTTCACCTACGATCTTTCGCTGACGGGCGGCTTAGGGCTGGAGATCTCCTGGGACACCATCCACCACACCAAGGGCAAGCGGGTGCTGAACCAACCCTTCACGGAGGCGCCGAGCCGCACGGTGACGCATATAGCCGCCACCCTGCGTCAGCAGGGCGGGCCTTGGGAGTTGGGGCTGATGTGCTCCAATTGCTTCAATGAGCTTTACGTCACCAGCATCGGCAACCGTCCCCTGGCCAAGATCAACCCAGGTGTCGCCGGCGACATGACGGCGCAGATACAGCCGCCGCGCCTAGTGACGCTGCAGGCCACTTATCGTCTAGAGCAAATGTAGCGCGAATGCGGTTCCGGCAGGATTCTGTTTGGGGCCCAATGCTTTGCGGCGCCTGGGCGAGGTTTGTGCACAGCGCAGCGAAAAGAGGGGAATGCCATGACAAGCAGCGCCACTAGTGAAGGCGTCAACCTGCAACTGTTCCTGAAGCGGGCGCCGAACGGCCTGGCCGGCCCGGAGGACTTTGAGGTGCGGGAGGCGGAGATTCCGCAAGCCGGCCAAGACGAGGTGCTGGTGCGCACCCACTACATCGGGGTGGAGGCGGCGCTGCGGCTGATCGTGCGGGACAGCGACGATTTTCTGTTCCGGGTGCGTCCGGGCGACCCCATTCGCGGCACCGCCGTAGGCGAAGTCATTGCATCCAACCATTCCGCCCATCAGGCGGGCGACTTGGTGATGGGCGGCATCGGGGTGCAGAACTACGGCATCGCCCGAGGCGAGGAGCTGGAGAAAGTGGACGCCGCCCAAGCGCCGCCCAGCACATGGCTGGGCGGCTTCGGCGTTTCAGGCCTTACCGCCTACTTCGCGCTGACCGAGGAGTGCAAGCCGCAGCCCGGCCAAACGGTGGTGGTGAACGGGGCTGCCGGCGCCGTTGGCTCCATCGCCGGGCAAATCGCCAAGCTGGCCGGCGCACGCACCGTGGGCATCACCAGCAGCGATGAGAAATGCCGTTGGCTCACCGAGACCCTGGGCTATGACGTGGCCGTCAACTACAAAGCCGGCGATTTCCCGGAGCAGTTGGCCGCCGCCGCCCCGGAACGCATAGACCTGATCTTCGACAACGTAGGCGGCCAAGTGCTGGACGAAAGCCTGCGCCTCATCGCCATGCGCGGCCTGGTGCTGCTGTGCGGCTCCACCTCCCAATACAGTGCGGACACCATGGCCGGCCCGGCCAACTACATCTGGCTGGGCACCATGCGCGCCCGAATGCAGGGCTTTGTGATCTTCGACTATGCGGACCGCTACGCCGAAGCGCGCAGGCGGATGTCGCGCTGGATTCAGGAAGGCCGCCTAATGCTGCCGGAGCACGTGGTGGATGGCGATGTGGGGGACTTCCCCAGCGCCTTCCGGCAGCTTTACGAGGGCAGGAACCTAGGCAAGATGTTGCTGCGTCTGCCCGCAGCCCGCTGACCAGCCAGAGGCTACTTCTCCCAGTCCGGCAACGTCTCCGCGCCCTCAATTTGGCGCAGCAGCGCCACCACCACTTCGAAGGCGTCGCAGGAAGCGCCCGCCTCCGCGCTAACGGCGGTGAAATTCTCCCGCCCTGCCGCCTTCACCCGCTCCCGCAACGCCGCGTCCGCCCGCAGCGCCCGCACAAAGCGCTCCCCGTTCTCGATGGACATGGTTCCTCCCATAAATTCCAGCAACTGGTGGCGTTAGTTTACCACCGGTAGGGCAAAGGGATCGGCCCAGCAGGCGGCAGCAACTTCCCAGCTCGAATGCACAAGGCGCACGGACCGCCTTCCCTTGCCAACAAACGCTGCAGGGAAGCGCCCCAACTGACGACAAGGGGCGCCCTGAACCACCTTGCAGGCAGCGAGTGGGCGCTTCATGCACGGAAAAATGGCGGTCCTGGTCAAATTTCAGGGCTGGTTCTGCTATCTTTGCCCAACCAAGCACACATTAGGGAGGAAACGCTGTGAGCATCATCCGCCACCCCATCTGGCAGTACGCCTACTTCGTCAACGACATCGACGAGGCCTGCCGCAAGTGGAACAAAATGGTCGGCGCCGGGCCGTTCCACGTGGTGCGCCACCATATTGCGGAGAGCTTTCGCTACCGGGGCGAACCGGTGGAGGCGGACGTCAGCTACGCCTTCGGCCAAGCTGGGCCGGCGCACATTCAGTTCATCGCCCAGCATGACGACACACCCTCCATCTATCGGGAGATGTACAAGGCCGGGGAGCAGGGCTTCCACCACGTCGGCCTGCTAGTCCAGGACGTCACCGGCGAGATCAAGCGCTTCAACGAGGCCGGCTACGAGACCGCCTGCACCCTATGGGGCGGGGACTACGTCGCCTACATGGACTGCCGCAAGGACTTGGGCTGTTACGTGGAGCTGCACGGCGACGCCCCCATCATCCAGGATCTGTTCGCGGGCTGGAAACGCGACCACGAAGCCTGGGACGGGGTGACGGACCTGATTCGGGAGCCGTAGCCCGCTTTTACGCAGCCGTCAAAGCGGCCCTTCCAGGATCCGCGCCCGAACCGTCGCACGGCGTTCGGCGCACTTCCGGTAGCGCCAGTTGTGCCGCAATGTCCAGACCAACCCGCCTTCCTGCGCGGGATTGAGGAAACCGAGCGGCCCGAGCACTCGCAAGACGGGGCGGGGCAGCCCGAACAGACTGCCGACATCCTCAAGGTACGGTCCCGCAAGAGACACGAACTCTTCGTCCCCCACAGGACGGACATCCAGCCCGAGCGCCACTCGCCCGGACGGCATCTCCGGGGCATGCCGCAGCGCAAACCAGCGCGAGACGTTGGCCCAACGCTCGGCAGCCTCTTGCTCAGGAAAAGTGCTCCAGATCAGCGCGCCCTTGTCGTCCAGACGATAGACGCGGGCGCTAGGGTACTCGCCCCAGGGTCCGCCGTCGTAGCCGCCGACCCAGGCGCCCGTGACGGGAGGCGCATGGGGGTCCGCAACACGACCGGTGAGCCGGAACTCCACCTCTCGCCCAGCCCAGCGTGTAATGGCCAGCCGAGCCGCCTCCAGCACCGCGCCCAACTGCTCGCTCTCGCTCTGCGCGCCAATCCAGCCCACTTTGACGCCCGCAGCCACCGCGCCCAGCCCCTCCGAGGACACAAAGCAGGCGTAATCCGCCCGCCGGGCGCCGTAGCCCTGGCCCGGCTCCGCACAGCGGTGCTGGAAGGAAAGCGCTTCACCGGGCCCGGCGCCCGGGGCGCAACCACGCCCGAACGCCGAGGAGCTGAGAACCAGCGTGACGCATGCGGCAAGCACTAGGACGCAGCCCGATGCGGACATCCGTTCTCTCCGCTCTCAACGATCAGCCTGGACTTTGCATTGCGCCTTGGCGCTTGCGGACTTCGCACGGAACCGCGGCGCTGTGGCGCCTATGGCGCAGCGTACAAGGAAAAATCCTTGCCAGCAATCTTGCTGGCTGCTTTGACACGAAGCGGACTCAGGACCATCCCAAAGTCGCCCACCAACCCTCGGCAAAGCCCTATGTAGATGATTTATGAGTATTTTTCGGAAGATTCGGCAATACTCCGCGGCGTCTAGCGTACTGTCCCGCAAGTAAGTGGGTTTTAATCGCTTGGCCACGAATAATCACACTTACTTGCGGGACAGCACACTAGGGAACCTTTCAGAGATTCTCTTTCAAGAGCGGACTCTTTGGCATGGTTCCGCGAAGAGGACTTCTGTTGAATTTGTATCACGCTACAACTATATTCCCATCAAGCGGTCGTGCGCTGCGCGGCTCAGCTCCGCACAAGGCGGGGCAACGCGGTTATTTGCATCATGGCGCACCAAGCCGCACGGCAACCAACATGGGGAGGAGACCCAAGTGACGACTGAAGCCGAACAAAAGCAACCCTATGAGCCGGTGCGGCCGGATGCCTTGGAGGACATCAACCTGCTGAACGCCGATCTGCAGAACTGTCCCTACCACGCCTATGAAAAGCTGCGCGACGAAGCGCCGGTGTGGAAAGACCCGGTGACTGGCTTCTACGTCATCACCCGTTTTGCCGATCTGCGCAACGTCCTGCTGGACACGGACAGCTTCCCTAGCGGCATGAGGGAAGGCCAAGGCGGCGGCCGCGGGCGCATCGACCGCGGGCGGGCGGAACGCATGCTGAAGCTGTATCAAGAGAACGGTTGGGTGCCAGCCCCCACCCTCGCCGGACGGGACGACCCCAACCACAAACAAATGCGGGCCATGTTCAACGAGGCCTTCCGGCCCAAGAAAATCAAAGCGATGGACCCCTTCGTGGAGGAAACGGCCTACAAACTGATGGACGCCTTCATCGATGCGGGCCGCTGCGACTGGGTGAAGCAGTTCGCCGTGCCCCTGCCGCTGATCGTCATCGGCCGCCAGATGGGAGTGCCCGAGGAGGACATCTGGCAAATAAAGGCTTGGACGGATGCCTGGGTGCAGCGCCTGGGCATGATGCAGACAGAGGAGGAGGAGAAGTGGTCCGTGGAGATGGAGATCGAAGCGCAGCACTACTTCCAGCCCATCTTCGAGCGCTTGCGCAAGGAGCCGGACGACACCCTGCTTTCCGAGATGGTCAACCGCGTGATCCCGGAGTGGGGGCGCCCCCTCAACGACAACGAACTGCACGCCGAGATGATGGCGGACACATTCGTCGGCGGCTCCGAAACCACCACCAACGCCATCGCCTTCGGCGTCAAGCTGCTGATCGAGAATCCGCACATCTGGCAAACCCTGAAGGCGGACCCGGAAAAGCATCTGCGCACCTTCATCGAGGAGGTGCTGCGCCTGGAAGGACCGGTGCAGGGCCTGTTCCGCACCACCGCCAAGGACATTGAGCTGCACGGCGTCACCATTCCCGCCGGCGCCATGCTCAATATCCGCTACGCAGCCGGCAACCGCGATGAACGGGAGTTCAGTTGCCCGGAGCAGCTTGACTTGGACCGCGACAAGCCTGGACGCCACATCGCCTTCGGCTCCGGCGTCCACCACTGCCTAGGCGCGCCCTTGGCCCGCCGGGAGCTCTATTGGTCCTTCAAAGCCTTGGTGGAGCGGGTGGATGAGCTCTGGTTCGCCCCGGGCAAGAACGACTTCACCATCGCCCCCAACTTCGCCCTGCGGGCGCTGAAGGAATTGCACATCGAGTTCAGCGCCCGCAGTTAAGGCGCCACCGCCGGCAAGCCTAGCAGCACCGTTCAGCTGCCCGCCAACGCACGGCGTCGCCGAGCATTTTGGTTCAGGAGGCGCTGAGCAGAGCCGGCATCCCCTACCGCACCGCCAACGCACGGCAGCACCGAGCACTTTGGTTCTTTGCAAGGGCCCTATCGTAAGCCCAGTGCCCTTCATGTAGCGGTAGGGGCGGAAATAAGGCTCGGCAATTTCAAGTTGAGCGACTGTCCGGGCACGGGGAAAGTGCTATGGTTGCGCTTTTGCCAGCCGCCCACAAATGACCGAGAACAACGACCGCTACCACCCGCAAGCGGTGGAGCGCAAGTGGCAGGCGCGTTGGGAGCGCGATGGCGTCAACTGCATGACGGATTCGCAGCTGCGCGACGCCGACAACCCCTACTACAACCTGATGATGTTTCCCTATCCCTCCGCCGAAGGGCTGCACATCGGCAACATCTACGCCTACACAGGGGCGGACGTGAATGGGCGCTTCTGGCGGCTGAACGGCAAGGACGTATTTGAGCCCATCGGCTTCGACGCATTCGGCATCCACTCGGAAAACCATGCCCTCAAGGTGGGGCGCAATCCCAACGATCTGATCCCTGAGAACATCGAGAACTTCACCAGCACCCTGAAACGCTTCGGCGGCATGTACGATTGGCGCCACACCGTCAACACCACCCATGTCTCCTACTACCGCTGGACGCAATGGGTGTTCCTGCAGCTCTACCGCGGCGGCTTGGTGGAGCGCCGGGAAGCGCCGGTGAACTGGTGCCCCTCCTGCAAAACGGTGCTGGCCAATGAGCAGGTCATCACTGGCCTGTGCGAGCGCTGCGAATCCGCCGTGGAGCAGCGCCTGCTCCCCCAGTGGTTCTTCAAGATCACCCAGTACGCAGACCAACTGCTGGCCAACCTGGCGGACATCGACTGGTCGCAGGCAACCAAAAAGGCCCAAGCGAACTGGATCGGACGCAGCGAGGGGGCGGAGGTGGCCTTTCCCCTTGTCGGCGTGGAAGGCGCCGAGCCCATCCGCGTGTTCACCACCCGGCCGGACACCCTGTTTGGCGCCACCTACCTGGTGTTGGCGCCGGAACACCCTCTGGTGGATCTGGTCACCACCCCGGAACAGCGCGCCGCTGTCGGCGCCTACCGCGCCAGCGTGGCGGCGCGGGATCTGGTGGAGCGGCAAAAAACCGACAGGCGCAAGACCGGCGTGCGCACCGGCGGCCACGCCGTAAACCCAGCCAACAACGCGCAAATACCCATCTGGATAGCGGACTATGTGCTGATGGGCTACGGCACCGGCGCCATCATGGCCGTTCCAGGCCACGACCAGCGGGACTTCGAGTTCGCGGAGACCTTCCGCCTTCCCATCGTGCGCGTCATCGCCGGCGCCGGAGAAAACGCCGGGGCCCCCCTAACGGAAGCCTATGTGGGGGATGGCGTTCTGGTCAATTCGCAAGGCTTCGACGGCCTATCCGTGGCCGACGGCAAACGGGCCATCGTGCGGCGCCTGGCCGCGCAGGGGGCCGCCGAGGCCAGGGTCAACTATCGCCTGCGGGACTGGTGCGTCTCCCGACAACGCTACTGGGGGCCGCCTATCCCCATCATTCACTGCGCCGCCTGCGGACCGGTGCCGATGCCGGAGCAGGATCTGCCCGTCGAACTGCCCTACCTAGAGGACTTCCGCCCGGACGACAGCGGCACAAGCCCACTGGCCCGCGCCAAGGAGTGGCTCCAGACGCGCTGCCCCAGCTGCGGCAAGGCGGCTCATCGGGACACCGATGTGACGGACAACTTCCTGTGCAGCGGCTGGTACTTTCTGCGCTATCCCTCCACCAGCCGGGACGATCTCGCTCTGGACCCGGCCCTCACCGCCAAATGGCTGCCGGTTGACTCCTACATCGGCGGCAACGAGCACGCCGTGCTGCACCTGATGTACGCCCGCTTCCTGGCCATGGCGCTGCATGATCTCGGGCTTATCGACTTCGCGGAGCCCTTCCGCAAGTTCCGCGCCCACGGCCTGCTCATACGCGAAGGACGCAAGATGTCCAAGAGCAAGGGCAACGTGATAGTGCCGGACGACCTCATCAAGCGCTACGGCGCAGACACCCTGCGCCTGTATCTGATGTTTCTGGGCCCCTACGAACAGGGCGGGGACTACCGCGGGGCGGGCATACAGGGGCCGCACGGGTTCCTGAACCGCCTATGGCAAAGCGTAGCCGAGGCGGTGGCGGCGGGGAATGAGAATGAGGATGCGCCTTGCGCGCCCGAAGTGGAGGCCACCCTGCACCGCACCATCAAACAGGTCACGGAACAACTGCCGGAACTGCAGTTCAACACCGCCATCGCCGCCATGATGGAGTGCATGAACGTGCTGCGCGCAAACGGACGCAGGCCGCGGCGCTCGGAACTTGAGCCGTTGGTGCTGATGGTGGCCCCCTTCGTCCCCCATATCGCGGAGGAGCTCTACGAACGCCTCGGCCATGCAGGCGGGCTGTTCGCCACCGCACGTTGGCCGGCGCACGACCCCGCCAAGCTGGTCCAAGCCCAGATGCGCATCGCCGTGCAGGTGAACGGCAAGCTGCGCGCCCAAGTGCGGGTGGCCGCGGACGCCGGCCAGGAGCGCATCGTGCAGGCGGCCCAGCGGGAAGACAACGTGGTGCGCCACCTAGCCGGCAAGCAGTTGCGCAAGGTGGTCTATGTGCCTGGCAAGCTGGTCAATCTGGTGGCCGCTTGAGCAAGCGCGGGCGGCGCCGGCTGGTGGCCGGGGCGGCGCTTGCGTGCCTGCTGGCCGGCTGCGGCTTCCACCTGCGCAATTGGGATCTGGCGCATCAGGACCTCAGCATCCAAGTGCGCACAGACGCCGCCAGCACCTTGGCCGCACCCCTGCGCAAGGCCTTGCGCCAAGCCGGTGCGCGGCAAGCGGCCGATGCTTCCCAAGCGGACCTGACTATCGACCTTCTGGACGAGCGCAGCAACCGTCGCATCGCCTCCCTGACCGCCGGCGCCCGGGCGGCGGAGTATCAGTTGGAGAACAGCGTGCGGTTCGCCATTCGCGCCGGCCAGCAAGTAGTGGCGGCGCCCCGCTGGGTGCGCGCTTTCCGCGTGTTCCGCATAGACCGCACCAGTTTGACCGGCAGCAGCGAGGAGCAGGTGCTCATCGAGCAGGAACTGCGCACGGACCTGCTGCAGCAGATCATGCGCAGCGTCGCTGCGGCGGCCGCGGCCCAAGGCGATGCAGGTTAGGGCGGAGGCCCTGGGCGCCAGGCTGCACAAGGGGCTGGCCCCCGTCTATCTGGTGTCCGGGGATGAAACCCTGCTGGTGGAGGAGGCCTGCGACGCCATCCTAGGCGCCGCCCGCGGCCAAGGCTACAGCGAACGGCGGGTGATGCATGTGGAGGCCGGTTTCGACTGGAGCGAGCTGGCCATCGAGTCCGCCAGCCAGAGCCTGTTCGCCGAACGCAAGGTCATGGACCTGCGCACCCCCGCCAATAAGTTCGACCGCAAGGCATCTGAATGCCTGCGCAGCTACGCCGCCGCCCCGCCACAGGACGCGCTTCTGCTCATCCGCACCGGCAGGCTGGAACGAAGACAGCGCTCCAGCACCTGGTTCAAAGCCCTGGACAAGCTGGGGATAGTCGTTCTGGTCTGGCCGGTTGGCGTACGCGAACTGCCGCGCTGGCTGGACCGGCGCCTGCGCGACGCCGGCCTGAACCTGGACCGGGACGCCTTCGCCTACTTCAGGGAACGGGTGGAGGGCAATCTGCTGGCCGCCGTGCAGGAGATCGAATTGCTCAGACTGCTGGATCTGCAGCAGCCCATCGGCGCCGCCGCCATCGCCGCTGCAGTGGAGGACGCCAGCCGCTACGACCCTTTCGAGCTGATCGATGCCGCCTTGGCCGGAGACGCCCGGCGGGTGCGCCACATGATCCGCACCCTGCGCCAGGAGGGCGTGGCGGCCGTAGCGGTGGTGGCCGCCCTGGCCAGCCAACTGCGGCGCATCGACAGCGGCGCCTGGCTGCCGACGCACCGCAAGTCGCTGGCGGCCGGCTTCAAGCGCCGGGTGGGATCTTTGGGTTCAGTGCTTGCGGAACTCGCGGTGATCGATCAGCAAGTGAAGGGGGTTGTGTTCGGCGACCCCTGGCTGTCTTTGGAGCGTACGCTGCTGCGCCACTGCCAAGTGCGCCTAGCGCCCTTGGAGCAGGAATGGCGGCATTTGCAGCGCTTTGATCTGTAGGGCTTGCGCGCCGGGGCTACTCGTTCTAATTTATGTTTGGGGCAACGCTTTGGCGGTGCTCGTTGTTGCAGGATGGAACATGCGTCTGGTTGGCGACATTTTGGAGGAGAAGTCCGAGGCGCTGGTCTGGTGCGGACCGCTGGAGTCCGTCTTCGCGGCGCTGAAGATGATGAACCAGCAGGATGTGGGCGCCGTTCTGGTGCAGATTGAAGGGTACTTGGTCGGCATTCTCTCCGAGCGGGACTACGTCCGCAAGGTCATCCTGGACATTCACGCCTCGCAAAAAACCAAGGTGTCCGAAGTGATGACCAGGGACGTGATCACCGTCACCCGCCAAGACACCATCGTCCACTGCATCGCCCTGACCAAGAAGCACCACATCCGCCATCTGCCGGTGGTGGAGGAAGGCAAGGCCATCGGCATGATTTCCCTGCGCGACCTGTTCCTGGACGTCATCCACCACAAGGTCGGGGAAATCCGCGACGACCAGTAGGGCGCCGCGCCGCCAGCTCCTGAGGCACCTCTTTCTCCATCGCCTCATAGCGGCTTCCGCGGAAGCGCACCCATCTGCCGGCGATGCCGGGTCTGGCCGCTTCCACTTCCGCTTCGGTCGACTCCGTCACCCCGTGCTCTGTCGCCACATTCGACAAACCCGCCTCCCATAGCTGCAGGAAATAGGGGTAACGTTGGACATGTCAACGGTAAGCAGCCCGCGCGGCGCTGTTGTCCGCCGGATGCGGAGGCAGCAGCCATTCCGGCGCCGTGGCCAGCGGGCCATCGAGGGTGCGCAGGAAAGCCTCCAGGCGCTTCAGTTCATAGGGCAGCAGATTCAGGGGCTTCGCCTCGTTGTGCCCGATAACCGCGTTGGGCGCCCGGTTGTAGTGGCGCAGCACATCGGCGAGGGCGCCTAGCTGGCCGGCATGCATATAGGGTTCGCTGCCTGCTAGGTTGCGCAGCGACGGGGTCTTGTGCGCGGCGACCAATTCACCCCCACTGCGCACGAAGCGCAATTCTGGGCACGGTTTCCTGGTCGCGTCGCTGTGCGGCCCCAAGCAATTGAGCGGGTCGTTGAGCACTAGGCGCACGCCTTCCGCACGCCCCTTGGCCGGCAGGGCGCCCGGCGCCGGCAGTACGCCGGTGTTGTGGAACTCATGGTTGGTGAACAGTGGGCCGTTGTGGCAGTTGATGCACTGCGCCTTGCCGATGAACAGGCGCAGGCCGGCGACTTCCCGATGGCCGAAGGGCGCTTCGGCTGGCGGCGCGGCTGGGGCGCTCGCTGACGAACCTGAGTCCTTCAGGCTGTCCGCATAGCGATCAAATGGGGTTTCGCCGGGCAGCAGCAGCCGTTCATAGGCGGCGATTGCCTTGACCGCATTGATGAACACTTCGTCCGCGCCTTGGGGCAAGGCCGGCAGCGCACCGAAAAGCGCTTGGTGGAGACGCCGATAGTCCGCATCTTCAGCCACCAGCCGCGCCAATTGCCCCCGGCTGGCGCCATGCTCGATGGGGCTCTCCAATGGCGACGCCGCCTGCGACCATAGGCTGTCCCTGCGGCCGTCCCAGAACTGCCAAGGGCTGTAGGCCGCCCCCACTAGGCTCATGCTGTTGCGGCTGCCCAGCGCCACGCCCACGGCGCGGGGAAGGCCATCGGTGAAGCGGCGCGCCGGCTGATGGCAGGTGGCGCAGGAGACCAAGCCGTTGGCGCTAAGGCGCGCATCAAAAAACAACCGGTGGCCCAACCGCTGCGCCAGGGGATGGTTCGCCACCGCATTGCCCGGCGCATCCGGCGGCGGCGGCAGCGCATCGAGCGCCAGGGAGCGGATGGTCTGGAGTTCCGCCGGGCGCCAAGGGTCTGGCGGTGCGGGCTGATGCAGGGCATAGGCGACGCCCACGGCGACGGCCAATGCGGCCAAGCCGGCCAGATTGCGCCAAACGCCAGCCGCCATGACTGCGCGCCAACCTAGAGGGTCAACGGCAGGACGATGAAGTCCTTCCCCGGCGCGGCCTTAATGTCGACCACCAACTCCCAAGCGCCGGCCATGTGGAACTTCATGCCCTCCAGGAGGTATCGTCCGTCCTCCAGGTAGGCAGTCACCCTCGGCGCTGTGGGCAGGCCGTGATCATGGGCCGGCATGCCGCCGGAAACCTCTATGGATGCATTCGCCAAGGCGACGCCCTGGGCATCCGTAATGCGCAGCACCCACGAATGCATCTGGTTGATGGCCAAGGGTTCAAGACTGGGCGCGAAGCTGACCAAGTACAGCCCGGAAGCGCTCGGCTGCGCGGCGCCAAGGCCCAACGCAGCGGCGCCCGGCTGGCCAAAAACGCCAGCAGCAAAGCATAGGAACAGCGCAAACACCCAAGCCTTCATCGCCGCACGATTTTATCACGGCCCTGGTCCTAGCCCGACTTGCGCAATTGCGGCATCCGGTTCGACGCCTGCGGCGCAGGCGCCTAGGGAACCTCTGAACAAGTCGCGTTCGCCCAGCGCCCCGCTATTTGCCGCCGCAGACGGCGTTGCGGCCATGGAAGAGCAACCCGCAGCGCGGCGGGGATTCCACAGTCCGCCCGTCGCGGGGCGCCCTTCGGGAGGGCCTAAAGGGCGCGCTGGCTGTGTTGCGGCTCATTGTGTGGGGCCTGCCACACGGCTTCGCCGCGCCTTGCCATCACGCCCTTTAGACTCCTCTGGGCTTCCGGGACTTGTTCAGAGGTTCCCTAGGGCCCAATCCGGTGCGGCGTCGGCGGCGCTTCCGCCTTGATGACCGTTCTGAACGTCAGGTTGATGCGCAAGCCCGCCGGTGACGCCACCTTCGGCACGCTGTGCCGCCAGTGCCGCTGGGTGGGGCCGCTCATCTCCAGGTAGCTGCCGCCGGGCAGGTCCAAGGCCAACCGCCGCTTCGGCACACGCTTGTGGCGCAGCAAAAAGCGGCGCGTGGCGCCTAGGCTCAGGCTGCCGATCAGGGGTACGGCGCCCAGTTCCGGTTCGTCGTCACTGTGCCAGCCCATGCCGTCACGGCCATCCCGGTAGCAGTTCAGCAGCACGCTGTTGAAGGAAGCGCCGGAGGCGGCCTCCACCCGCGCCTTGATGGCATTTAAGACATCCGTCCAAGGTTGCGGCCGCATTTCCAAGCCGGAGTAGCGGTATCGCGCCCCCGGGTCCCCATGCCAAGCCGTGAGGCGCGGGGTCGGATAGTTGCGTCCGAATAGGCGGATCCGCTCTTGCCGCCAATTGATCTGGGCAAGCAGCGCCGCAAGCCAACCACGTTCCTCAACACCGGCCACCATGCGCTCGCTGAAGCGGATGCAGCCATCCGGGAGTTCAACAAGGTTCACGGGCGCCCCATCTCGCAGCAACCCCCAGAGCGCATGGCGCTCAGCCCCAAAACCACTGCATTGCAACATTCTCCAGCGCGACCTATAAGCCCTCGCGAAGGGCGCCCCGCCGCGGGCGGACTTTGCAACCCCCGCCGCGCTGTGGATAGCCTTCCCATGGTCGCAACGACCTAGGAACGGGTAAGGGCCTGGCTCGCGGAGACCCGCCGCGCTGCAGGCTGTCTTCCCATTGCCGCAACGCCATCTCCGCCCGCAAATAGTGGGGCGCTGGGCGAACGCGACCCGTTCAGAGGCTCCTCAATAGGGCGCGGTGCCGCCATCGACGCTGAGTGTGGCGCCCGTGATGCCGGCGCCAGCCTCGCTGGCCAGCAATACCGCCATGGCGGCCACTTCCTCCACGGTATTGGGCCGCTTGATGGCGGCGTCCTGGGCAAACATGTCCACCATTTCGTCGAACGTCATGCCCATGGCTTGCGCAGTGGCCGGGCCGTTGTCCTTGACAATGTCGGTGATGACCAAGCCGGGGCAGATGGCGTTGACGGTGATGCCGGCTGCGCCCACCTCCTGGGCCAAGGACTTGGTGAGGCCATTGACGGCGTGCTTGGCCGCCGTGTAGGCGGTGAAGACCGCCTTGCCCACCTTGCCCTCCGTGGAGGAAATGTTGATGATGCGCCCGAAGCGCCGCGCCAACATGCCCGGCAGGACACGGCGGCAGGCCCAGAAGGTGGAATAAAGGTTCCACTTGATGGCCAGGTCGAAGGCCTCGTCGGAAAGGTCCGCCAAGGGCTGCAGATCCCCGGCCCCGCCGGCGTTGTTGACCAGGATGTCCAAGCGCCCGAAGTGCTCCGCCACAGCGTCGATGAAGCCCTCCACATCCTGCTGCTTGGTGGCGTCGCCTGGAACGAACACCACCCTGTCGCCAGCGTCAAGGGCCTGAAGCGTACGTTCCGCTTTCTCCTGGTTGCGGGCCATCAGCGCCACCTTGGCGCCTGCGGCCAGAAAGGCCTCCGCGATGCCTCGCCCGATGCCCGCTGTGCCTCCGGTAACCGCTGCTATCCTGCCGTCAAGCTGCATGGTCCACCCACGCCCTGCCGATTTCTTCATCGTCCACTATACCCCGTCGGTGGGCTAAAGCGCACGAAGTCTCCAACGCCGGGCAGGGCTTTCCCACGCTAGTTCGGTTTGGGGAGTGGGGGTGGATTCTGCGTGGGAAAGTCCTGAACGCCGGGAACTGCAGGAAACGCTTCCTCGTCAAGAGACCAGCGGCGGGCTTCGGCGCACGAAGGCTCCAACCGGTCAGCTGGCAGCCTGTCGGACTTAAGTACGCGAAAATTCGTAAGCTATTGAAACAAAAAAGTTTATGATGTATCGCAAAAAAGCCGAAGTGCTTAAAAAGGGGAATTATGGAAAAGTGTTGACAAAGTCAACGGCGCCACAGTTCACGGAATTTTGGTCAAGCTGAGTGACGCCAACAAGGTTCAGCGTTGCGAACAGCCTAGCGGACGGGGTGGATGGGAATTGACTGCCGCCGAATCTGAACGGCGGCGCGATGACGTCCCATTTCGCTAGCGGCTTGTCAACACAGCTTCACAATTTCCTTAAAAAGCAATCACTTAGCCGCAGAATCCGGCAGCCCGCCGGCTTTGGTGAAGCGCAGCCTGAGCTCCAGTGTGCCCAGCATGATGCCCGGCTGGTGCATGAAAGTGTTGCCTGGGGCGTACTCAAGGTGGTCGATGCGGTCCAGCAAGCGGTCCCAGGCGATAATCTGCTCAAGGCGGGAAAGATGCGCCCCCGGACACACCCGCGGACCTTGGGAGAAAGTCAGGTGGCGGCTCACGGCTTTGCGGTTCAGCATGAGTTGGTGCGGGCATTCGAACTCGTCCGAGTCGATGTTGGCGGCCGCCCAGCGCAGGTGCAGCAGCGAGCCCGCCGGGATGGTGACGCCTTGGAATGTCTCCTCCTTAGTGGTGATGCGGGTGGACAGGCCCTGGGTGGGCGAGCGCAGGCGCATGGATTCCTCCGTGAAATGACGCAGCTTGCTGCGGTCCTCCTTCAGTTCGGAGAACACGCCCTGCCGTTCGCACAGAAGTTGCGCCTGCTCCTCGATGGCGTACTGGGTGGTCTCCAGACCGCCAATGACCATCGCGTACACGATGCCGTTGATCTCCACATCCGTAAGCTTGCGGCCTAAAGCTTGGTAGGTGACTTCGGTAAGGAAGCTGATCATGTCGTCCTTGGGGCGGCGGCGGCGGTCATCGATGTGGCCCTGCACATAGTCCCTGAACTCATTGAGGGCGGCGAACTGCTCCTTCGTCTGCTGCTCATTGAGGACGTTGCGATGGCCTTCCCCGTAGACGAAGGGCGCCACCTGGGCGGCGCCCCACTTCTCCACCATGGCAATGTCCTCCTGGGGGAAGCCAAGGATGCTGTTCATCACCCGCTGCGGCAGCGGCCGGGCGAATTCGGAAATGAACTCCACCTCGCCTCGGTCTATCCAGTCGCCAATGAGATCATCCACATGGCCAGTGATCATCTCCGCATTGCGCGACGCCCCTGGCCCCACCCAAGGGTCCGTGAGTTCCTGGCGGTGGCTGCGGTACAGCGCGTTAGTGGGCCTTAGGGTGACCATCGAGGCCATCATGATGTTGACATTGGGCAGCTCCTGCGGCGGCCTGCCCTCCTGCATCAGCGCCTGCAGACCCAAGGACATGGTGGGTGGGAAGCGCACCGGATCGCGCACGACCAGGGCGATGTCCTCATACTTGGACAGGATGTAGCCGTCCGTGCCCGGGGTGAAGCCTTCCCCCGGCAGCCGATGCACCGGCGCCTCCCGATGCAGGATCTCATAGGCTTCGTACCAGTGCTCCGCAGCCCCTGGACCGAACAGGTCCACATCCGCCAAGGTCGCCGGGCAGCGCATGGGGCTCAATTCGTGGTTGGGCGTTTTCACTTGCACCTCCTCCTTGGGACCGCCAAAGTCCGCAGTAGATCAAATCATGTAATAGAATTGTTCCCTAGGCAATAGGCTGACTACCCGCATCGCGCCAAGCTTCCCCTTAGCGCTGGTTGGCAAGGCTCGGCGTAACGCCTAGTCATACACTTGATCATAGTCCACCAACCCGTTGTTGCGGACTTGCTGCACGGCCTGCACCCGGTTGTTCAGCTTGCGCCAATTCAGCAGTTCATCTATGGCTTCCTGCCGGGATAGATCCTCAATGCTCTTGCGCTCTTCATTGAGGAAGCGCAAAGCCTCCGCTCGGCCGAGTGCAATGGATTCCTGCAGTGCGCTCTTCTCCTCTCGCCACAGACCCTGCATTCTGGCGTCCGAACCCAAAAACGCCCCATTCAGCGCCTGCCAATAAGGCCCGGCATTCTTTGCCGGAGGAATTCCCCGCACCACCCGAAACGCCTCGTGCAGCAGCGCGATGGCTTTGGCGCCGTCGGCCTCCTGCGCATAGCGCACCAAGACGGCAAGGTGCGAGTAGGAACAAACCAGGATCGCCAGGAGCGCAGCATCCCGATAGATCTGACCAAACCTGAACGGCAGTTGATTGATGGGCGCGACCAACATGCCGAAAGGGCGACCTTGCTTCCAGCGATGGATGGCGTGCAGGTCGAAGTCCTTCTGATTGCGGGCGACTCGGCTCATGCGGAAGGCCACGGACTCCGCAACGAAACTGAACTGATCGCACACACACTCCACCCCGGGCGCATCCCCAGGACGATTTTGGGTTCTGCTGTCCAGCCCCAGCGCCTTGAACGCCTGGTGAATCACGGAGTCCGTGTACTTGCGGTAGAGGCGCTCCTCGCCACTGCCGCGCGGAAAGCATTCCGGCACCACGCCGCACAGGCGAATGTGCAGAAGCAAGGCATCGGCGCCAAAGTGTTCGACTTCCTTGCCGAGCTGCGACTCCAAGTGCTGAAAGCCAGCCACATAGTTGCGGCCCCGGCGGCCGATTTCCGCCACCCAATGCAGCCGCTGCTGCAGGTCCCTCTCGCTAAAAGCGCCGAATCGCATCCCCATGTCCCTAGACGCCTCCATACCCCTAGAATAGAACAGCCTGACCAAGAAATCACAGCCGGCACACCCACAACCCGAATGATCGATTTCAGCCAGCCCTATCCCGCCAACCGCTCCCCTGTGTGCGCCGCCAACTTGGTGGCCGCCTCCCAGCCTTTAGCCGCGCAGGCCGGGCTTAACGCCATGCGCGATGGCGGCAATGCGGTGGATGCCGCTTTGGCTGCGGCCATCACGCTAACGGTGGTGGAGCCGAACAATAACGGCCTAGGCAGCGACGCGTTCGCGCAAGTATGGGACGGCCGGCAACTCATCGGGCTGAACGCCTCCGGCCGCTCCCCCGCCCTTTGGAAACCGGAGCGCTTCGCCAGCCGCCAAGCCATGCCCCGCAAAGGCTGGGATGCGGTGACGGTGCCCGGCGCGGTCAGCGCCTGGGCGGCCCTGTCCAAGCGCTTTGGACGCCTGCCCTTCCAACGCCTGTTTGATGCGGCCATAGGCTACGCCGAAGAGGGCTTTCAAGTCGGTCCCAAAACCGCCCGTGCTTGGCGGCAGGCGGAAAGAGCCTATCGGGAGTTCCCCGCGTTCGCCGCCCATTTTCTGCCTGCCCCCAAAGCCGGAGAGCGCTTTCGCCGCCCGGAACTGGCGCGCAGCCTGCAGGACATAGCGGCAACCCAGGGGGAAACCTTCTACCGGGGGGCGCTTGCGGAACGCATGGAGCAAGCCGCCTTGGCGGAAGGGGGCGCTTTGCGCAAGACGGACCTGGAAAGCCACGCGGCGGAGTGGGTGGACCCAATTGGCCAAGACTACCTGCACGTGCGGCTGCATGAGATTCCGCCCAATGGCCAAGGCTTGGCCGCATTGATAGCGCTGGGCATTCTCGAGCATCGCGAAGCCGCGCCCTTGGACTCCGCCGCCGGTTTCCACTTGGAGATTGAAGCCATGAAGATCGCAGTGCGGGCGGCTTTCGATCAGATCGCAGACCCAGATGCGATGCGCATCTCCCCGGCAACGCTGCTCGATAAGGCATCTTTAGCCAGGGCGGCGGCGGGCATCAGCGACCGGGCCGCTACGCCGCCGCCAACGCGCCTGCCGACCAGCGAAGACACCGTTTATCTGAGCAGCGCGGATGCCTCCGGCATGATGGTGTCGTTCATCCAATCCAATTTCCATGGCTTCGGCGCCGGCATCCTGATTCCCGGCACCGGCATCGCCATGCAGAACCGAGGCGCCGGCTTCACGCTGGCCCCGGGGCACCCCAACCAAGTGGGGCCGGCCAAGCGGCCCTTCCACACCATCATTCCCGGCTTCGTCACCACCCAAGGAGCGCCCCTGCTCAGCTTCGGCGTCATGGGCGGACACATGCAGCACCAAGGCCATGTGCAGATGGTGCGGCGCATCTTCGCCCATGGGCAGAACCCCCAAGCGGCCAGCGACGCGCCCCGCTGGCATGTGCATCCGGACTTCAGCTTGGGTTTGGAGCCGGGTTTCGACCCTAAGGTGGCCAAGGAACTGGCGGCCCGCGGCCACCAAGTGCGCTTTGAAACGCAAGAGCGCATCTTCGGCGGCGCGCAACTCATCCTAAAGACCGAACACGGCTACATCGGCGGCTCCGACCACCGCAAGGAAGGCCTGGCCGCGGGATTTTGATTTAAGAAACCGCCGCAGCGTCCATTCCACCAGCTCGCAGGCCGATCCGCGGCCAACCGGCCGGCAATCCAAGGACCCGTCCCCCAACAGGGCGCGCATCTCCCCAATCGTCTTCACCCGACGCAGGCCTATGTACACAATCATCCCCCCATGATCGCGGATTCAACCCCTCTTCAGCCTCAGGTAGCGTTGGAATCGGGCCTCCCGGTCAGCCTCAGGTAGCGTTGGACAACTCTAAGGTTTGCGGGGCGGCGCAGCAACGGCTATGCTTTGTGGTTTCGTGGGAATATTGACATTGGGAGGTGCAGATGGCGGAAGCGGCCGAGCAGGCAGAGGTAACTGAATTGCCCTTCAGCGAAACACCGCTGCAGCGGGTGAAGCGGCTGAAGCGCGTCATTGAGGAAGGCGGGGATGAAGCGCAAAGGGTGCGCCACTTGCCGGCGGAAACCGCCGCCATCCTCATCGATGAGGGTCTGTACCGCTTTACCTTGCCGGCGGCGCTCGGCGGGGAGGACGCCAGCGTGCGGGAGACCATCGAGGTTCTTGAGGCCATCGCCGCCATCGACGGCTCCGTGGGCTGGAACGTGATGATCGGCTCAGAAATCAACGCCATCGCGGCCGGCGGCATGGATCCAGACATCGCCCGGGAGGTGTACCTCGGCAACCCCAAGGTCATCATGTGCGGCGGCGGCGGACCGGGCACCAAGCCCTCCTTCGCCATCAAGCAGAAGGACGGCGGCTACTTGGTTTCCGGGCAGACCACCTTCCAAAGCGGCTGCCACAATGCGGAATGGTGCTTCATGGCCGCGCCCATTGTGGAGAACGGCGAACCCGTCAAGGGGCCGGACGGCATCCCCATCATCCGCATGTGGTTCCTGCACCGCAGCGAATGGGAGATCGTGGATACTTGGCACATGGCCGGTCTACGCGGCTCCGGCAGCCACGATGTGCTCGCCGAGGGCGCCCGGGTGCCGGCGCGGCTAAGCGGCGTGGATCTGTTCAGCGTCCCCGCCCACTACCCGAACCCCGTGTTCCGCATTCCCGTGGCCCTGCGGCTGTCCTTCAACAAGGCGGCGGTGGCGCTCGGCGTCGCCCGGGGCGCCTTGGACGCCTTCGCCGACATCGCCCAAAACAAGATTCCCCTGCTGTCCGCGTCCGCGCTGAAGGACAAGCCCATCGCCCACTACCGAATGGGAGAAGGGGAAGCAGCTGTGCGCGCCGCCCGGGCCTTCCTGATGGAGACCATGGATGCGGTGACGGAGGAGCTTGCGGCCGGCGCCGCCACCCCAGGGCCGCAAACCACGAAGCTTGCGCGGCTGGCCTGCACCCACGCGGCCAATGTGGCCATGCATGTTGTGGACAGCATCCACAACGCCGCCGGCACCACCAGCCTGCGCATGGACTGCCCCTTGGAGCGCAAGCTCCGGGACGCCCACGGCTGCGCGACGCATCGTTGGGTGGCCCATCCCCTGTACGCCGAAATCGGCAAGATGTACCTAGGCCATGCCGGCTTGGCCGAGCTATCCGGGGAAGGCGAACCCCAAGTCAGCAAGTAGCGCCAATTCCACCCATTTGACCCACAACCAAGGAGAAACCGATGGCAGCCTATTTCGTCGCCCAATACCAAGTGAACAATCCCGACCTCTACCGCGAATACCAAGGCGGGGCCAGCCCCACCATCCAGGCCCATGGCGCGGAACTGGTGGCCTTTGACGCCGCCGCGGAAACCGCGGAGGGCAATCCGCCAGGGCCGCAGACGGTAATTCTCAAGTTCGAGTCCACCGAAGCCCTGAAGGCTTGGTACAATTCACCGGAATATCAGGCGGTGGTGGGCAAGCGCCTTGCCGCAACGGATGGTTTCGCCGTAATCTCCCAGAGCATGAACTTAGGATGAGATGGCGGGCGCGAACATCAACCTTGGGCGGAAATTTCCGGTTCCGCCGCCAAACAAGTTAGCGACGCACTAGCCGGAAAGGGCGGCAACGCCCCCGGCAGGCATGAAGCAAGCAGAGGTAAACCATGAGCAACAGACAGAAGTTCTACATCAACGGCGCCTGGGTGCAGCCCTCCACCGATGCAACCCTTGCGGTCATCAACCCGGCGACCGAGGAGCCCATCGACAGCATCGCCTTGGGCGGGGCGGCGGACGTGGAAAAAGCGGTGGCGGCCGCCAAGGCGGCCTTTGCAACCTTCTCCCAAACCAGCCGCGAAGAGCGGGTGGACCTCCTGCAGCGGATCATCGCCGCCTACGGCGCCCGCATGGGGGACGTGGCGGAGATCATCAGCCAGGAGATGGGTGCGCCCCTGCCGCTGGCCAAGGCCGCCCAGGCACCAGCCGGCATCGGCCATTTCATGACCACCCTGGAGGTGCTGAAGACCTTTGCATTCGAGGAGGACATTGGCACCTCCCACGTCATCCGGGAGCCGGCTGGCGTGTGCGGCTTCATCACCCCCTGGAACTGGCCCATCAACCAGATCGCCTGCAAGGTGGCGCCAGCCTTGGCGGCAGGCTGCACCATGGTGTTGAAGCCTTCCGAAGTGGCGCCCCTGAACGCCATCCTGTTCGCTGAGATCCTGGATGAGGCCGGCGTGCCCGCCGGGGTGTTCAATTTGGTCAATGGGGATGGCCCCAGCGTGGGCGTGGCCCTGTCATCGCATCCCGATGTCGACATGATGTCGTTCACCGGCTCCACCCGGGCCGGCATCGAAGTGGCCAGGAATGCAGCCCCCACCGTCAAGCGGGTGGCCCAGGAGCTGGGCGGCAAGTCCGCCAACATCATCCTGGACGACGCCGATTTCCAAAAGGCCATCGCCCGGGACGTGTTCGGCATGTGCATGAACTCCGGCCAGTCCTGCAACGCCCCAACCCGCATGCTGGTGCCTGAAGAGCGCATGGACGAGGCCGCAGCCATCGCCAAGGCAGCGGCCCAAAACGTGAAGGTTGGCGACCCTGCGGCGGAGGGCACCACCATCGGCCCGGTGGTCTCCGAAGTGCAGTTCAACAAAATCCAAGGCCTCATTGAAAAAGGCATCGAGGAAGGCGCCAAGCTGGAAACCGGCGGCCCCGGCCGTCCTGACGGGCTCAACCGGGGCTACTACGTCAAACCCACGGTGTTCTCCCATGTCACCAATGACATGACCATCGCCCGGGAGGAGATTTTCGGCCCGGTGCTGTCACTCATCGGCTACAAGGACGACGAGGACGCAGTGCGCATCGCCAACGACACCGTCTATGGCCTGTCCGGCTATATTTCCTCCGGGGACCCGGAGCGCGCCAAGGCCATGGCCCGCCGCATCCGCACCGGCAACGTCCACCTGAACGGCGCCCCAGTGGACACCAACGCGCCCTTCGGCGGCTACAAGCAGTCCGGCAACGGCCGCGAATGGGGCGTCCACGGCTTCGAGGAATTCCTGGAGGTCAAGGCCATCATGGGCTACTCAGCCGCCGCCGGCTAGGGGAGGTTCGCCTAGGGCTCGCACAGGGGCAGGTTGCGGCGCAAGCCCCCTGCCCTGTGCCGGCGCAGGCCATCGCTAATTCACGGAGGAAGCAGTGTCCGATCAACTAACCGCCGACCGCATCGCTTTGCAGGACGTCATGCTGAAATACGCCGCCGGCGTCGACGAGCGGGACTTCGCCCTGTACCGCTCCTGTTTCGCCGACGACGTGGAGGTGGTCGGCTTCGGTGAACAGACCATCAGGGGCGGCGACAACTGGCTGGCCTTCGTCAAAGAGGCTTTGCAGCAATACGGCGCCACCCAGCACATGCTCGGCCCGCAGCTCGCCGCGGTGGACGGCGACACGGCCCACGCCCGCACGGACGTACAGGCATTGCACTACCTGAAAGACCGCGAGGACACCACCCTAACCCTCTGGGCAACCTACAAATCCGACATGCGCCGCATCGCAGGCGAATGGAAGATCACCCGCCACGAACTGGTCCGGCGGGGAACGCGGGTGCAATAGTTCCATCAGCCCGACTCGGTCCTCCCAACCAACTGACGCGCTGACTTCAGTTTGATGCAGAGTCGAAGTTACTAGGCAGCGACTCTTGCATGGGCGATTGCGGGTGGCCGCCGGCGATGTAAGTCAGCTTCTCGCCCAGACACGAGCGCGACGAGCTCCGCTGGCGCACCTCGTCAAGGCGCTACGCCAAGGCGGCTACTTTGTGTTGAACGTCATGCACATTCGGAAGGGGCCATGCGGCCTCTTGGCCACCCTTACAAGTTCATCATCAATAAGGTTCACGAAGGCCAATGGGTGTGCCAGTCCGCCGCCGGACCTATCCCGTTCCGGCCACCGAAGATAAGACATCACAGCCCGAATTCAAGTCGGCGCCGATTCGGTATGATGGCGTTGCTGGACGCCAAAGGTGCGCTTATGGGCTTGAATGCGGAACTGCGAGCGAAAGTTGAGGACTATGTAAATCGTTCGGACCGCGAGGCGGAGCCGGTGTTCGTGGGACGGAAGGACCTGTTCGCCACGGTGGCCAGCGCGGCGCAATCCTGCGCCGACGGCCATCCGCGCGGCCAGACGGTGTGCCTCGCGGGGCCGCCAGGCGTAGGCAAGACGGCTTTTCTGGATGCGCTCCGCTTGCGAAGTCTAGGTGGGAATTGGGGAGGCCCGCCCACCCTCACTGTGGGGATCGATCCGGACGAGCTACACGATCCACGCTTGGTGCTCGCCGCCGTGGCGTTGGCGATGCCGGAGAAATGGCGCAGCGGGCTGAGCGAACGCATCCGCAAGCTGATGATGAAATTCGCGGAACGAGCCATCTCCATTTCGGCCTTCGGCGCACGGATCGCCTTGGCGCAGCCCGAAGGCCCTCCGCCGTCGCTTTGGGACGGGTTGGCCAACCTGCTGCCGAAGAACCGGGAAGCCGTCCTGTGCCTCTCGGTGGACGAGGCCCACAAACTCAAGCCCACCCCCGGCGAGCAGGACAACGAAACTCTGGCGAAGCTGCATTTCGGCAACCAACGGGAAAGGCTGCCGGCGTTTGCGCTCTTGGCGGGGCATTCCCAGACGCCGGACGTGATTGCGCGGTCTGTCTCGCGGCGGTTGGCGGGAGGCCATTTGAAATACGTGCAGCCCTTGGGACGCCGGGAGTCCAAGGCATACGTCGCAGGAATCCTCGAACACTGCGGAGTCCAAGGCTCGGCGCAGGAGAAACTAAGGTTCGCCACTTGGACGGTGGACGTCTGCGGGGGGTTCCCCCACCACCTGCGCAGCGCCATGACGGCGCTCGGTGGGGAAATCCTGCGGGCGGACAGCACGCGGCTCCGCGACCTTGACGCCTCCCGCATGGTTCAGGAGATCGAGCGTCTGCGAAGGGAGTACTACCGCCACAGGGTGGCGGGCCTGCGGCCCGCAATGCCCGTGGTGCGGAAGGTCCTCGCCAAGTGGGGGCCGAACGGCGCGACGTCCCGCGAAGCCGCGGAGAACGACTTGGCTGACGCCATCGCCAGCGTCGATGCGCAACGACTCGCTCGAATGCGCAAAGCGGGCATCGAAGTCGCTGAAGACTTGGCGGACCGAATGGTCAGCCGGGGGCTGCTGTCCGCCGACGAAGACGGCGAACGATGGCGCTGCATCATTCCGTCCCTGCGCCAGCATGTGCTGACGGATCGGTTTGAAACGCCGTCCCCGCCGAACCTGTCGTGGGTTGAAGGCGTCAGCGGATGCGCACCGTGACGGCCTTATCAAGGATAAGGACTTCACTGCCGCAGGAGGTCGCTCAAAAGTCAAACTGATACACTACCTCCTGGTCCGCTGGGCCATCCCAATTCCGTTCAGCGAAAAAAGAGGAAGAAAAAGCGGCAGTGCACTCTGGTTAACCACGATTGACAGATGGCGCCAGCTCGCCGCGCCACTCTAAATCGGCGCGGCTGCGATGGCGGCGAAGAAGACGCACTGGATTGGAACTGTGCTACGCTTGGCGCCCACGCATTTGACAACCCGTTTGACAGCAAAGGAAAAAAGCAAATCATGGCTGGCATTGCCGACATACTTTACGTCCGCTTCCGGGTGCCGGATTTGGACAAGCAACAGCGTTTTCTAGACGAATTCGGCTTCGTGACCAGACTCGAGAACGGCCTGCTGCTGGGTCGGGGCACGGACGCCAACAACTTCGTCTATGCAGCCGAGGAAGGTGAAGCGGCTTTCCTTGGGCTGGGTTTTGAGGCCCTAAGCGCAGCGGCCTTGGCGCAAATCGCCGCCATCGATGACGTTCCCATAGAGGCCAACCCCCTGCCTGGCGGCGGGCGGATGGCTCGCCTCAGAGATCCTGACGGCCTGCCGGTGGACATCCTGCACGGCATGGACAAGCCGGAACCCATCACCCCAGTGCGCCGCCAGCCGCTCAATTTCGGCGAGCAGCGCCAGCGCTTCGGCGAACGGGTCTCCTACAGCAAGGCGCCAGGCAGCATCAAGCGTCTCGGCCACTGCGTCATCAACGTGACGGACTTCCGCACTTCCGAAGCCTGGTACAAGCAGCGCCTGGGCCTGCTGACCAGCGATGAAGTCTACATAGGCCAGGAGGACAGGGTCTTGGGCGCCTTCCTGCGCTGCAACCGCGGCGAAGCCTATGTAGACCACCATACCCTGTTCCTGGTCGGGACCGGCACGCCGGAGTTCAACCACGCCGCCTTCGAAGTGGCGGATTGGGACAGCCTGATGCACGGCCACGACGCCCTGCAGAAGGCGGAGTACGAGCACCGTTGGGGGGTGGGCAAGCACCTGCTGGGCAGCCAAGTGTTCGACTACTGGAAGGATCCGCACGGCTTCACCGTGGAGCACTTCACCGATGGCGACCTGATGAATGAATCCTTCGGTTCCCACAAGGCGCCCGTGGAATGGCTTCTTGGCACCCATTGGGGGCCAGAGGGCGCACCCTGATGCAATTGCACAGCTGGCGATGCCCCTTGCAACACGGCGGCGCCGTAGACTGGCTGCTTCAAGAAAAAGACCGAAGGTGTTGTTGTGAACACGCTCTACGATCCCCTCCACTACGACAACTTGGCTAGAAGCGTTGTAGATGCGCTTTTGAATGCAGATCTTGCGCCTCTCCCACCAGACAGGTTCAACGGTGCTGGTGTGTATGCAATCTACTATTCCGCATCCCTTGACTATTCCTTGAACGTCTCTGAAGGCGACGACCGAGAAGCGCCCATCTATGTTGGCAAGGCAGTGCCAACTGGTGCACGGAAGGGAGGCGGCGAGCCAAATTGGACATCAAGCCAAGCGCTTCACCAACGTTTGCGCGATCATGCGAAGTCCGTCCGCCAGACCACCAACCTTTCTCTCGACGATACAAAATGCCGTTATTTGGCGGTTGTTCCTGTTTGGATAACCTTGGCGGAACGATTTCTGATCGATCATTTCAAGCCTGTTTGGAACACTGTGCTGGATGGGTTCGGAAACCACGATCCCGGTAGCGGCCGCGCCAACATGCGGCGCCCCCGTTGGGACATCATGCATCCCGGAAGGCCTTGGGCCGCGCGGCTGCGAGCGGCCGAAACCAAGGAGCAGATTCTCGACGCCATAGAAAAGCGGCCCCACTAAGGAGACCTTAACTCCACCGCCGTTTCGTAGAGGCGCGTTCGCGTCGGCACTTCGCCTATCCGAACTGCGGAATTCACTACGCTGTTGCCGGTGCGCTTGCTGCGCACCTCGTGCAAAGCGACGGTAGAAAAACCTTCCTGTTCGGCAATCTCCGCAAAAATCTGATCCGTAGGGAATTCGACGCCCTGCAGGATATTGTTGCCGATGACCACCACCACCGTGCCGCCCGGCTTCATCAGCTTCCGGGTGAGGACGCAGAACCGCTGGCAATCGTTGAAATAGGTGGCAGCGTAGTTGGCCCAGCCAGGGCCTCCGTAGGCGCCTTTAGCGGCATTGCGCATTTTGAGCGCCTTGATCTTGTCGGAAAGGCGCGGCAACTCAGGACGCAGAGGAACTTCCGGACCAGTGCGCACTGTCTGCCAAAACTGGCCGAAGCTGCCGCGCTCCATCTCCTTGAGGTCCGCCGGTGATTCCACCATGCCAAGCCAGTATAGCTGGGGACGGGTGTTGCGAATGTAGTGGTAGTTGTTGAGATAAGGCGGCGAGGTGATGATCAGATTGATGCTGTTGGGCGGAAGGCACTCCGCATGCCGCATGTAGGAGCTGTGATGCACCACCGCCCGAGGCTGCAGATGAACGGCGCGAAGCTCTTGCTGAAATGCGATGATGTCCTCCCGCATGTCGTTCAACTTGCCTGCCAGGATGCCGAATACGTCCGCCTGCTCCACATTGGGCTTGCCGGCGCCAGCCCGGGTGCCCAGACTCGGCTCATAGGAG
>CAYGBY010000010.1:0-39678 GCA_964348115.1 uncultured Pseudomonadales bacterium
TCAGCTCGCTCAGGTACGTCCGGTAGTCCACGAGACCGGTTCCCGTCCGGCATTGCTCAATCCCGAGAGGGAACGCGGTGGGCAGTAGTGTCACGTCTTTGACATGGCAGCTGAGGATGGCACCACCGAGCTTGTCGAAGCACTCCTTGATGAGCTTGCCGTTGTTGAAGCAGCGATCAGGCGAGTTCAGTAAATTCACCGGATCGAGATGCACGCCGAAACTCTCCCGGTCAATTGCCTTCTGCAATGCGACGTAGCTGTCGGGGTCGCTCGGGTGGATAAAGGGCATCATCTCCAGCGCGAACTTCGTTCGTCGGGGCCGCACTGCGTCGATTACCTCGCGCACCCTTTCCACGATCATGTCCCGGCACTCATCGGTCAGGTTTTTTGGATGGGGCATGTGAAACGAGTTGGGATCACAGGTTCCGGGCATTTCCAGGAAGCACCGGGCGCCGACTTCGTCGGCCAGCGCAAAGCGTTCGCAGAGATGTTCGTGCCATGCCGCGCGCTTCTCCGAATCGGGGTCGATCAGATTGCCGGCCTCTTCAAAGGAGGTCAGGCCATGAAGTTCCGCAATCAGAACATCCTCCGCGGCGAAAGCTGTCTCGACGGCGCGGATGTGCCCGGGGTCTTTCAGCGAGATGTCGGGGCAAAACGCAGCCCGATAGCCCTTGGCGCGGTGCCCTTTGGCCAGCGCGGCCGGGTCGTCGGTCTCCGCAGCGAACACCTCTGCAGCGAAAGGGGCGCCTAATCTCATCGTCTGTCTCCTAGTGGCGGTTGCAAACGCAGCGCTGCTGCCGGATTCAGGCCGTGTAAGGCGCTAAGCGGTTGTGGAACTCGATGATCCAGGGCGGAAGCCTTTCCATGTCACCCTCGATCGCCAGGTTAGGGTCCTCGGGCGGAGTCGGGTTCTTCGCCTGCTCTTCGAGAAAATCCGGGGTGTAGATTCGCCGTGCGTCGGCGGGGTCCCAGCTCCCCTGCATGTAGAGGTCGACGTCCTTCGAATTCCCCTTCTCGCACCGCACGTCCTTACCGTCGATGTAGAAGCACCAGCTCATTGTGCCGTCTTCGTCGGCGTACTCCTTCGGCGCATCGATGAACACTTCACAGACGCTCAGCTGGAAGCCATCCTCTCCGCACTCCCGCGCCACCTCGGCGAGGATCTTGGTCGCGAGCTCGTACCATTCCGGGCTTGCGAGCTCGACCTTCTTTGGATCGGACATTTGACTACTCCCTTCCCGCTCTGCCCGGCTCATTGCTGCGACATAAGCAGCGTCTTCATCGTCTTGTCGGGGTCGGGGACGACGCCCTGCGGGCTTTTGGATCCAAAGAGCAGGTCGGCACCGACTAGGCGACGGATCGCCTCGGACGCAGCGGCCATATACGCCTCGTCGCGCAACAGATGCGTGTAGTCCTCTACGGGCTGCGTGTAGAGGCGCTGACAACTCGCATGCAACAGGGTGCGGACGCCCGGAACGGTACGCACACCCGTCTCGTGCCAGGTCGAGCCGTTCCACATGGCAAAGCCCCCTTTCGGGACCACAAGCGGAATGCTCTTCGCCTCCGCGGCTTCCGCCGCAGACGGTAAGCGCCGGTGCCGGTGGCTGCCCGGAACGAAACGGGTCGCCCCTTCCTCTTCGGTCATTCCCTCGCAGGGGAGACAGATGGTGGAGACGCAGATGTGCTCAGGCCAGGGTTGCGGAAGCCAGGCATGATCGGCGTGGAGCGGAACCCCCATGTATTCTCCGCCGGGCTCGGATTGCTGCAGGATCGTCCCGGCCATGGTTCCGGCGCGAAAACCCATCCCGACATTGAATTCCCACATGGCCTGGATCTTGGGCAATGCGACCACTCGATCGACCACCGGTTTCCCGAGCAGCATGGAGCACTCGGCAACGCCTTGCGCATGGCCGGCTCCTGCTCCTGTGTGTTCATGTGTCCCCAAGCGTTCGACCTCCTCGTGGATCAAGGCTCGGAGCTCGTCGAGCAAGTCGAGTGGGACGGCGTCGGTGACGACGGTGGCTCCGTGCTCTCGCAGCTCTTCGACGTTGCGCCACAGATCGAGCTCATCGATGCGCGGCCGCAGTGAGTCGGACACCTCTCCGGGTGCCAGAGGACTCGCGGACAATTGCGCGATCAGATCCTCACTTGCCTCTTGTTCTGACATTTGTTCCGTCATTTCTTCTCTCCTTTCGTTCACCCTGAGCGGATGTCGTGTGCCAGTTTCCTGGACGCTGATCCCAACTCGTTCAATCGAATGTGTATTCCAACGTCACACCTACCGAACGCCGGTCATAGCGGCCAAACGTGCCGCCCAGAAACGCAGAAGGACCTTCTTCGTCGGTGAGGTTCTTGCCCCAAAGGGTTGCCCGCCAGTTCTGGTTGGCGAGTGCAAGGCGCAGGCTCAAATCAGAAACGACGGGGGAGGTCAGCGGTGTGTTGAAGTCTATCTGGCCGTCACGGCGAAAATAGGAGGCGCTGGCGTACGCAGTCCAGTCGCCCATCACCGGCCGCTCATAGTCGACACCGATGCGAAAATCCCATTCCGGCACCCACGGCAACTGCTCACCGTCTTCGAGACCCGCCAGTAACGCGTCGGTAGTGGCGTCGATCGCCTCGACCTCGGTGCGGTTTGCCGAACCGACCATGGACAGCGATAAACCTTCAACCGGTGTATGCCATTGCAGCAGCAGTTCGGCACCGGTGGCTTTGACTTCTTCGATACTGATTATCGCGGTAAAGATGGCGAGCGTACCGGCAAACTGATAGTCCTCGTAGTCGGCCAGGTACAGACTGGGTTCGATGAGCAAAGTGCCATCAAAAAGACTGAAGCGACCACCCACTTCATAGTTCCAGAGGATGGATTCGGGCACCGCCACGTCCAGAGGTACGCCGAATAATGCATCAGCGTTCGCTACGTCGGTCGGTGAGTTGAATGTGCCGCTGCGGAATCCGCGACTGATGTTAAGGAAGATCATGATCTCATCAGATGGCGTGATGCGCAGATTGAATCTGGGACTGACCAGACTGAATCGCTCATCTTCATCAACGTTGTTTAGCGGAAGCTCGAAGCCACCCTGTTCGAACGTCGAGATGATCTCTTTGTCGCGGTCGTCACGGAAATAGCGCAAACCGATCAGCGGTGTGATCAATCCATCCTTGAACGAACGTGAGACTTCACCGAACAAGGCCATTTGCGAGCTCTCGGTGACGGTTTGGTCGGTTGTCGTGCTGGCAAAGGCCAGTGGCTCTAGAGTGTTGACCACTCGAAATTCTGGATTCTCGCCTCGCGTGTAACTGACGCCGGTGATCCAGTCCCACTCTCCATCGCCATTGGAGGTCAGGCGCAGTTCCTGGTTAAACGTTTCGACGTCACGATCGGGTGCGAAGTCAATAAGAAAATCGCCAAAGTTGGGATCAAAGAAGGCAGCGCCAATAAAAGTCGCCTCCTCATAGGTCAGGTAGCTGGTGGTGCTGGTCAGCGTGGCGAAGCCGGCGTCCCACTCGATGTTGAGGCCGAACATGTCCACTTCGATTTCCGTGCCGCCTTCGATGCCGCCAGTGCGCCCCAGAAGTGGCGGATCGACGCTCGCATAGAGGGAGCGGGTTTCACTTTGGTCAAGATAACGGTGCTGAATGAGCCCGGTGATGCTCAGTTCATCCGATGGCTCCCACAGCACTTTAAGGCGCGCATACCAGCGGTCGACTTCGTCCAGATCACGGCCCGGTAAATCAATGCCCTCGGCCAGGCCCGGATCCTGGGAGGCACCGGCGGTCAGGCTCGCCGCCAACACATCTTCAATCAGCGGTACACTGATGCTGGCATCGTAGGTATGGCCGTCGCCGCCTTCGTGCATGCGCGAAGCGCCGGCACGTACCCGAGCGCGAAACTGTTCAAGGTCGGGCTGGGCCGTGGTAATCAGAATTGTGCCCCCCATTGCGCCCTGTCCGTACAGGCTGCCCTGGGGCCCGCGCAGCACCTGAATGGATTCCAGGTCGAAGACCTCGGCGTCCGGGCCAAGGGGCAGGTCGACGATGTAGTACGGCATGCCATCGATATAAAAGCCAACGGCGCTGTCATTGGTGGTGCTGGAGGCACCGGTACCCCGGGCATTATAGCGGCGACTGGCCGGGCCGCCGGCCGCCAGCGATACGCCGGGAATCAGCTGCACGATCTGGTCCAGATACTGCACGCCAGAGCCCTCCAGCTCCTCGCCTGACAGGTACTGAATGGACTGCGCGACCTCCATGAGGCTTTCTTCACGCTTGCTGGCAGTGACGACGATTTCTTCAATAACACCTTTGTTCTGCGCGTTCGTACCACTCGGCTCTTCTGCAATCACGTTTGAACTAATTAACGCGCCGGCCAACACAGCACCAATCCTCGCTAGTATCGATTTTGGTTTCTTCACAACTGTTTCCCCATTGTTTCTATCTGGAACACGCACAATGTTGAGAACAAGCACGTTCTTAAATGTTGGAATCAGCTCGGTTCCGGCTAGCAGAATCTCTGCGCCTTCTGAAACTGAGTACTCCCCCACCAGTCTATTCGCCATCACATCCCCAACGGCATCCGAGGGGAACAGCAACGTGATGCTCGCTTGCTCCGCAAATTGCGTCAGCGCCAGATCAACGCGTTGCTCAGGAACATTGAATTGGATGAGCAAACCTTCATCGACTTCTTCCGCGGTTACAGGTGTTGGTGGCAGCACAAACAGCAGGGCAAACCACACAGCGAAAACCGATTTCGTTCCGTCACCAAAGCATCGTTTTATATCTTGCGCGTGACTATGAGACGAACCGGTTCTGGTTTTGGGTGACAACCCGTGAAAAAAAAATTTTGCGACGCTTCTTCTTATAGTCGCCTCCCCGGGACTACAGGTTTAGATGCCGTAAAGCAAAACCCTGTTTTCGCTTTCCCGTTGAAACTCAATGGAGAAATTTTCTTTCAGCACAGCCAGCATGCCCTCCACATCACCGGCCTTGAAGAACCCGGATACGTGCGCTTCCTTCAGGTTTTCATCCAGGAAGACAAACTCGACACCGGTATATCGCTCTACTTCCTTGACGACGTTAGCGAGAGGCTCCCCTCTAAAAATGAGGTTCCCTTTCTGCCAGGAGAGTTTGACCTGGATTTCTGCGTCGGTGATCGGTCTGGCCTGCTTAGCCTCATTGCCCATCACCAATTCCTGACCTGCAGTGATCACCGCAGCAGAGCGCGGCAGTACAATTTTCACCTTGTTTTGCTCCACATTAACCAATGTGGATTGCTCACCGACGCGGACACTGCCCTCGGTGACCACCAGTTCTATTTCCCGGCCAGGCTTGATTTCAATATTGAAAGCTGTGCCGACCGCCTGGACGACACGATCACCTGCAAGCACGCTTAAAGGTCGTGTTGGGTCCTTAGCGACCTGAACATGGACTTCACCGTATTCCAGATGTAAAACCCGGGCGCTACTGGAATAGCGAACACCGATTCGGCTACCGGTATTCAGCGTAATTATGGTGCCATCTTCGAGCAGATTGACTTGCTGCCCACCAATCGCGGTCTCATAAAAGACCTCGGCTGGCCGCCGTGTGGTTTGCGGCGCATCACCTCTATCGACTGACCAGTTCCAGAACAACAGTGCTGACAAACCGAGGACAACACTCGCGGCCAGCGCATAATAAGGTGCGCGATGGCGGTTAGATTCCATTGTTGATGCCGGTTGCGGGAGCAATGTGGAAAGCCGACTTAGAGAGTCCATCTTGTCCCACAGCCTGGCCATTTTCTCCAGCAACGCCTGGTTGGCAGGATTTTCCGTGAGCCATGACTGAAGTTCGAGTTCTTCTTGTCGGGTGAGTCCCTCGCTGAGACGTTCAATCCAAAGACTCGCCTCGTCGTAGCGTGGTTCTTCTGACTCTGTCGGGTACATTTTGGTCATGCTAAATCATCCTGCGATGTCCGGGTCGACGGCAGACGCCTTGACTGCAATTCAACCACCTTATCCACCGTTCCCTCTCTTTCTGTATGCTCCATGAACTGCATGCAGGCTTTCATACCGCGTGCTATGTGGGTCTGAACTGTGTTCTCGCTGACCCCCATACATTCAGCAATCTCCCGCCTTGAGTAACCGTAGACCTTTTTCAGCACGAATGCGCGACGACACTGTGTAGGCAGCAGGCGTACCGCTTCGCAAAACAGCGAAAACTCTTCGTGGCTGGCGGCCTCGTTCAGTGGATCAACTCCGTAGGCCCATAGCGCATGTCCCGGCTCATCCTCATCGAAACTATCCGACAGGCGAGTTTCAGCTCGTTTCACGTGATCCAGCGCCAGGTTCTTAACGGTTTTGAACAGAAACGAGCGCGGCGCAGTTATGGGTGACTCTCGTTCTGCCTGGCAGGCGCGAACATAAGCCTCCTGCACAATGTCCTCGACTTCTTTCGGCGGAACGATACCGGCAGCAGCCCGCTTCAGACGTCCGAGTATTGATAAGTAGGTTCGATCTATGAGCTTGCCTTTTTCCGATTGCTTCCGCACTGTCATCGCCAATCCTCCTAATCCTCATTAACTATTCATTTCAATACACTGCTGTCCGGTTAACTGAACCCATTGTTCACATAACTGCATGAATATAAGACGTTTCTTGGCGAATTTTGGTGGTGTCGACTTGAATGTGGCCGCGCCGTCAGGCGATCTTGCGGGGGTTCATTCCAGGAGCCCGCAAAGCCATGCATGCCGGCAAAACCCTGTTCGCGCAGCTGATGGATTTTCTTCCCTGGACGACCTTTGCGCGCATCGTCGACCGCTATGGCGGCAACCATCGTGTTCGCACCCTGACGTGCGCCGATCACTTCGGAATCCTGGCGTTTGCGCAACTGACTTGCCGGGAAAGCCTTCGCGACATCGAAGTCCGTCTCCCGGCGCAATCGGCCAAGTTGTGCCACATGGGCGTTCGCTCGTCCGTGAAGCGCTCGACGTTGGCCGACGCCAACGAGCGCCGAGACTGGCGCATCCACGCCGAGTTCGCACAACGACCGATCGCGCAAGCGCGCAAGCTTTACGCGGAGGAAGAACTGGGCCTGGACCTGTCGAACACGGTCTGCGCGCTGGACTCGACCACCATCGATCTTTGCCTGTCGCTGTTTCCCTGGGCGCCGTTTCGCCGCTCCAAAGCTGCCGTGAAGATGCGCACGCTGCTGGATTTGCGTGGCGATACTCCAAGTTTCATCCATGTTTCCGACGGCGAGCCGCACGATGTCAACGTGCTCGACCTGCCGATTCCGGAGCCGGCGGCGATTTACGTGATGGATCGGGCCCACCTCGATTTCGAGCGGCTGTTCGGACTGCGCCAGGCGGGCGCGTTCTTCGTCACCCGCGCCAAATCGAACACCGATCCGCGTCGGGCCTATTCGGCGCCGGGCGACCGGACGCAGGGAATCGTCTGCGATCAGACGGTGACCTTGTCGGGTTTCTGCAGTCACAAGCATCACCCTCACCACTTGCGCCGCATTCGCTTCAAAGACCCCGACACACAGAAGACGCTGATCTTTCCGACCAACCTGTTCGGTCCGCCACCGACGACCATTTGCGAACTGTGCAAAGCCCGGCGGCAGGTCGAATTGTTTTTCAAATGGATCAAGCAGCGCCTGCGCATCAAGAAGTTCCACGGCAACTCAGTGAATGCCGTGAAATCGCAAATCCGGGTGGCGGCATCGGCATGCGTGCTTGTGGCCATCATCAAAAAGCGCCTCGATCCGGATGTCCCGCTCCACACATTGCTACAGGTGTTTTCGGTCACCTTGTTCGAGAAAACGCCGTTAAACAAAGGCTTTTTCGAAACCAAATACACATCCGAAAGGGGCATGAATCCTAACCAATTGAATTTATTCGAATATTAACCGGACAGTAGTGAATACTCATTACTACCGTTGGCATCGATACGCTTAATGTCATGCGCTCTCACAGCCAGCCAACTTGACAGCACGAGAGACAGAGAAGCTCCCCCACAACCAATGACAACCGCCAGAACTAGTAAAGGACTGATTTGTCTGGCTGAGTAACCCAACACGCTAGTAGAAACTGTCAGCATGGCGACAATGTGCGCCTTCCTCAATCTCAATTATGGGCGCCCATTCACATATGTGCAACAGCGGCTCAGAACATTTGGAACTTTGTCTATTCGGCACAGGCACCCTCGATTTGAACAAGTTACTCATTGGGCCTTTTGCAGTCCAGCGCCGTGTGCGGTTGAGCGTAGTTGTGGAAGTACTCGCACTCGAAGTCAGTCATGAACTCTCTGCCGCCGTCTGTCTGGAGGGACCCGATCGGGAGGGGTATGGACTCGACCATGGCTGCGAGGAGGCGCACGGGCTCTAGCCCACGGCGTTCTGCGGACTGTGGCTTTCGAGAAGGCCTGGGCGGCCATGTGCCTAGTGGTCGGGCAGACGGCGACCGAACCCCCGGTTCACGAGCTCCTTGAGGGTCTAGCCGTCGCGGCAGTAGGTCATGTGGTCCACCTAGACCAGCTCTCCGGGTGCCTCGGCCCTCGTGCCGTACTTCCAGCGCTGCGCCTAGGCCACCATCGAAGGACCGGTAGCACTTGGGCTTGAGCCAGCTCTCGCAGAACGAGACACGTTGGAATATTTTCCTTTCGGCAATCAACCAGTTGCCGTCGATCCGAATCAGTTTGCCCTCATTGTGGCCACCTGAAACAGGCTTTCCCATAGCATCTTCAAAGTTAACCGTGGATCGGGCTTCGGCGTCATGGTAGATCCAACCGTGACCATGCCCGCGGAAAAACCAAACTGAGCCAAGAATCCGGATGTGTAAACCAACCAAAGGAACGATGTTGACGTTCCATCGGGGAAAAGCCCCCACAGTGCCAGCAGCGGCGTGAGTCCAATGGCAATGCCAGCCGCCAACAGGGAAGTTGCTTGGCGAGGCGGGGGCCTCCCCGCAAAGGCGCTACGCGGAAAGTTGCCCCACCAGGAGCGCGGCCGCCGCTTCGTCCTGGGTTATCCCCTGCTCCTTGGCCCGCGCCTTCAGCGCCTCGTGCGCCGCCTTCGGCAGGGTGACAATGATTTGGGAGACCTCCTCCGCCGGGGTGCCCGCGCCGGCGAGCAGCTCCTCGACCGGGGCGTCCGGGCTGGCGGCCGCGGCCTTCACGAACTTCGCCCGCTGCGCCCGGGACATGGCGTCCATCCCCTTCGCCAGCTTGGCCAGCTCACGCTCCCCCGCCTTGCCGCCCCGGCGCTCCGCCAGGTCCTGGGCGCCCAACGCCACCTTCAGGTCCACGCCCCCCTTCTCAACCAGCTTCTTCAGCCCCGCGCTAAGACGCGGGTACTTCACGTACTGCCGCACGTCGTGGTAGGGGATGCCGGTGGACTCATGCACCGCCTTGGCGTTGCCGTACTTGTTGTAGAGGAAGGTGATGCCGTCGATGAGCTCCGGGCCGGAGAGGTTGCGCCGCACCAGGTTCTCCGTGATGGAGATGGCCTTGGCCTCGGCCTCATCGACCCGGTCGTCGAGCACGGCGGTGTTGATGGTGCCGCGCCTGAGCAGCTTGTGGGCGAGGTAGCGGCGCTGGCCGCTGAGGATCTCCCACTTGCCCTCCTGCTCGGCCTTGCAGACCACGATGGGCTGCAGCAGGCCCTGGCGGCGAATGCTCTCGGCCAGGGCGTCCACCTCCTTGTCCACGTTTCGGGTGCGCACCTGGCCCTTGTCGATGAGCAGGTCGGCCAGCGGCAGTTCGCGGTATTCAAGCAGTTTCGCCATTCTCGGTTCCCCAGTGGGCGTTCTTGAGTGCGCTCGAAGTTATCACTAAGATCAATTTCGCGTCAATGCCGTCTCGAAGCCCCTGATTAGGCGGATTCAGGGTCATTTGTCCCGGTTGATGGTTCAATGGGGCGGCCTGAGCCGCCGTTTGCGCGTTCTGACCCATCCGGCGCTGATGGCGGTCGATGGGATCGGCTGCCCGCCCGTCACCCGGGAGGGCGCGGTGTTGTTCCTCCAATTGATCAACGCCCGCCACGAACATGCGTCGACCGTGCTGGCGTCCAACAAAGGCTTCGGCGAGTGGGGCGCGGTGCTTGGCGACGAGGTCATGGCCGCGGCGCTCATCGACAAGGGCATCCAACAGCGACTGAACACGGATCCCGCCGGGACCCCGCCTGCGAGCTGGTGGCATGACTAACTAGGCGATGCCTCAGACCGACAAGTGGGCGGTCCCCGACCTTGAAGTTGACTCATGTGACAGCCTTTCAAACGTTGCCAGAACCGTTCCGCCAAGGCTCTCACCCTGTCGGGCAATGGCGCCGTCGGCGAAATCGCCGCCGGACCGAAGGGCCCTGATGCCCGCATCGACCGCAAGGTTGTCAGTTGCAACCGTCTCGTAGGGCCGAATAGGCGTGTCCTTATCCGCAATCGATGCGTAGGCATGCAATTGTGGCGGCCAGCCGCTGCATGTCGGAGAAGCTGGCGACGTCCGCAATTGACTCTTGGAATCGCGGCCAGGGATACTGCCTGAGCCAGCCTTGCACCACTACCACAACGCCAACAACGAGTTCCTCTGCCTGCCCACACTGGAGCGGATCGGCAACTGAGCTTGCAATTAGTAGAAAGGAAATAAATACTTCCATTAAATGGATTCGATTGCTTCTATATGAGTGAACTGGAAACCCGGCGGCGGCTGGTCCAGGCGCGGTCAGCGAAGACCTTTGACCATATCCTCGACACCGCGGCCGTGCTCCTGGGAGATGGGGCTGGGATGGCTTCAGCACCAACCTGCTCGCAGAGTGCGCTGGAATCGGCATCCAGACGCTGCACCGGTACTTCTCGAACAAGCTGTCCGTCGTGGCAACCTTGGCCCGGGGACTGATCAGGGAGTGGGGACAGCTGGTTTGCTGATGCCGATGTTGGTTGGTTGGGTCGCTCCGGTATCGAGCTGTTTGCCCCTCCAGTCCCCTGCACAGCCCCAACGCTAACCAGGAGTCCCAGTAGATGCGCCCCTTCAACTCGGCGAACTGGCGGTTCGCACCATACAACCGCAGTAGCTTCCAGGACGTTCAGTCCCTGTTCCCTACGGCCCGGACCAAACGGGGTGAAGGGCCTCCGACGGAGCTTCCGATTTCCACGCGGGATATCCGGGACGTCGAGTTCCCCGGCGCCACAGGCAGTACCGGAACGATCTCACAGTTGCTCGACGCACCGGAATCCGACGCCTTTCTCGTGCTCAAGGACGGTGTGCTGCTGAGCGAGCACTACGGCAACGGCATGGCGCGGGACAGCCTGCACCTCGTCAACTCCGTGTCGAAGTCGTTCCTGGGAATGCTTGCCGGCATCCTCTGCGACGAAGGCGTCGTCGATGTCGATCGGCCTGTGACTGCGTACCTGCCGGAGCTCAACCGGAATGCGTTCCCCCGCACGACGGTGCGCCACCTGCTGGACATGACCGCGGCCGTGCAGTTCGGTGAGGACTACGACAATCAATCCGACGACTTCTGGGTGGAGGCATCGATCGTCGGCTGGCGACCGGAGCTCCAAGGCTTGACGCCGGCGAAGTCGCTGCTCGACTACGCACGGTCGAGGACACAAACGCAGCAGAACGATAACGCGGCGTTCGGCTACCGGACCCTACTGACCAACGTACTTGCCCAGGTGCTCGAACGCGCGGCGCGGCAACCTGTTAGGCAGCTGTTCGAGGACAGGCTCTGGCGGAAGATCGGATGTGAACAGGATTGCGCGATCGTCGTCGATCCCACCGGATTCCCGTACTTCGGCGCCGGCATGAACGTGTGCGCGAGGGATCTCGCCCGCTTCGGACAACTCCTCCTCGACGATGGACGCTGCAACGATCGACAGGTCGTCCCGAGCGCGTGGATCAGCGACACGCTCAGCGGCAGTGACCATCTGCGCACACTGTTCGCGGCCTACCGCGGGTCCAAGAATCTGCCCGGCGGGCACTACAGCAATCAGCTGTGGGCGAACCGCGATGCCGGCACCATGTTCTGCATCGGCATACACGGGCAGTTCATCCTGACCGACAAGCGAACGGGGGCTGTGATCGTAAAGCTGTCCAGCCATCCCAAGCCCTCGGACGCGACGTTCTTCGCAGACTCGTTCAGTGCGATGCTTGCGCTCTCGGAAGCACTGGCGTAGCGGGATTCATCGTGTTCACTCGGTCAGCGTTGTGTCCAACAAGTGATTAACTGAGCTTGCAATTGGCAAAAGAGAAGTGATTGCCTCCATTAGAATGGAATCGTCTGCTTCAATATGGGTGAGCCGGAAACCCGGCGGCGGCCGATCCACAAATTTGGCGGCTAACAGGGGGAACCAATGAAACGCCTATTCACACGGCTGACAGCAATTTCGGCTGCACTCTTCCTAACCATCCCAACTTTTGCCGCAGTCGTGGAAGAAGTTGTGGTCACCGCACAAAAGCGCGAGCAAAACATCACTGAGGTTGGCATCGCGATCAATGCGCTCACCGGCGAGCAAATGGAACAGTTGGGCTATAGCAACGCCCAGCAGGTAACAAACATGGTGCCGGGTGTACAAACCGTGCAACCAGACGGTGAGGCCAACTACGCCATCGCCATTCGCGGCGCATCCAACTCTGACTTCACGACCAATATGGCTACACCGTCCATAATGACTTGGCATATCACCGAACGGCTCCGCAAATACTACATGACGTCACTCTAGGAGCCTGCGCCGTAGGAAGTCGCGAAAGCTAAAATCCGATGTCGCCGCCCCTTTGGACGGGCGATTGAAGAGAATATCCAGCTATTGGTCTCTGACATCCTCAAATCCTGCGGACCGGGCGCCACACCCGACTTCAGAGACTATACGCAAGAACGCGCAGAACGGATGCGTCGGCTTCGTTTTGCCGGGCATCTCCAAGCCACGCTCGATATGGAATTTGGTGAAGAGGCTACGGCGCGTCGCCTGTCCTACCACCAGCGTCGCGCCGAAGACCCGGCAGTCGGTAGTCACAGCGTTGCGATCCTTGCCGGGCCGGAGAAGGTTTCCGCCGGGTGCTTTACAGATGCCCACAAGGCCCATGTCTTGGGATGAGCCCAAGGCCCAGTGCCAGGTCGTCCTCCGGCATGTACGGAACGGTGGACAACAAGTCATAGCCGTGTGCTTGCTCTGGAATACACCCGGACAATGGGTTGGCTGCCGCGGCGAACGTGTATGATCGCCCGTTAACTTGTAGTTATAGGTGCAGAGAATGTCGACCGGCCCCGAAGCGGATTTTTCCCTGGATGAAGCCATCTACAACTGCCGCGCCATGCGCAAGCTCAAGGCCGACGAGGTGCCCGAAGAACTGCTGATCAAGCTGGTCGATGCGGCAAGGCAGGCGCCTTCGGGGTCCAATACGCAGAATTCCCGCTGGATCGTCGTCAGGGACCCGGCCGTCAAGCGGCAGCTTGCGGGGCAGAATCGCAAACACGCGGAGCCGTACATCAGGCCAGCGCTCGAAGGCAACCTCGGCACTAGGCAGTTGTCGCCGGAAAAGCACAGGCGCCAGTTGCAGGCCGTCGTCTGGCAGATCGAGCACATGCATGAGATACCCGCGCTCATCGTCGCGTGCTTCGACTACCTCGAAAAGGTGGAAGGGCTCGGCATCTACCGGGCTTCCAGTTCGGTCTGGCCGGGGGTTCAGAATCTCCTGCTGACGGCCCGGGCATTGGGCCTTGGCGCCGCGCCCACGACGCTTGCGCTGCGCGACCAGGACGCAATCCGTGAAATACTCGATCTGCCCGAGACGTTTGCGGCGCTGTGCCTGATTCCGGTGGGCTACCCGATGGGCAATTTCGGGCCCGTAAGGAGACGTCCCATTGCGGAGATCATGCGTTTCGATACCTGGAGCCAGGCCGGGAAACAATGAACAGGCTCGACCATTTCGTTCAAGGAAACGCGCCGAGCCGATCGGTGAGTCATCACCAGTCATGCCGGAGGGAAAACCATGCCCGTGTGCCAGGACGTTGATCCGGACATCAAAGCCATGCAGGGCATCCACCTGTATCAGTACTTCCTGTCCAACTGCTCACAGCGCGTCTGCCTTGCGCTCGAAGAAGGTGCCGGTCGGTTTTTTCGATGGGAATCCAGCGTTGGACGTGCCGCCGGCTGGCCGTTTGCCGGCCCAACGCCAATGGCGGCTCTGCCGTTTTGCCATACCTCGATGTCAGCCCGGGCTTTCCGCCGTTGAGAATAGTTTCACCCAGCTTCGGTGCCTGATGCGCCGTCGTTCCGGGAGGACCGACCGCGCCACTCGCAACCGCTTGCTCAAGCTGGTTGAGTGCGCTATACTCCACATCTATATGTGGGTGAAGGCATCGACCCCGCCAGCGAAGACATGGATGAGTGAGATGGTCCTACATCTTGGGCAGTTAAAGGTTAACCCTGCGCGTGCCGCTTGGCCTTGGCTGCTCGGTGCCGCCCTGGCGGTGAGCGCGGCGGCCGGGCAGGCATCCGCGCCGTCGGGAGAGGTGCTGTACTCGCGGCACTGCCTGTCGTGCCACGGGGCGGCGTTGCAGGGTTCAGCACATGGCGGGCCGTTGCGCGGTGAACAATTCCTGGCCCGTTGGGGCGGCCGTTCCCGTGGGGAATTGCTGGCCTATAACCTGAGCACCATGCCTCCCGGCGGTGCGCGGCTGACGGCGGCGGAGCACGGGGCCTTGGTTGAGTTCCTTTTCGCGCGCAACGATGCGGGTGGCGATTTGCTGCCCGTTGCGGCCGCGGAGGGTTCCGGGGAGGAATCGGCTTTTGACTCCTGGTCCGGCGCGGCGGGCATCGACGAGATCGCCCGCAGCCGGTCCGCCTTCCGCAATCGCGAGATCGAGGGCTTCCAACCGGTTTCCGACGCCCGGCTGCGCGCTCCGCCGCCGGGGGATTGGCTGCACTGGCGGCGGACCCAGGACGGCCAGGCGCACAGCCCCCTGAAACGAATTGACCGCACCAACGTGGACCGCCTGCAACTGGCCTGGGCGGTAACCATGCGCGAGGGCAGCAATCAGGTCACCCCCTTAGTGCATGACGGCGTTCTCTACCTGACCCATCCGGACAACCTTGTCCAGGCATTGGACGCCGCCACTGGCGAGTTGATTTGGGAATACGCCTACCAGTACCCGCCCGCAGCCAGAACCTTGGGCGGGCCCCTGCGCAATCTCGCCATTCACGGCGATAAGCTGTTTCTCGCCACCTACGATGCCGCCCTGGTCGCCATTGACGCCCGCACCGGCGAGCCAATCTGGAGGACGGTCAAGGCGGACTACCGCAAGGGCTACACCCACACCAGCGGCCCGATCCTGGGCGGCGGCTTGCTGCTCAGCGGCGTCAACGGCTGCGAGCGCTACCAGCCGGACGGATGCTTCGTCACCGGACACGACCCAGCCACGGGGCGCGAACTTTGGCGCACCTCCACCATCGCGCTGCCGGGTGAGCCGGGCGACGAGACCTGGGGCGGGCTGGCGGCAGAGTTCCGGGCCGGCGGCGATGTCTGGATCGCCGGCAGCTACGACCCGGTTTTGGGTCTCTACTATGTGGGAACCTCCCAAGCGAAGCCCTGGGTCGCCGCCAGCCGTGGCCTGACTGTGGCGGACGCCGCCCTCTACACCAACTCGACCGTGGCGCTCCATGGGGGCACTGGCGCAATTGCGTGGCACTTCCAGCATGCGCCCGGGGAAACCATAGACATGGAGACCGGGTTCGAGCGGGTGCTCATCGACCGGCACGGCGAGAATCGGCTCTATACGGTGGGCAAGGACGGCATCCTCTGGCGGCTCGACCGGCGTAGCGGGCGCTATCTCGGCCACCTGGAGACCCTGCCGCAGAATCTGTTCAGCCACATCGATTCGCGGACGGGCCGCGTCAGCTATCGGCGGGATATCGCGGAGGCGGGCATCGGCGATCCCATTCAGGCCTGTCCCGGCATCTACGGCGGCCACAATTGGCAATCCATGGCGTACAGCGAAGCGAACAATCTGCTGATTGTTCCCCTGCACCGGCTGTGCGCCGACCTAGTCGGCCGTGCTGTGCCCAAAGTGGCCGGGGAAGGCGGTTTCGGCGGCGACTCCCGTTCCTACCCCATGCCCGGCAGCGATGGCAAGCTGGGCATGCTGGTTGCGGTGGACGCCGACCGCCTGGAGCCCGTCTGGACCCACACCCAGAGGGCGATGTTCATGACCGGCGCCCTGGCTACCGGCGGGGGGCTCGTATTCATCGGCGACCTTGACCGCTACTTCAAGGCATTCGACGCAGACACCGGCCAGATGCTCTGGCAGACGCGGCTGGGTGCGCCAACCCACGGGTATCCGGTCACCTACCTGGCGAATGGAGAACAGTATGTCGCCGTGCCCACTGGCATGGGCGTCTTTCGCGCCCTGACCGCTGCCATCAGCCCCGACATTCACCAGCCCTCTGGCGGTCAGGCGCTTTACGTGTTCAAGCTGCCGTCGGCCAAGGGGCCGGAGAGCCAAAAGGGCCAGTGACCGTCGGCTTTGGCGGCGTCAGAGAAAGCGGCCCAAGCCGAAAGGTGCGCCTTTGGGGAACTTCACCGCCCTTGGCGCGCCCGGGAGGATTCGAACCCCCGACACCTGGGTTCGAAGCCCAGTGCTCTGTCCGGCTGAGCTACGAGCGCTTGAAAGGCTGTCTAGGATGCAGCAGTGTGCCGAAAAGCCCGGCTTGATGCAAGCGGTTGCAGCGGCTCAGCAGGGCCATGCCAAAGTCGTCCACCAGCTCTCGGCAAGGCCTTGTATAGGTGGTTTATGAGTATTTTCGGAGGATTCCGCAATATTCTGCGGCGGTCAATGACCTTTCAGAAATTTTCTTTCAAGAGCGAACACTTTGGGACGGTCCTGACCGGCTCAGTGCCTATGGCGCAGGCCGATCAGGCGGCCTCCAAGGTGACAAGATGCTCGTTCGGGGCTTGATATTCGAGGGATGCGTGGGGGCGCACGTAGTTGTGAAGGAACTCGCTCCCGCCGTCGACCTGGACGGAGGAGACAGCGGCGAGGGCCTCGTCGAGGAGCCGTCTTGCGTTGCGGGCGGAAGCGGGGTCTCGTCGACGGCGAAACTGCGGTACGATTTGATCCGCATGGGCTCAATGTTCATGGATCGGTCTCCTTTCAGTGTGTTGGATGATCACTGAAGGCTACCCAATCCGGCGCTGGGACGGGGGTTTCCCGGCCTTGGCGCCGCTCTCCCGATCACTGCCGGGGTGCGCCAAATGTGTTTGAGCTGGAACGGCCCTTTTATGCGCGGCATGTCGGATTAACCCCTGTGGACGCCGGCGCAATCTCCCTAATGGGCGTCAGCAAGGGCTTTGGCGAGGGCGGTGGGCGGCTGTCGGTCATCGAGGATTTGCATCTCGAGGTGGCTGCTGGGGAGACGGTGGCCATTTGCGGACCCAGCGGCGTGGGCAAATCCACCCTGCTCAACCTGATCGCCGGACTGATTCCGGTTGACGGCGGCAGCCTCACCCTGCGTCACGGCGGTCGCAGCCATCCCCTGCACAGGCTGCCGGAGGCGCGTCGCACGTCCTTGCGGCGTCGGCTCATCGGTTACGTGTTTCAGTTCTTCAACCTCGTGCCCACCCTGACCCTGTTGGAGAATGTGGCCCTGCCGCTGCACCTGAACAACCTGCAGGAACACTTGCCGCGGGTGCGCCGGCAGCTGCTGGACTTGGGGTTGGGCGCACGGCTGCGGGCCTTTCCAGACACCCTGTCCGGGGGTGAGCAGCAGAGGGCCGCCATTGCCAGGGCGTTGGCCCATGAGCCGCCCATTCTTCTGGCGGACGAGCCCACCGGAAATCTGGATGCGCGCAGCAGCCGCCAGGTGGCGGAACTGCTGTTCGGCGAGGCGCGGCGGCTGGGCTGCGCGCTGGTCATCGCCACCCACAGCATGGAGTTGGCGTCGCGGGCGGACCGCCGCATCGATCTGGGCGTGTGACCATGCCGTTGCTGCTGTTGAGTTTCCTGCGCTTTGCGGCAAGAACGCCTTGGTCCACTGCGGCAGCCTTGCTGGGCCTTTCCTTGGGCGTCGTCTCCACGGTGGCCGTGCATTGCATTGGGCTGGCCATCAGCGAGTCCTTGCGGGACCGCACGCCCCCGCATCTGCGCTCGGTCACCCATGTCGCCCAGCGCGAGGGGGCCACCATGGCGGACTATTTCGCCCTGCGTCGCCAGTGGCGGCGGGGCGCCTTGCCGCAAGTCGCTTTCGCCACGCCCATCGTGCAGGGGCAGTTGGTGGTTGAGCAGCCGCGAAGGGTTCGCTACCAAGTCATCGGTGGGGATTGGTACGGCCCGGGGTCGGCAGCGGCCTTGCAGCGCGAGGGCGGCGCATTCACGCGCAACGGGGTGGTTGTGGATGCGAGCACCGGTCTCGCGGTCGATGAGGTCTTTGCTTTGGGCGGAGAAAGCTGGACGGTGGTTGCGGTGGTGGATGCGGGCCTGCGCAATGCCCTGTTCCTGGACTACGGGGATGCCTTGGCGGTGCTGGACCGGCCGGCGACGCACCTGAGTTTTGTGGCCTTGGGCCTTCGCGACCCATTCGCCGGCGTCAAGGAAGTTGCCGAGCGCCTGCTGCCCGGTTGGTCCGCCGGCCTACCCCTGGAAGCGACCGAACTGGCCGGCTGGCAGATGCGCCCTGTGGAGTCGCTGCGCCCGGAACAGCGCTTCAGCCAGGCGGCGTTATTCAATTTCGCCGTGCTCGGGCTGCTGGCGTTGCTCATCGCTTGGTTTCTTATCTTCCAAGCCTGCGTTCTGTGGTTGCGGCGCTTGGATGCGCTGCTGACGCGGCTTTGGGTGCTGGGCTGCAGCCGTGCGGCATTGCGCGGCTGTTTTTTGCTGTTTGTGGCGGGACTTGGCGTCCTGGCCATTTTGGTTGGGTTGGCTGGGGGGTATGGGTTGGCGTCTTGGCTGGTGCGGATGTCCACCTTGGGCGTGGCCGCCCTGCCGGAAATTACGCTTTCCGCCATCGTAGTGGGCAAGGCGATGTTCTCCGGCTTGGCGGTGGCCTTGGCGGGCGCCGGATTCGCCTTGCTCCGCAGGCGCCGGTTCGGTGGCGATGCGGGCCCCGAGTTGACGCGCCCGTCTTGGCCCGCCGCGGCCCTTGGCGGTGCGTTGCTGGCCATCGCCTTGTTCTTTGACGGGCTAGGTCTGCTTGGCGGTTTGGGCGCGGTTGCTGCGCTGGGGCTGATCGCCCTGGCTCTTGTGGCGCCGGCGCTGCGTCTGGCGCGCCACGGCCTGCGCCAGGCCAGGCCAGCGGGCTATCGCGGTTTGTTGCTGCGCCTGGGCGTGCGGGAAGTGGCTTGGTTTGAGCGGGATCTGGGGGTGGCCCTGGGCGCCTTGGTGCTGGCTGCGGGGGTCAGCATAGGCATCGGCTTGATGGTGGCGAGCTTTGCGCAGGACTTCCAGCGGATGCTCAAGCAGCGGCTTAGCCATGAGTTCTACCTGTCCGGGGGCAACGCGCCTGCGCATTTGGGCCGCTTGGCGCGGGCCTTGCAGGCGAATTTTCCCGCCGCTGCGGTGCAGCCCTACGGTGCGCTTTCCACTCGCCTGGGCGGGCAAACCCTGCAGGTTGGCTACACCCGGTTTTCCCAAGCTGAAGCCGCCCGCTATGGCTACACTGGGGCCTTGGCCGCCGACGAGGCCATGGCCAATGAACGTCTGCTGGCGGCCATAGGCCTGCAGGTGGGCGACCTCATCCGCTGGGGCGGCGCGCCCTTGCGCATCGTTCACGCCTTTCCCGGCTTTGGCGACGCCAAGCCCAGGCTGCTGCTGGATGTGGCCGGGGGCGAAGCGCGCTTTGGCGCCTTGACCTATGACCGCATCAGCGTTTCCGGCATTGCCGGCGCAGCCCTGGAGAACTGGCTGGCGCGAAACGCGCCTGATGTGGAGGTGGTGGCGCGCAGCGCCTTGCGCAGCCGCGCCCTGGAAGTTTTTCAGCGCAGCTTCGCCATCACCCGGGCCCTCACCCTGCTGGCGCTCATCGTCGCCGTGGTGGGCCTGTACAACGCCCTGCTGGCCCTGCGCTTGAATCAGCGCGCGGGCGCGCGCTTGCTGCGCGCCCTGGGGTTGAGCGCCGGCGAGCAGCGCTGGCTGTCGACGGTTCGCGGCGCCGCCTTGGGGGCCATCGCCATGGCCTTGGCGCTGCCTTTGGGGCTGGGCATGGGATGGCTGTTGTGCGAGCTGGTCAACCCGCGCGCCTTTGGTTGGCGCATCGAGTTGTCCATGGCGCCCTCCGGTTGGCTGCCGCCGGTGTTGTTCGGTTTTGCTGCGGCGCTGTTGGCAAGCCTTCTGCCAGCCCCAAAAGAAGGCTTGGGCTTGGGGCCATGGGCGCAACAAAGTTAGTTTGGCCGGCGCTGGCGCTGGCGCTGGCGCTGGGCTTGGCGTTGGGCTGCGGGCCGGCGGCCCGGGAGGACGGCGCAAGCGGGGTTGGGAAGGCGTTAAAGGGCGCAAGGGTTCTGGGCCTTGGCGACGCTGGCGGAGCCTTCGCCAAGGCGGATGGCCCGCGGGCGTTCCAGTTCCCCGAGGACCATGGCGCGCATCCTGCGTACCGCAATGAGTGGTGGTATCTAACCTGCGCTTTGCGCGCCCCGGCAGGGCGCGAATTTGGCGTGCAGTTCACGCTGTTTCGCCGGGCGCTGTTTGCCGGCGGCGTCGCGGGGGACCCCTGGCGCAACGGCCAAGCCTACTTGGCGCACTTCGCCATGACAGACGTGCAGCGCGGCGTGCATCTGGAGGCGGAGCGGCTGGCCCGCGGGCATCCGCAGCTTGCCGGGGCGCAGGTGACGGAGGAGGGCGTCCGCATCGCGTTGGAGGATTGGCGGCTGGTCATGGAGGGGGACCATTGGCTTTTGGACACGCTTGGGGAGGACATGGCCGCCACCTTGCGCATGCAGCCGACCAAGCCGGTGCTGCTGCAAGGAGAGGCGGGGCTTTCGCGCAAGGGCCCTGGACAGGCATCCTACTACTACTCTCTGCCGCGTCTGGCCGCCGCCGGCGTCCTGGCCATCGGTGGCCAACGGCATGAGGCCTCAGGCCTGTGCTGGATGGATCGGGAGTGGGGCTCCGCCATTCTTTCCCCAGAACAGTTTGGTTGGGCTTGGTTTGCGCTGATGCTCGATAGTGGCGAGGACCTTATGGCGTTTCGGCTGCTGCGTCACGACGGCGCCCGGGACCCCTACGACCAGGGTGTACGCGTTGGTCAGGCGGGCGACGTGCGTGCACTGTCCGTTCCTGAGTTCAGCCTGACGCCGACAGACTATTGGCGGGATGAACGGGGTGTGCGCTGGCCCACTGGCTGGACCCTGCGCCTTGCCGACCGGCTGCTGCGCATCGAGGCCAGCGTCGCAGATCAGCGCATGGACACCTTTTACACCTACTGGGAGGGCTTGGTGCGGGTCCAGGACGGAACCGGCCGAGACATAGGACGCGGCTACATGGAGCTGACCGGCTACGGCGACGGCCACTAACCCGCATAGAGCGCCGAGGGTTCTGATGATCGAGGGCGCCTGCGGCAACCCGTAGTTGCGCCGCAGGCCGGCTTCAGTTGTGTCATCATAGGCGGGCCGAGGCGCATGAAGCGGCCTAGGCCATCGGGCGGCGAGATCTTGCAAGCAAAGCAACTCTGGATTGGCGAACAAAGGGCGGCCTACGCCCTGAACGCCCTGCGACGGTCAGGGGGGATGAGCCGCGCCGCCTTTAACGCCATGCTGGAGCAGGGCGACGGCCTGCCGGGCTTCCTGCTCGATAGCGCCCCGGAACTCTTCTACCTGCTGGACCGGGAAGGCCGCATCCGCTACGCCAACCGCCGCTTTGAGACCCTGTTGGGCTATCGGCCGGAGGAGCTCATCGGCCAGTCATACAAAGTGCTGGTGGAGGAGAGCTCGCTGGAGCAGGCCCGCCATGTCCTGCACGAGCGGCGCACCGGCGCGCGTGCGGGCCACCATGTGGCGCTAATGCTGAAGAGCCGCTTGGACCCCACCGGGCGGCGCGCCGTGCACCTGCGCCCGCTGTGGGTGGAGGTCAGCGCCGAGGGCATCTATACGGATGCCGACGAGCGCACGGAGGCCAACTACCTGGGCGCCTGCGGCGTGGCTTGGGCCATCGGCGAACGCGAACCCGCCAAGCGGGCGGATGCCTTGAACGCCTACCATGACGTGCTCACCGGGCTGCCCAACCGCTATTTGCTTAATGACCGCCTGGGCTTGGCCATCGCCCAGGTGAAACGCAGCCGGCGCAAGCTGGCCGTGATGTTCCTGGACCTCAACCGCTTCAAGCGGGTGAATGATCGCCTTGGCCATAGCGTCGGGGACCGTGTGCTGCGGGCCGCCGCCAAGCGGGTGCAGAGTTGTCTGCGCCCAGGCGACACCTTGGCGCGCTTCGGCGGCGATGAGTTCACGATGGTGCTGCCGGGTGTGCGCGGCCGCGCCGCGGTGGAGCGCTTGGCCGGAAATATTCTCAAACGCTTTGAGACGCCCTTCGTCATCGATGGCCGGCGCATCCGGGTGGGGGCCAGCATCGGCATCGCCTTGCATCCAGAGGCTGGGGAGCGTGGCGAGGCGCTTATCGAGAACGCCGACATCGCCATGTACCAAGCCAAGGATCAAGGCCGCTATGGCTATGCCGTCTATGCGGAAGGCATGAGCCAAGGCGTTTTGCGCCGCCCCACCACGGTGCGAGAGTTGCGCAGGGCCCTGAAGAAGCGCCAGTTTCTGGTCCATTACCAGCCGCAAGTGTGCTTGGCCAGCGGACGCATACGCGGTTTTGAAGCCTTGGTGCGCTGGCGGCACCCTTCCAGGGGCTTGCTGGAGCCGGAGGACTTTCTTTCCGCTGCTGAGGACGCAGGCCTCATCAGCGATCTCGATGCCCTAGTGCAGCAGCAGGCGTTCACCGAGGCCGCCCATTGGCGTCATGCTGGGGCTGGCGATGTGCATGTCTCCGTCAACGCCTCCACAGCCCAACTGGAGGCCGACGATTTCGTCACACAGTTCCTGGAGCGGCTGAAAAAGGCCCGTCTGCCCGCTTCGGCGGTGCGGCTGGAGGTCGACGAATACCGTCTGGTGCAGGCGGCGGACTTCATCGTGCCGAAGCTGGCCGAGCTGCAGCGCCAAGGGGTGGGCGTCTGCGTGGACGGCTTCGGCGCCGGGCACGCCTCCTTGGGCTACCTGCAGCACTCCCCGATAGACCGGCTGAACGTGGACCACAGCATCATCCACGGCATTCGGGCGGAGGATGGCGGCCCGCGCATTGTGCGCGGCATTGCCGCCCTAGCGGATTCCCTAGGCGTGGGCTTGCTGGCCTGTGGGGTCGCCAACCGCACACAACTGCGCACGTTATGCGCGGAGGGCTACCAGGAAGCGCAAGGCGTGCTGTTTTCGCCGCCGCTGCCGGCCAAGGACATCGGCCGCGTTCTCAGAACCAACGCCTTTCTGGATTTAATTGTTCAAGCTGGGCTGCCGAAGGGCGCCTTGCCTGCCGTGCGGGGGGGTGTTCAGGAATCCTTCGCGGAGTTTTCTGAAATGCCGACGCCGGCCGACGCCTTGCCTACTGTGCGGGCCGGTGCGCAGGACGCCCGATGAAGGGTTTCACCACCCAAATCGTCCATGGGGAGCGCCTCGGCGGCGTGGAGCATGGCTCCCTGCACAAGCCGGTGCATGGCACGGTGGCTTACGGCTATGAGGACGCTCGCGACTTGGCCGCGGTGTTTCAGGGCAAGAGCGCCGGCTTCACCTACGGACGTCAGGTCAACCCCACAGTTGAGGCGCTGCAGGCGCAGATATCCGCCATGGAGGGCGGGCTCGCCAGCGTCTGCTTCGCCACGGGCATGGCCGCCATCGGCACCTTGCTGTTCGCGCTGTTGCGGCAGGGGGACCACTTCGTATCCAGCGCGTTTTTGTTCGGCAACACCAACAGCCTGTTTCGAAGCTTTGCCGCCCAAGGCCTGAACGTGTCCTTTGTGGACGCCACGGAAGCAGGCGAGGTGGCGAAGGCGGTGCGGGATGACACCCGCTTGGTGTTCGTGGAGACCATCGCCAACCCACGCACCCAGGTGGCCGCCCTGGCGGAGATCGGGGCACTTTGCCGTGCGCGTGGCTTGGCCTATGTGGTGGACAACACCATGACCTCGCCCTACCTGTTTCGTCCGCAGGAAGTGGGGGCGAGTCTGGTGGTCAACAGCCTGACCAAGTACATTGGCGGTCACGGCACCACCTTGGGGGGCGCCGTGACGGAGATGGGCGTTTTTGACTGGTCAACTTTCCCGAACATCCTAGACATCTACAAGGGCGCTGATAGCCGGCTGTGGGCCCTGACCCAAATCAAGAAGAAGGGCTTGCGGGACTTCGGCGCCGCTTTGGCGCCGGAGGCCGCGCATCAAATCATCATCGGCGCGGAGACCTTGGCCCTGCGGCAGGAGCGGCAATGCGCCAACGCCGCAGCCTTGGCTGCGTTTCTGGACGGGCGCAGCGAAGTGCGCAAGGTGCACTATCCGGGCCTGCAGGAGCACCCCCAGCATGAGCGGGCGGCTGCGCTGTTCCGCCATCCAGGCGCCCTGCTGAGTTTCGAACTTCGTGCCGGCTTGGATATATGGGCGTTCATGAACGCCCTAAAAGTCATCATCAAGTCCAGCAACCTAGGCGACAACCGCACCTTGGCCATTCCCGTGGCCCACACCATCTACCATGAGCTCGGCGCCCAGCGGCGCGCGGAGATGGGCATTGCGGATTCGCTGATACGCGTTTCCTTAGGGATTGAGGATGCCGAGGATCTGCTGGAGGATCTGGCCCAGGCCCTAGACGCCCTGGCCTGATGCGTCGCCAACAACTTATCGCCAGCGCTTTTTCGCCAACACGTTAACGGAGGACTTTGACCCCATCATGAACCGAGCCCTGCTGGAAACCAACCTAAACCTGCCCAACAAGCGTCAGGGCAAGGTGCGTGACCTTTATGATGTGCGCTTGCCCGATGGCGCACAGGGACTGCTGATCGTCGCCACGGACCGGGTCAGCGCCTTTGACGTGGTGCTGGCCAACGGCCTGCCCGGCAAGGGCGTGGTGTTGACGCAGATCTCCAAGTTCTGGTTTGATCTGTTCGCCGAGGACACGCGCCATCACCTAGTCTCCACGGACCCGGCGGATGTGCCCGGGCTTTCCTATCAGCAGCGGGGCGCCTTGGCTGGACGCATCATGCTGTGCCGCAAGACGGAAGTGGTGCCCATCGAATGCATCGCCCGGGGCTACATCACCGGAAGCGGCTGGAAGGACTATCAGGCCAGAGGTTCCGTTTGCGGCATCCCCCTTCCGGCGGGGCTGCGCAACAGCGACCAGCTGGCGGAGCCGCTGTTCACACCCTCCACCAAGGCGGAAACCGGCCACGACGAAAACATCAGCTTCGCGGCCGGCGCCGCCATCGTGGGGCGGGATCTCATGAAATGGCTGGGCGAGACCACCCTGCGGCTCTACGGTCAGGCCAAGGCCTACGCCTTGCAGCGGGGCATCATCCTGGCGGACACCAAGTTCGAGTTCGGCCGCCTGCCCGGGGAAGAGACGCCCATCCTGATAGATGAAATCTTCACCCCGGACAGCTCCCGCTTCTGGCCTGCGGAGCAATGGCGGCCAGGCCGGGAGCAACCCAGCTTCGACAAGCAGATTGTGCGCAACTACTTGGAGACACTGGTCGCCGCCGGCGATTGGGACAAGACTCCCCCGGGTCCCGCCCTGCCGGATGAAGTAGTGCAGCGCGCCGCCGCCCGCTACCGCGAAGCCTACCGCCTGCTGACCGGCTACGACATCTAGGGGTCCTGTTGATATGGCCGACCAATCATTCGCCGATGCCTGCTTGGCTGGCAACGCCCGCTATGCGCAGGGCTTTGACAAGGGCGGGTTGTCCGCCCCGCCGGCCCGCAGAGCCGCGGTGGTGGCCTGCATGGATGCCCGCCTGGACCCGGCCCGCCTGCTGGGCTTGGCGGAGGGGGACGCCCACGTCATTCGCAACGCCGGCGGCGTGGTCACCGATGACGTGATCCGCTCCCTGGTCATTTCCCAGCGGCTGCTGGGCACCGAGGAGATCGTTCTGATCCACCACACGGATTGCGGCATGTTGACCTTCCGCGACGATGAACTGAAGGACGCCATCGAAGCGGATACAGGCCTGCGCCCGGCCTTCGCCTTGGAAGCCTTCGCCGACTTGGAGGAGAACGTGCGCCAATCCATGCGCCGCATTCAGGCCAGCCCCTTCATTCCCAACAAGCACCGCATTCGCGGCTTCGTGTATGAGGTCAAAACCGGCCGCCTGCGCGAAGTGGCTTGAAGCGATCGGCGAGACGAAAGGAGATGCAGGTTGCGGCCATCCAATTTAGGCATCTTTGCCATTCTGAACCGTTTTAATGTGAAGGCGTTGGAATGGCCCGACGTCAGAATGACCAATGAAGGGTTAAATGAGGGAAATTGGAATGATGAACTACGTTGACAAACTGAAGTCCTTCTACGCCAACAACGGGTTGCTCACCCAGCAGTTCCAGTGCCAGCACAAAAGTGCGTGTAGAGAGGCGGCCAAGTGCGAGCTGTGGCGGGGTGCTGAAGCCCATGTCGGCAGCCGATACGGCGAGTGTCTTCGGGTAGTTGTGGTGTCCTTGGACACCGGTGGATACACTCCCCCGATGGAGGAGCGTCGCTCCAGAATAGAAGAAGATATTCCTCCCGGCGGTCACCCGAACCCGCACATGCGAGGCACGACGGAACTGCTGAAGGCCATCTATTCCATCGAGGCGGAGAACGATGGCCGAAACCTCTACGAACTGTACGCGATGACCAACGCTGCGAAGTGTTCGCGCAAAGATGAAAACAGCAGCCGCCAGGTACCTTGGGATCTCTTCCAAAACTGCAGTGGCTATGTCGAGCCGGAACTCGCCTGCCTCGATCCCCAGTTGATCGTTACGCAGGGCACCAATGCGAGGTTGTGGCCTGGCGCCCAAGGGGAACTCTCGGATGCGCACCGGTCCGCTCTTGCCGGCTGGATTGCGGACCACTCGGCCCAGCAGGTTGTTCAAGACTGGCTGTGGTGGTTACAGAAGGAGTACCTGGGGACGGCGTCGGTGTCTGACAGGGACGTACCGGTCTTGAAGAGCGTCCATCCGTCCGCGTGGGGGCAGTGGCATCGCTTCGCCCGGACGAGTCTCCAGCCCGTGGTCGCCATGGCGAAACACCTTGCAGGGTCGAACTCCGGCTAACCGCGGCGGCTGAGGTGGCTTGGTTCTTCCCGGAGCTGCGGCTAGTCATGCGCCGCACTTTCTGGGCCTGGCGGGTAGCGCCGAGAGAGCACAGTGATCTACGAAGAATCTGAGATCAGGGCGCACTTGCGGGCCGGTGAGGACAGCGGCCGCGGGTTCAAGCAAATTGAATTCTCAGGAAAGGCGCCGCGGCGACCGAGGCGTGACGACTTGGCGGACGAAATCGCCGCTTTCGCCAATGCGGGCGGCGGCCTGCTCATGTGCGGCGTGACCGACGCGGGCGATGTGCCCGGCATGTCCCGCGCCCAGATTGAGGCGCTCGACTCTTTGCTTGTCGAGATCAGCACCGATACGGTGAAGCCCGCAGTGCGCATTCGCACCTACCACCGGGAGTTGAACGGCAGGCGACTGTTGGTGGTGGAAATTCCCGAAGGCGAATCCCAGCACGACAGTCCCGGCGGCAGCTTTGTCCGCGTTGGCGCGAGCAAGAAACGGATGACCAGCGACGAACGCCTGCGTCTGGCACAGCGGCGAGGACAGGCTCGTTTTCGGTCATTCGATGAACAGACTGTCCCGGAAACTGGGTTCCGCACCCTCGATGAGGGCCTGTGGAAACCTCTGTTGACCGCCGAAGGCGCCGCTGACCCGCAAGCGGCCCTGGAGAAGCTCGCGCTTTTGGCCCCGGATTCAACGGGAACTCTTCGCACGACTGTGGCGGGCCTTTTGTTGTGCACGGCCAACCCCGAGCAATGGCTGCCCGCTGCGCGGATCGCGGCAACCTGCTACCGAGGGCGCGATCGCGCATCGGGGCAGACCGACGCCCAGGAGATTGTTGGTCCGCTCAACCGGCAGATCGGCGCCGCAGCGGCGTTCGCGTCACGCAACATGCGTGTCGCGGCTCGCAAGGAGCCCGGCCGCGTGGACTTGCCGCAATACAGCATGAGGGCCGTATTCGAGGCCGTGGTCAACGCGGTGGTCCACCGCGACTATTCAATGCGCGGTTCGGCAATCCGTCTATCGATGTTTGAGGATCGCATGGAAATCCAGTCGCCTGGGTCGCTGCCGAACAACCTCACTGTCGACAGCATGGCCAGGCGGCAGGCCACCAGAAACGAAGTGTTGGCCTCCAACTTGGGGCGCATGCCGGTCGGCGGCGTGCGCGGCGGCGAAGACCGGCAATACTTCATGGAACGGCGCGGAGACGGCGTTCCCATCATCTTGCGAGAAACTCTGGAGCTTGTCGGCAGGCCGCCGGAATACGAGTTGATTGACGGCGCAGAGACGCTTCTTACCATGCCGTCAGCGTTCCTGGAGCCCAATCCCGCCTTGGTTGCCTTGGCAGTGCGTTCAGGGGGTGAGCCGCTGCCCGGGGTCGATGTGCTCCTGTTGTTCCCAAATGGGACCTGGAAGCGCGTTCAGTCAAACGAGACCGGCCAAGCGCGGGCGGAACTGCATACAACGCACCTCCCCATGACCCTATTCGCCGCTGCAAGGGGATACGCGGCCCGCGTTGAGCGGGACTGGACGCCTAGCCGGAAGGTCTTGACCATTCATCTAGATCGGCTTCCCGGCGGCGGCGCGGTTATCATCACGGAGGGGACCGGACGAATTCCAGGACTGTCAGGCAGGCTGAATCCGATTCGCGATGTGCATGACCGCACCTACCTTTACGCGTCCAACATCGCCGTCAACGATGGCCAACCGCAACCGGTGCATTTCCTCTTGGGCGAATGGCTGCGTCTCACCGACTCCAATGGAACAACCCGGCAGGCGCGGGTTCTCGACATCGTAGGTCGCTCCGCGATCCTGGAGTATCGGGCTGGGCCCGAATAGGCCCATACGCGTTGAGCGCGGGCAAGGCAGGTTCAGCGAGCGGTGGCCTTGGTGTGGCGCCGAAGGCTTCGCGGGTGGGCGGCGTGCATTGTCGTGGCGTTGCGTTAGTGTTAAGGAAGGTCTGAACAAGTCGGTTCTGTCATAGTTGGCGAACTGATCACAACATGGCAGGCAAGGGATGGAGTAGAATGACTCGGCACCGGGACCGCTACCGTTCCGCTTAGCCTCAACCTTTGCATAATGATGTAGCTGCCGCGTCGCTTGCCTCCGACGCATCCGTGCGCTTGAAATCTCCGGCACAGAGCCCGCCGCCCGCCGGAAAGCGGTCTCAGCCTAGCCAACAGCTATTTCGACATCAGTGACGAAAACTCCCGTTTCGTGCGTCGTGCTATTTCTTCCGACGAAGCGGCCTCGAAAAAGAGGGTTAGCGCTTCTTCGAGATTTGCGCACGCCTCCGCAACGCTGTCTCCCTGGCTAGCCACATCCAGTTCGGGGCATAGCGCGACGTATCCCGTTCCTTCCCGCTCGACGATGGCTGTCAATCGTCTGCTCCATGCCACTTCACTCCGACCACCGTAGCGCGGCTTCCCGTGGAAGAAGCCCGCGAACGGCGCATTCAGGCTGAAGTATAGCCAAGCGCTGGGTAGTGTATCGGTTTGACTTTTCCCGCTTGACTTAGCGGGCCCCATTCTTGGGCCCCGGCTTCTTGGGCGCGGGTGCGTAGGCATCGATCAAGCCGACGATCCATTCGCAATCGCGCACCGTGGTTTCGAGTCCTGCCTCCATCGCAGGAGTGACGCGAAGCGTCTTGTGAATGCGGCAGAAATTGTAGTGCAGGAAGTACAGATGTAGGGCTGCGACCAGCTTCTCGGTGCGCTTGCTGAAGGCGTTGGTAAGCGGCGTGAAGCGGCGCATTCCCATACCCATGGTCAGGTTGTGGCGCTCCACATACGACGTGTTGGCCTTGCGCATGTCCGGATTGCTCTCGATGCACGGCTTTTCGATGCCCGTGCAGACCGCCGGGCTGTAGCGGCGCTCGTTGTCGTCGCCAGCCGCCTTGCCGTAGTCCTTGATGACCTGGGCGAAGTCCACTTCGCCGCCGAAAGTACCCTCCACGGCCTCCCTGTGGCCTCCCTGTAGGCGGTCAGGTCATCGGCCGAAATTTGCGGGCGGTCAACCAGGCGGGAGCGCAGATCGTCCATGAACTCGACGGCGGCTTGGCCGTCGCGTTCGCTGCTCATCAGATAGCTGACGAGCAGCTTGCTCTTGGCATCAATGGCCGTCCATGTCCATGCGTCCCCGGCGCCCTTGGGGGCCGCCTTCGCGCTGGACACCGTACGCTTCTTCGCATAGACGAAGCTCCAGATTTCGTTGCGTTTGATTCTGCGGTTCCCGGCGATGCCGCGAACGTGCTCATCGTGGTGTGCGGCGCAGGCGTTGCCCGCGTCGGTCAGCAGCTTGGCGATGGTGTTGATGCTGGCCCCAGCAACACGCTCGATGGACCGCACCGACATTCCCTCGACCAGTATTCCGAGGATTTGCGCCCGCTTGGCTGTTGTTTTTCACCCCATGCGCCGGTCCACCTCCCGCAGCAGCACCACCCCGTCGTCGGAGGTCAGCCGTCCGCCGTCGAAACGGCCCACCGCGTCGCGGCGTCCGAAGGGGTGAAATCGAAGTTGAGTGGGAGTACACTCTGTGGCCATGGGATCTCCTTGTCGGCTGGATGTAAGCCGGTGATGTAACTTACACTATCCGACAAATCGAGATCCCATACCATTTTGGTGATCTATCCGGGCTAAGGATCGTGCGCCCAAGAGCGGGCCCTATCGGCCAGTTCTTCAGGAGCGACAACATAGTCCTTCTCGCAAATCACCTTGACACCATGACCGTAGCCGCTGGCCGTTCCACGTCGCCGCACTTCGGTCCGCCTCTCAAAGATCGACCACGATGGCCACGTGGAACGGATCACCTGCCTACAGGTGTCCGCAGTGGTCGGCTTGTCGCCGCACCTAACAATGACTACGCCGTCCTCGCGAATGTGTCTTTTGGTGCGTCCGAAGACGTCGCTGACTAACGCTTGGTAGTCAGCAAGATTGGAGTGCTTCTGCGCCCGCTTCCAATTCTTCCGCATATCCGCTCCAAGCAGCCAGAGGCGAATCCACTGATCGTTCCAATAGTCGGTCCTGTCGTGGTACGGCGGCGAGGTGATGAGCAGTCTGACATGACGCCGCGGCATCTTCTCAAGCTCATCCCTGGCGTCACCCAATTGGGTGAAGGAACGAGCGAGATCTGGGATCCCAAAAGCGTACCGTCGTCGAATCCTGTCGGCGAGATAGGCCACAGGGTCGGTCCGGGGAGGGTGGAGAAGTTTTCGCTTGGTCCACCACCGCACGGCATAGGATGGTGAGTGAGCCACGGTGGGGGAGAGCCGGTTAGACAGGCCGTTGGGAACACTGTCCTGCATGTGCAGGGCGATGAACGCCATCAAGGTACGGTCCGTGCGGCTTTCCTTCCAGTCCAGCTCACGGCGGGCTGCGCGAAGGAATCCCCGGACGGCGGGTGCCCAGGCCAAGGACTCGAATTTGCTATGAAACTCGCGGTCCTGTGGCCGCACCGTGCGCTGAATGTCTCGCATACGGGTGAGCACGTGGTCGGCGGTTCGCGACGGCTTGAGCTTGGCGGTGGTGAATAGCCAAGCCACGGGCAGAATGTCCACGGCGACGCTCGGTCTCCCCATGGCTGCGGCGATGAAGGAGGCGTTCCCTCTACCCGAGAACGGATCCATAATCACGTCACCCCGCTCCGTGAATGTCTCGACCGCTCTTGTGACGAAGGGGGCCGGAAACATCGCATAGTAGCGCCCCAGGCCGTACCATCGGTGCTGCGGCGTACGCACTGGCCAGGGAAGTTTTGAGATGCCGTAGGTGGTCATTGCGATCTCGCCAGACTCTCGATAATGGCGGTGCCGATCCGGAGCGGAATGGCCGCTTTTGCGTGGGCTCGTCGCAGAGGAAGAAACTCGTGGCGTCCAACACCAAGGCGCGCAGCGGTGGCGACCGCTTCATTCAGCACACTAGGCGGAGGCGCATTGGTGAGCGGCGGACTGGCCCCCGGTTGAGCGAGATTCAGGAACAATCTCTGGCCGTCATGGGTCTTTACGACGAGAGGTCGGCCGAAGTATGTGATCTGGCCCCACGGTTGGTCCGTGCTCCGCGCAATGATGTTTTCTCGGATGTAGTCATCGTTGGGAAGAAAGGCCGTGCCCCTCGGTATGCGGGAATCGGGTGCCGGGGCCTCGTCCAGTTCAGAGAAGTGTTGTACGAAGGCGCCGGTCTTGACAGCGGACATCACCAGCAGGCGATCCGGCGACAGCAGGCGGTCGATTCGGTCAAGTTCGCGAAGAACTCCCGGCTGAAGTGCGGCTATCGTGCTAAACGCTGCCAGCGGGCCGTCGAGCACGAACGCGATGCGCCCCAGTGCCCGTCGGCCGTTCTCGGTTTCAACAAGGCCGCGCAAGAGGTTCATCAAGGACAGAATCTCGAATGCTTCGCGGATGCGACCGTGTGCGTCGCCGCAAGGTTGTTCATCGTTGAAAATCTCCTGCGCACGGAGGGCATCCGACAGCAGGATCTCCTCCCCGCAGTCGTGACACTGCGATTTCATCTGGTTCGGTGGCGGGGTAAGGGGCCTTGAGTCGCACTGGACATTTGGGCACATGATATTACGGGTATTCTTTTCCAAGAGAGTGTGCAACGTCGTTGCAAGATTCTCGCCACCGTAGTGTCCGAGCTCCAAGGTTTCCTGAACTATGCTGCGGAACCAATCGCGAGACACCTGTCCATCCGCTGATCGGGCGTTGCGGCCGGGGAGGGCCAATTGCAGTGTGCTGGCGTTCTCTGTGTCGCGAAGTTGGACCGGGTCCGTCGCGCCGCTCTCGGGGAGTCGGGGAAGATTCACGAGCCGGTGGACATCGATCCGAACGATCGCAATGGACAGCAACCCAGCCTCAGTCGCCGGAAGACGAGCCGGAATGCGGTGATAAATGTTGGACCCGTCCAGCGCTACAATGACAGGTCTGGGCGTGCCCTGCGGAAACGGTAGGAAGGGAGGTAGGGGTTTGAGCGGCAGATTGATTCCTTGCGCAATCCGGTCTCCAAACGCCTCGACGATCCGGCGACGCTCCAGGTCTTCCACAGCGGAGAAGCCAGCGCGCTCGTTCGGATAAGGCATCTGCGCTAGGCTCCGGTCTCGCCGCTCGACTCCACCGGAGCATCTGGAAGTCGAAACCGGTCTAGCTGAACAGGCACTGTGTACCCCGAGGACAGGCTCCGAAGTCTGATGAAGCCTGGCTCGGACACTCGGCGGATCTGTGGGATGAAGTCCGCAAAGTCCTGGTAGAGCTCGACCACCTTGGCCTCGTTGTCCGAGTTCAGATGCGAGATGAACCAGTTGTCAGTCTCGCTCAGGATTTCCGGAAGGACCGAGCTCGGAGCCTGAGTGGCCAGCACCATCCCAAGGTTCATCTTTCCGCCCTCCTTGGCTGCCCGTGCCCACACCGTGGACAGGACGTCCCTGCCTCCACCGCGTGGTAGCAGATTGTGGGCCTCCTCGACGTACACTAGGACATGCCGCTCCCAAGGCGGAAGTGCCTCCCCCGATGTGAATATCCGCTGCTGTGCGCGGAAGACCTTCCACATGATCCGTTCGGCGGCCCGTCGGTTGAGTTCGGGATCCCCGATCGACTGATCGAAGATCACGAGTTTCCCCGCCTTTAGGTCCGTGGCAATGTCGTCGGCGTAGTCGGAAGCCGTATTACTTGAGTGTTGATCGCGTAGGCCCTGGAACGTGCGGACACCGTTGGGGGTGCGGAAGATGCTGAGGACGGACTTCAAGCGGGAATCTGCCCAGTCTTCCCCGGAGCTGGAGTTCTTTGCGTACTCTTCCTCAAACGCTTTGTAGAAACTCTTCTCATCGTTGATGAACATGTCAAGCGCCTTGAATGCCGTCCGGAGGCCATCCCACGAAGGCGTGGTCTCGCTGAAGACATCGGCTGCCCGCCGGTACTGGCTTGCGTTGTCCGATCTGTGGTTCTGGTCGGAACGAAGAGCGGAGAGCAGATTTTGTCCGAACAGACGGGTGTGATTGGGCGTCGCCGCAGCGTCGAAGCCCGCTGCCGCTAACGCCGCTTGGTGGACTATCACCACTCGGTGATACCGGGTCGCGGCGCTCCGATCATTGAGATTCGGAGGAATGGACAGGTCGGCATCTCGGAAATTGGTCGTGAAGCGAGCCGTCTCCGCCGACATCTTTTCCCGAATGAGTTCGCGCCCCACGATGAGCTGTTCCAGCGCCTTCTCGACGAATGCACGATCAGTCCGGCGCGGCAGTGGGATTGGATTCCCGAAGAAGTTAATCTTCGTGATCTTGCGGTCAGGGTCGGTAAGGGGAGCATAGGTTCCGTACGTCTCGACCTCGCCATCCCGAGATAAGTGCACCAGCTCGTGAACACGGTGGAGCCCCCGCCCGTCCTGCGGGTTGTCTTGGGCGTACTCGCCATTGGGGTCGAAGATGAGCTGGCCAACCCTGAAATCCGGATACTCCTTGCGAAGCAGGTAGACGGCTTGGGCCGTGATCTTCATCGCGTTGGATTTCCCGCTGCGGGACATTCCGAAGAACGCCGTGCGTCGCTTGAGCAGGTCGGTGGGATCAATCCGAACGGGCACATGGACGCCACCGCTGTCTTCCTGACGGTCAGCCGCCGCGAAGCGGGTTTTGGCGATGCGGAATCGAACGCCCATATCTGCGGAAATGCCCAGCTCCGACAGGTCGAGGCTGTTTCCACGGTGGGCCAGATTGACAATTATCTCAAGCAGCGGGCCCGTGGGCTTCCAGACGTATGCGCTGCGTGCCGAGTAGTAGTTGGCGATGTCCTCGGCGAACCGCAACTTTTCTCTGATGCTCCAAGTCAAAGTTCCGAGTACCCGGGCCTCCACTCCGCCCAGTGCGATCTCGTCCGCGACCCAGACGGCGAGCTTCTCCGACCAAATCTCCCCACCGATGCTCTCGCGAGCGGCGGTGAGCCGAGCATCATCGGTGTTGGCCTGATTCGCGAGACGCTTGGCACCGGCCACTCGCAGCAGGATAAAGGTGGCGTTCTCGCCCACAGGCGTAGGGCCCGCGATCAGAAACATCCCGCGCGCCAATCCGCCCGCCCGCTCCCGGTGGTAGTCGTGAACCGCCAAGGTGGCCGCATCATAGTCCAGCAGCAGTACTTGGCCGATAGCTGTCTGGCCAGTCAAGTCGGCAAAGAGCGTTTCCGCACCCTGGCCGTGATTCGCCGCGATGTCTGCAATCAAGCGCTCGTCGGCGATGGATGGACCCGGTGTCGTTTCGGTCATGTGAACTCCATTCTGGCGCAACAATCAGGACGAGAAGACGCATTGCCTAGTTCAAAGTACCCCCAGACGATTGTGCTATCGCTTCACGAAGATGCTTCCGTCGGGATAGTAAATTAACTTACTCGTCCTGGACAAGACGTGTACCGGTCCCGGCTGGCACCCCCGCAAAAGTCAAACTGATACATTACCAAGCGCCGGCGCTGGCGGAACTGAAACGCCCGCCGTGTTAAAGTGCCGTTTTTTTCAGCCGAGCAATTGGGAGAATTGAGGATGGCGGAACTGGTTACTGTGGAGGTTGCCGATGGGGTGGCGGATGTGCGCCTCAACCGGCCGGAAAAGTACAATGCGCTCAGCCCGGATATGTTCAAGGCCATTATCGACGCTGGCGAGCGCTTGGCGCAGGCTAAGGAGGTGCGCGCCGTAGTGCTGTCCGGCAACGGCCGGGGGTTTTGCGCGGGGCTGGACATGGCCAGCATGCAGGGCTTGGCGAACCCGCGGCGCAGCACGGCGCAGAACCTGCTGGAAACCGGCGAAGCGCCGGAGAATCACGCCCAGCGCCCGGCCTTCGTCTGGAAAAGAATGCCGGTGCCCACCATTGCCGCAATCCACGGCGTGGCCTATGGCGGCGGCGCCCAGATCGCCTTGGGTGCGGACATCCGCTTCGCCGCTGCGGACGCCAAGCTGTCGGTAATGGAGATTAAGTGGGGCCTTATCCCGGACATGAGCATTTCGCAAACCCTGCGTGATCTCGTGCCGCTGGACGTGGCGAAGGAGCTAACCTTCACCGGGCGGGTGCTAAGCGGGGAGCAGGCCAAGGCGTTGGGGTTGGTGACCCATGTGGCGGAGGACCCGCACGCCGCAGCCATGGCGCTGGCCCAGGAAATTGCCGGCAAGTCGCCGGACGCCGTGCGCGCCGGCAAGCAGCTTTTGGAGACCAGTTGGCGCGCCGACACCGCCGCTGGCTTGGCGCTGGAGGCCTCCCTGCAGGCCGGCCTCATCGGCACCCCCAACCAGATTGAGGCGGTGCAGGCGAACTTCGCAAAGCGCAGCCCGCAGTTCAAGGACTGATCGGCGGCAGCCGCCGCACCCATGACTTGGCAGGCTGAAGTAGGGGAACTGGCCCACCGTCGCCACCTAGCCCGTCAGCAAGGCGGCAAGGAGGGCATCGCCCGCCAGCACGCCAAGGGCCGTTTGACCGTGCGCGAGCGCGTGGAGGCCCTGCTGGACAGCGGCTCTTTCCAGGAGCACGGCCAAGCCACGGCCGTGCCGGACTATGACGATCAGGACAACCTGCAAGGTTACGTGCCCGCCAACTACGTGCTGGGCTTTGGCGCCATCGATGGCCGCCGGGTGGTGGTGGGCGGGGAGGACTTCACCCTCAAGGGCGGCTCCCCCAACGCCGCCGGCCTGCGCAAGAGCATCTACGCGGAGCACTTGGCCTGCCAGTACCGCACCCCCTTGGTGCGCCTGCTTGAGGGCGGCGGCGGCAGCGTCAAGGGTTCCGGGCGCCGGGGCGCCGATGGGGGGACGCCGGTGTACGCTGAGCCGCGCTTCCGCATCATCGCCGACGCCTTGGGCCAAGTGCCCATCGCCTCCGCCGCCTTGGGGCCGGTGGCGGGCTTCCCCGCCGGGCGCTTGGTGGCCAGCCACTTTGCGGTGATGACCAAGCGCACTGCGCAGGTGCTGATTGGCGGCCCGGCCCTGGTGCGCCGCGCCTTGGGCGTCAATCTGACCAAGGAGGCCTTGGGCGGCGCGCAGGTCCACGCCGCCAGCGGCGTAGTGGACAACGTCGCTGAAGATGAACAGGACGCCTTTGATCAGATTCGCCGCTTCCTCAGCTACCTGCCATCATCGGTGTGGGAGCGTACGCTGCGCGTCCCTTGCCAGGATGATCCGCAACGCATGGAGCCCGCACTGCTCGATGCCGTGCCGCGGGACGCCAACGCTCCCTTCGACATGCGCGCCATCCTGCAGATGGTTCTGGATGAAGGCTCCGTGTTCGAAATGGGCGCTGAGTATGGCCCCAGCCAGATTTGCGCCTTCGCCCGCTTGGATGGCCAGCCGGTGGGCGTGTTGGCCAACGACAACCGGCATTACGCTGGCGCCATGACCGCGGAGGCGGCGCAGAAGTACCGCCGTTTCGTTGAAACCTGCGACACCTTCCACGTGCCAGTGGTCAACTTCGTGGATCAACCAGGCTTCATGATCGGCCCCCAGGCGGAGAAGGACGGCACCATCCGTTACGGCATGGCCGCCGTGGCCGCCGCCACCCAAGCCAGCGTGCCTTGGGCGGTGGTGCAGGTGCACAAGGGCTTCGGGGTGGCCACAGCGGCCCACTATGCGCCCGGCGCCTACGTGCTGGCTTGGCCTTCAGTGGAGACCGGCGCCCTGCCGCTGGAGGGCGGCGTGGCCGTGGCCTTCCAACGGGAAATCGCCGCCGCCAAGGACCCCAACGCCAAGCGCCAAGCCCTTGAGGAGCAACTGCGCAGCGCCCGCTCACCGTTTTCCAGGGCGGAATCCTTCGCTGTGCATGAACTCATCGACCCGCGCGAAACCCGCCCCTTCCTATGCCGCTGGGTGAACTGGATACAGCCTCAACTGGACCGCCTCACCGGCCCCGTCCACTTTTCCATGCGGCCCTGAGCGATGGGGATGGACGCGGTCTAGGGGTCTGCGTCGCTGGGCGAACGCGACTTGTTGAGAGGTTCCCCGGTGTTGAAGCCGGTCGGCCACGCCGCCCGCACCAAGGAGGGGCCAACGCGCTGTGGAGGGACTGAAAGCCATAGTGGGACTTGCTGCCGGTCATGGCCGACCCCTGCGCCCGCCTGCCATTCGTCCCCGAAGGCCATCGCCTCCTTTTGGGAATTGCCGCCGGTCGTGGCCGACCCTTGCGCCCGCATGCCATTCGTGCCTGAAGGCCACCGCCTCCCTGTGGGAATTGCCGCCGGTCATGGCTGGCCCCTGCGCCCGCATGCCATTCGTCCCTGAAGGCCACCGCCTCCTTGTGGGAATTGCCGCCGGTCATGGCCGCCCCTTGCGCCCCCTGGCCGCCCTTCGGGTAGAATGCCCGGCATTTGCGGAGGATAGCTGCACATGGCTTATGAGTTTGACGGACAGGTGGCCATCGTCACGGGCGCCGGCGGCGGCTTGGGCCGTTGCCATGCGCTGGAGTTGGCGAAGCGTGGCTGCAAGGTGGTGGTGAATGACCTCGGCGGCGCCATGGACGGCACCGGGGGCGGTTCCGAGGCCGCCTTGGGCGTGGTGGCGGAAATCGAGGCCGCCGGCGGCCAAGCCATCGCCAACGGCGGCTCCGTCAGCGACCGGGCAGGCGCCGCCAGCATGGTCACCCAAGCCATGGAGCGTTGGGGGCGGGTGGACATCCTCATTAACAACGCCGGCATCCTGCGGGATAAATCCTTCGCCAAAATGGACTTGGACGACTACCAGACGGTGCTGGACGTCCATCTGATGGGCACAGTCAACGTCACCCGCGCCACATGGCCCATCATGCGGGAGCAGAACTACGGGCGCGTGGTGGTCACCACCTCGCCAAGCGGGCTGTACGGCAACTTCGGCCAAGCCAACTACGGCGCCGCCAAGCTCGGCTTGGTGGGCCTGATGAACACGCTCAAGATCGAGGGGGTGCGCAACAACATCCGCACCAACGCCATCGCCCCGGTGGCCGCCACCCGCATGACGGAGAACCTCATGTCGAAGGAGGCCCTGGATGGCTTAGCCCCGGAACTGATCACCCCCGGCGTCATCTTCCTGTGCTCGCAGGGCGCCCCCAACGGCGTGGTGCTGCAGGCTCAGGGCGGCAGGTACTCCGTCGCCTGCATCGTGGAGAGCGCCGAGGTCAATCTGGGCGCCGCAGCCAGCGCGGAGGACGTAGGCGACAATTTTGAGCGCATCGCCGACCTAGCCGGGGCAAAGCCGCGCGGCGCCCTGGATCTGGGCGCGGTGTGAGCCCGCCTAAGGCGTCAGTGCCCCAGCATGGCCGCAGTAGCCCTCACCCTCATACTCACCTTCCTGGCCGCCGGCGCCGCTTGGCTCGCCTTGGGCCCTCGTGTGCGGCTGGATGAGGATGACCAAGTCAACAGCCTGTTGAACCTGGGCCTCTACTATCTGCTGGGCCTGCCGGTGATCTTCATCATCGTCTTCACCGTCGTCGGCTAGGGAACCTCTGAACAAGTCCCGGAAGCCCAGAGGAGCCTAAAGGGCGTGACG
>CAYGBY010000011.1:0-37213 GCA_964348115.1 uncultured Pseudomonadales bacterium
CGCGCCCCGGCGCGGGGCGCGCTGAGCGGCCCCGGCGGCGGGGGCCGCCTGGGCCGGCCCGGCGGCTGCGCGTGAACCTGGCCGCGCAGCCGCCGGGCGTCCAGCGAGGTGATGGGATAGGCCGTTTCAAAGAGTGCGCTGGCTGTGGCTTCAGCTCCTTGCGTAGGGCCCGCCACAGGGCGTCGTCGCGCCTTGCCGGGAGCCAAAACGGCCTAGCGCAATATGCTGGTTCGGGCCTCAGGCGATGCCGAGGCCGTCGGCAAGTTGACTCTGCACCGCCGCCACTTCCGCATTGCCATCCACGATGAGATAGCGCAGCAGGCCGCGTTCCGCACGTTGCTGATAGAACGCGATCAGGGGCTCAGTTTGCCGACGGTACACAGCTAGGCGTTCGCCGATGGTTTCCGCCTTGTCGTCGTCCCTTTGCATCAAGGGTTCGCCGGTCTCGTCATCCCGGCCTGCCTGGGCCGGGGGATTGTGAACCAAGTGGTAAACCCGGCCGCTGCCGGGATGCACCCGACGGCCGCTGAGGCGTTCGATGATCGCGGCGTCCGGGACGCTTAGCTCCACCACCGCATCCAATGGGACGGCGGCAGCCTCCAATGCCTCAGCCTGGGGGATGGTGCGGGGAAAGCCGTCGAACAGGAAGCCCCCTTGGCAATCCGGCTGCGCAATGCGCGCCTGCACCAAGGCGACGATGGTTTCGTCGCTGACCAGGGCGCCGCGGTCCATCACTTGGCGCACCGCGCGGCCCAAGGAGGTGCCGGCCTTAACCGCGGCGCGCAGCATGTCGCCGGTGGATATCTGCGGAACGCCCAAGGCTTCGCAGATGAACTGCGCCTGGGTGCCCTTGCCCGCCCCTGGCGGACCTAGCAGTACGAGTTTCATGGGACTTGGCGCATTCCTTGGTTACTGAGTTCGGTTTCCTGGGGTGGGGTCTTCTGGGCCTGTTGCAGGCAGGGGCGCCGCTATGTGCCGCCAAGCCTCCTTGCCCGGGGCGAAGCTCTCTTGGGGATGATGTTCCTGGAACCAGCTGCGAATTTTGCTGCGCGCCCGGGAAGTGCGGGCGTAGCCCTGGGCGGGGTTCAGCCAAACCCGCTTGGGGGACGCATTGCTGCTGGTCAGCACCTGCACCTGCTGGCCGGACTGCAGGGGCGCGTTGAGCGGCGTCAGGCGACCATCCACTAAGGCGGCGTAGCACCTGTGGCCAACTTCCGTATGCACCCGGTAGGCGAAGTCCAGGGCGGTGGCGCCGGCCATCAGATCCAGCACCTGGCCCTTGGGCGTATGCACGAACACGCGACGCTCCTGGGCTTGATCCAACAGCGCGTCAGCCAAGGCCAGATCATCGCCTTCCGACGCCTCCAAGGCCTTGCGCATCCAGGCCACCTTCTTGTCGTAGTAGTCGTCCTCCGCATCCTGCCCCTTGTAGGACCAGTGGGCGCACACGCCCAACTCCGCTTCCCGGTGCATTTCGGCGCTGCGGATTTGAATCTCCAGGACGGCCCCCCCGGTGGCGCGCACGGCCGTGTGGATGGATCTGTAGCCGTTCGCCTTGGGCGCGGCTATGTAGTCGTCGAGCTCCTCCGGGATGTGCCGCCACAGGCCATGCACCAACTTCAGTGCGGCGTAGCATTGGGACACGTCGGCGAGGATGATGCGCACCGCCTGCAGGTCGTAAACTTCGTCCAAGGGGATGTTCTTCGCCCGCATTTTGCGCCAGATGCTGTAGATGTGCTTGGCGCGGCCCTCTATGGCGGCCTCCAGTCCTTGGCTGGCGAAGGCCTCCTGAAGCTGTTTGACCAGAGCCTTCACCTGGGCTTCGCGCTCCCGCCGGCGGGCGTTCAGTTGTCTGGCGATGCCTTTGTACAGATCCGGCTCCAGGTAGCGCAGGGCCAGATCCTCAAGCTCCCACTTCAGTTGCCAGGTGCCCAGCCGGTCCGCCAAGGGCACGAACACGGTCATGGCCTCTGTGGCGATGCGCGCCTTGCGCTCCTCGGAACTGTGCTTGGCGCGCCGCAGGGCCACCACACGCTCCGCAAGCTTCAACACCCCCACGCGACCGTCGTCGATGACGGCCACCAGCATCCGGCGGATGTTGGCGGTCTGATCCTTGGCCTCGCTGGCCAGCAGACGGGCGCTGGTGAGGTCCAGAATGCTGCTGTCCGCCATGTGCGCTACGGCGATGGCCAACTTCGCCGCCGCCGCGCCGATGCACGGCCTAAGGGTCTCTTCGCTGAGCCGGTCCGCTTGCGCAGCGGCGCCGTCGCGCAGGTTTCGCACGTTGGAAGGCGCGCTTCGCACGGAAGACGGGGTTCCCAAGGGGCGTCGCAGCGCGGCGCGCATCGGATGGCAGAACAGCGCCGCGAGCACGGAGGTGGCGTCCATCTCCATATCCGCCACCAAGCAGGCTAGCTCCATGCCGATCTGCGCATGCCGCCCGGAGAAGCCCTGCGCCAGTTGATGCACGGCGGCCTCGATGCGCGCCTCGGCTGCCGCCAACTGGCCATGGCGTCCGGTCAGCCGCTGCGCCCAAGCGCCCAGATCCGGGGCGCCATCGCCCCCTAAGGGCACTTCCAAAGCGGCTTTAACCATTGCCGCTGCACACGAACAGGCCGAGAATCTCGCAATGGGACCTGTTGGGAAACATGTCGTAGATGCCCGCCTGCGCCAATCCAAAGCCAAAATCCACCAACTGCCGCGCATCCGGGGCGAAGCTGGCCGGATTACAGGACACATAGGCCAAGCGGCGCACCCGCCGGCCCAAAACCGCCGCCAAGCCCGGACCAAGGCCGGAGCGCGGTGGGTCCGCCACCGCTGCGAAGACCTCCCTCGGCAAGGTGGCGTCATCATACAGATCTTGCCGCCAAAACGCACAGACGCCCGCCAAGCCGTTGCGCCCGGCGTTGTCTTGGGCGCGCTGCAGGATGATGGCCTGCTCGCGGTCCCCGGCGGCCAGCTCCACCTAGGGCACCGCATCACGGATGCTTAGGCCCGCCACCATCTGCCGCAGGGGATGCAGCAGGCGGGAGAGGGCGGGGGTCAGCACCCCAAACAGGCGTTCAAGGGGACCACCCGGATGCTGTAGGTCTCGCGGAAGCCGATGCAGGGTTGGCCGCCCAACGGGCGCACCCGCATATGCTCCCCCGGCAGGACGTTCTTGGCGCGAATGCGACGACCTTCCACATAGCCGACGCCGCGGCCTTCGCCATCGAGGCCGGCCACCTGCAGTTCAACGAAGGGCGGCGGGCGGCGGCTCATCGCTGGCGGCAGGGCGCCGATAGAGTTGGCGGCTCAACAGGGGAGCGGGCCCCAAATGCAAGGCCAGCAGGGTGCGGAACAGCCGCTTGGCGACCTTTCTGGTCTGCCGCGCCGCAAAATCGCCCTGGGCGATGGCCAGCAAAACCGCCCCAGCATAGCCGCGCCCGGCAGGGTTGGGGACGAAGCCAGTGTCCGGCACCAAGTCATAGCGGCTTCGCGGGTCCAGCGCCTCCCCGGTTTCCGCATTGCGGGAGAAATCCAGGCCGTAGCCCAACTCTTCGAGCAGCAGCTTTTCGAACTGGCGCAGGCAAAGTTCCGCCGTCGGCAAATCCCCGCTTTCCACCAGACGGTCCAAGGCCCAGGCCAAGCCTTCGAACAGGCGCGGCGCGGCCTCCCACTCCCGCGTGAGCCGCACCACCAATTCCGTCACGTAGCTGGCCAAGGCCACTTGGTTGCCGGTGAACCAGCGGCCTTGGATCAGTTCAAAACGATGCATGGACACCAGGGCGCTTTTGCCGGCGCAGTTAAGGGCGCCTTGGCAGAAGGGCTGCAGGCCGTGCCCCCGTTTGCCGCGCCGCGCACCCTTGGCCACCGCACAGATGCGCCCGTGGCCGGCGGTGAGGAACTGCACGATCAGGCTGGTCTCCCGGTAGGGGCGGCTGTGCAGCACGATGGCGTTCTCATCCTGGATGCGGTGCATGGAGGTGCGATGCCGAACGAAGGTTGGCGGGGCCGGCGGCCTCAGCGGCCCGGAGCATAGCCCAGTTCCGCCACTGCGGCTGGGCTGTCAGACCAGCGGGGGCGCACCTTTACCCATAGATGCAGCCGGACCCGGGCACCAAGCAGCCTCTCGATGTCCTGGCGCGCCTGCTGGCCAATGGCCTTGAGCATCTGGCCCCCCTTGCCGATGATGATGCCTTTCTGGCCGGGGCGCTCCACGAGGATCTGGGCGTGGATGTCCACCTGCGCCGCCGCCTCCTTGAAGGCCTCGATGCGCACCGCCGTTCGGTGCGGCAACTCATCGCCGAGACGGCGCACCAGCTTCTCGCGCACGATTTCGCCGCTAAGGAAACGTTCGCTTTGGTCGGTGAGCTGATCTGAAGGAAACAGATGCTCCCCAATGGGCAGGCGCCCGAACACCAAGCTGCGGAACTTCTCCACGTTCTCTCCGCGCAGAGCGGAAACCGGCAGAATCTCCGCAAACAGTCCGCAGGCGCCCAAGCGCTGCATGGCCGGCAGCAGCCTGTGCTTGGCATCCAGCAGATCCACCTTGTTGAGCAGGGCGAAGGCCGGCTTGCCGGCGCGCTCGACCTCACGCAGCACCAGGGCGTCGCCATCCGTATGCTTGTCACGGTCCGCCACCATGACGACGAGGTCCACATCCGCCAGGGCCGCCAAGGCGCTGCCGGCCAGGGCGCGGCTGAGGGCCCGGGCGCCGCCGCCGAGCAGGCCCGGCGTGTCCACATAGACAGCTTGGCGGACCCCCTCGGTGTCAATGCCCAGCAAATTTCGCCTAGTGGTTTGCGGCTTGCGCGAAGTGATGCTGATCTTCTGGCGCAGCACCCGGTTGAGCAGGGTGGATTTGCCCACATTGGGACGGCCGACAATGGCGACCCGGCCGCAGCGCCGCACGGCGCGCGCCGCCTGCTTGGCAAGCAGGTTCGCCGGGGGCAATGAAGATGCGCCTTCAGACGGCTGCATCCACGGCCTCGAGCTGCTTGAGCATGGCCGCGGCGGCGTTCTTTTCGGCCGCCTTGCGCGTGGCGCCCTCCCCGTTGGCCGCCAAGCCCAGCGCCGCCACTTGGCAGCACACCAGGAAGCGGCGCTCATGGTGCGGCCCGGTCTCCGCCAGGATGCTGTAGGCGGGCAATGCGAAGGCTTGGGCTTGCAGGCGCTCCTGCAGGGTGGTCTTCGGGTCCTTTTCGAACGAAGCGGGCGCCTTGAGCCCCTCGGCAAGCAGACGCTCGGTCAGGGCGCGGGCCGCCGCCAGGCCGCCATCCTCATGCACGGCGCCGATGACAGCCTCCAAGGCGTTGGCCAGGATGGAGGCGCGGTTCCCCACGCCGCCGCGCAGTTCGCCCACGCCGAAGGCCAGGTGCTCCCCTAGGTTCAGGGCGCTGGCCACCGCCGCCAAAGCGCTGCCCTTCACCAAGGCGGAGCGGGCCAAGGTCAAGGCGCCTTCCGAGGCATTGGGCAAAGCCCTGAACAGGTGGGCCGCGGTGACGTAACCAAGCACCGCATCGCCCAGATACTCCAGCCGCTCGCTGTTGTGTTTGCCAGACGCGCTCCTATGGGTGAGGGCGCGGCTGAGCAGGGCCTCATCGGCGAACCGGTAGCCAAGCTTGTCCTGCAGCCTGGCCAGATGCCGGCAGCAGCCCTTGCCCCGCCCTATTCCTGCAGCCACCGGTTGCGCTCGAAGGTGGGCAGGCTGAAGCCCGGATCCTTGTGCACCCAAATGGCCACGGCCTTGCCCACGATCTTGCTCTCCGAGACGAATTTCCAGCGGCGGCTGTCGTCGCTGCGGTCGCGGTTGTCGCCCATGACGAAGTAGGCGCCTTCCGGTACGGTCCATTCGCCGCTGCGATCATCCACCGGATAGCGGTAGGTTGGGTGGGTGGCGCCCTCTCCCAGGGTCTCAAGATACTCGCGCACCGGCACCGCCGCCCCGCCAATGTGGTCGTCAAACTGGCGCACGAATTCGTAGGAGGCGCGCTGGCCGTTGATATGCAGCGCCTTGTCCTGATAGCGGATGCGATCGCCGGGGAGGCCGACGACGCGCTTGATGAAGTAGCGGCTGTCATGGGGGGGGATGAAAACCATGATGTCGCCGCGCTCTGGGGCGCCCACATCCATCACCTTGGTGCCCAGCACAGGCAGGCGAATGCCGTAGGCGTACTTGTTGACCAGGATGAAATCCCCCACCTCCAGGGTTGGGGTCATGGACTCCGACGGAATCTGGTAGGGCTCCGCCAGAAAGCTGCGCAGCACCAACACCAGCAGCAGCACCGGAAAGAAGGAGCGGGCGTAATCGACGATGATGGGCTCCTTGTCCGGCTCATCCGCGCCGCGCCCCTCCCGGCGGCGCGGCTTGAAGAACAGCGCATCGATCAGCCATATGGCCCCGCTGATGAGCACCGCCCAAGTCAGCACTAGGGGAAAGTCTATGTCCATGGGATCATTCTACTTGGTTGCGGCGTCCGCCGTTCCGCCTGCCCAACCCCTGCAGCGGGCAAGCGCCCTGCCATGCCGAGGCAACGGCGACGGATGGGCAGGCCGTGTGCGGGCGCCGCGACTGCGGGCGTCCTGATCAACGCTCCACCCTTAGGGCGGCCAGGAAGGCTTCCTGGGGAACTTCCACCCGGCCTAGCTGCTTCATGCGTTTTTTGCCTTCCTTTTGTTTCTGCAGCAGCTTCTTCTTGCGGGTGACATCGCCGCCGTAGCACTTGGCGGTGACATTCTTGCGCAACGCCTTGACTGTCTGGCGGGCGATGACCTGGCTGCCCACGGCCGCCTGGATGGCCACATCGAAGAGCTGCCTGGGGATGAGCGCCTTCATCTTCTCCGCCAGCAGCCGCCCCTGGCGCCGCGCGTTGGCGCGATGGACGATGGTGGCCAAGGCGTCCACCCGCTGGCCGTTGATGAGGATGTCCAGTTTGACCAGGTCAGCACCCTGAAAGCGCACGAAGCCATAGTCCAGGGAGGCAAAGCCGCGGCTTGCGGACTTGAGCCGGTCGAAGAAGTCCATGACCACCTCGTTCATGGGCAGCTCCCAAGTCATGGACACTTGGCCGGCGGAGAACTGCATACTCTGGCGCAGGCCGCGCCGCTCCACGCACAGTTTGAGCACCGCGCCCAAGTGCTCCTGAGGGGTGAGGATGGTGGCCTGGGCGATGGGTTCGCGGATCTCCGCGTACTGGGCGGGCAGGCGGGAAGGATTGTCCACCCGCAGCAAGGCGCCATCCGCCTGCACAACCTCATAAACCACCGTGGGAGCGGAGGTGATGAGGTCAAGATCGTATTCGCGCTCCAGGCGCTCCTGGACGATCTCCATGTGCAGCAGCCCCAAAAAACCGCAGCGAAAGCCGAAGCCGAGAGCGTCCGAGGTCTCCGGTTCGTGAAACAGCGAGGCGTCGTTGAGGCTGAGCTTGGCCAAGGCGTCGCGGAAGTCTTCAAACTGGCGTGAGTCCGCGGGAAACAGGCCGGCGTAGACCTGCGGCTTCACTTTGGCGAAGCCGGCCAGTTGCGCCACCGCCTGATGGCGCGCCGGGGCGATGGTGTCCCCCACCGGCGCGCCGCGAATGTCCTTGATGCCGGCCACGATGAAGCCCACCTCCCCGGCGCTCAGGCTCGGCTTGGCGCAGCGCTTGGGCGTGAAGCAGCCGACCTGATCCACGACATGGATCTGGCCGGTGGACTTTACGGCTATGCGATCCCCAGGAGCCACTCGGCCAGCCATCACGCGCACCAAGGAGACGATGCCAAGGAAGTTGTCGAACCAGGAGTCGATGATCAGGGCCTGCAGGGGCGCCTGCAGGTCCCCTGTGGGCGGGGGAATGCGCTGCACCAAGGCCTCCAGCAAGGCCGGCACGCCCTCCCCGGTCTTGGCGCTGACGCAGAGGGCGTCTTGCGCCGGCAGGCCGATGATGTCCTCGATCTCCCTGGCGGCGGCGGCGGTGTCCGCTTGCGGCAGGTCAATCTTGTTCAGCACCGGCAGCACCTCCAGCCCCTGGTCGATGGCCGTATAGCAATTGGCGACGGATTGCGCCTCCACCCCCTGGGCGGCATCCACCACCAGCAGGGCGCCTTCGCAGGCGGCCAGCGAGCGCGACACTTCGTAGGAGAAATCCACATGGCCCGGGGTGTCGATGAAGTTAAGCTGGTAGGCGCAGCCATCCTGGGCGACGTAGCCCAGGGTCACGCTCTGGGCCTTGATGGTGATGCCGCGTTCCCGCTCAAGGTCCATGGAATCGAGCACCTGCTCCGCCATCTCCCGCTCGCTCAGGGCCCCGCATAGCTGGATCAGCCGGTCGGAAAGCGTGGATTTGCCGTGGTCTATGTGGGCGACGATGGAGAAGTTGCGGATGTGCCCGATGCCGGCAGGGGCTGATCGGGATCCGGTTGCTGAGTCTGGCCCAGCCTGGGGGGCCGCGGCCATGACCACCCGTCAGCCGCTGGAATCGGCCTCGACCTTGGCGCCCAGCCTGGCCTTGACCTTGCCGCTTACCATTCCCATGTCCGCACGGCCGGCCAGCTTGCCGCGCAGGGCGGCCATGACCTTGCCCATGTCCTTCATACCGCCCGCGCCCGCGGCGGCGATGGTTTCATCGATCAACGCGCACAGGGCCGCTTCGCCAATAGGCGCCGGCAGGAAGCTGGAGATGAGGTCGATCTCGAAGGCCTCCTGCTGCGCCAAATCCTGGCGGCCGGCAGCCTCATATTGGCGCAGGGACTCCCTGCGCTGCTTGGCCATGCGTGACAGCACAGCTGTCACCTCGGCATCCGTCAGGGCGCGGCGTTCATCCACCTCAAGGCGCTTGATCTCCGCGTTGACCAAACGCAGGGCGGCCACCCGGGGTTTCTCCCGGGCCCTCATGGCCGCTTGGGTGGCTTGCTGGATGCGGTCTTTCAGGGCGCTCATGGCGGCTTGCCGGCTAGTGGACTCGTTCGAACCGGCGGGCTTCGCGCTGCAGCTTCTTCAAATGGCGCTTCACGGCCGCCGCGGCCTTGCGTTTGCGGATGGACGTAGGCTTTTCATAGAATTCCCGGCGGCGCACCTCAGAGAGGATGCCCGCCTTCTCGCACGAGCGCTTGAACCGCCGAAGGGCGACGTCAAAGGGCTCGTTCTCCCGGACCCGGACATGCGGCATGTATGGCTGACCTGTATGGAAAAAAGGGCGCTGATTGTAATGCAAATGCCCGTTGCCGCAAAATGCCCGGCGTCATGCTAGTTCTGGGTCTGGAAACCTCCTGCGACGAGACCGGCGCCGCCCTGTATTGCGCCCGGCGCGGCCTGCTGGCCAATTTGCTGCACAGCCAGGCGGAACTGCATGCCCCTTTCGGCGGCGTGGTGCCGGAACTGGCGTCCCGGGACCACATCCGCAAGATCACGCCCTTGGTGCAGGAGGCGCTGAAGCTGGCCGGCGCGCAGCTCAACCACCTGGATGGCGTGGCCTATACCGCAGGTCCCGGATTGCTGGGGGCGCTGCTGGTGGGGGCCGCCTTCGGCCGCACCCTGGCCTGGAGCTTGGGGGTGCCGGCCATAGCCGTCCACCACATGGAGGCGCATCTGCTTGCGCCCCTGTTGGACGCCAAGCAGCCGCCCCTGCCGTTCATCGCCCTGTTGGTGTCTGGCGGGCATACCCAGTTGGTGAAGGTGCGCGGGGTGGGCGCCTATGAACTGTTGGGAGAGTCGCTGGACGATGCCGCCGGCGAAGCCTTCGATAAGGTGGCGAAGATGCTGGGGCTGGGCTACCCAGGCGGTCCGCAGATCGCGCGCTGCGCCGAGGCGGGGGATGCGCAACGCTTTCCCATGCCGCGCCCGATGACGGACCGCGCTGGGCTGGATTTCAGCTTCAGCGGCCTGAAGACCTTCGCCCTGAACACCATCAACGGCCAAGCGCCCCTCAGCGAGCAGGATCGGGCCGACATCGCCCGCGGATTCGAGGAGGCCGTGGTGGACACCCTGCGCATAAAGTGCGCACGGGCACTCGCGGTTGCGCAGTCACGCCATCTGGTGGTGGCTGGCGGGGTTGCCGCCAACCTGCGGCTGCGGCGGCGGCTTGCCGCCGAGTTGGACGCCGAGGTGCACTACGCCCCGCCAGCGCTTTGCACGGACAACGGCGCGATGATCGCCTTTGCCGGACATCAGCGGCTGGCCGCCGGACAGACGGAGCCTTTGCGAATTCACACAAGGGCGCGCTGGCCACTGGCCGAGTTGCCCCCCGTGCGATAAGGCGCGTTGCCGCTGGCGCACAAGCAAAGGGCCTTACGTAGAATGGTTGGCGCACCACTACATGCTGCGTCCCGAAAGGCGCATAACCACTACATGTAGTGGCTCGTCAACTGATCACTACAATTCCCCAAGCAAACCTTTGGCGGCGGCTCAGCCCGGGATCGGTGACGGGGCGTTGCGCCTGCGCAACCGCTTCAGCAGAGCAATGCGCTCTGTGCGCAGCCGTCGGCCAAGCTCGGCGCCGGACTGCGTTTGCCAGTTTCGCCGCCGTTCGGCGAGCACCCGCTCCGTTTCCGTCAACAGATCCCTGAAGGCCGCCATCCTGCCGGGAAACCTGTGCTCAATGGCGGCAAAGGTGCGGTCGCGGCGCCGCCCGTCGCGGTAGGCGTTGATGGCGCCCAAGGCCCGGTCCAGGGCAACTGCATCCGCCGTCCGCCACTGCGCCAGCAACCGGCCGCGGGCCGCGATGTCCCGGGACAGTTCGCGGAACGCCTTCGGAGCCTTGAGGCGGCGGCCGAGATTGCCCATATCCGCCTCCCCCAAGGTCCAGCCGAGGCTTGCGTAGCGCGCCAGGGGACCCTCGGGCGCCGCATCTATGGTGACGTCCTGCAGTTCCGGCAGCCAGGAAGCCAGGCAGCCGCAGGCGCGCAGCACTTCCAGGAAGCGCTGCGGCGCCGGCCCCGCCAAAGCCTTGTGGAACTCCCGCCAGACGCGCTCCGCGGAAAGTTCCGCCAGCGCGCCGGCCATGCCGGCCATGAAAGCCAGGGTGTCCGGGTGTACGCTGAAGTCCGTCAGGACGGCGGCGAAGCGGGCCACGCGAAATACCCGCAGGGGGTCTTCCGCGAACGCTTCGGTGACGTGGCGCAGGCAGCGCTGCTGCAGGTCCCTTTGGCCGTTGAACGGGTCTATCAAGCGCCCTTGGCGGTCCCGGGCCATGGCGTTGATGGTGAGGTCGCGGCGGGCGAGGTCCTCCTCCAGGGCGACCTCCGGGCCAGCGTCCGCGGCGAAGCCGGTGTGGCCGGCGGCGATTTTGCGCTCCCTGCGCGCCAAGGCGTACTCTTCATGGGTTCTAGGGTGCAGGAACACCGGGAATTCCCGTCCCACGCGCCGGTAGCCGGCCTTGAGCAAGGTTTCCGGGACGCCGCCCACAACCACCCAATCCCGCTCCTCAACCGGACGGCCGAGCAGTTCATCACGGACGGCGCCGCCCACTAGGTAGAAGCGCATGGCGCCCAGCTTACCCCCTTGCCTCGGGCCTTGGTGCAATATGCGGGCCGACAGGCCTGTCTGTTTATGAATCCGTCCACGACACTCCACAACAGGATAATTGAAACACGGAAACGCTAACCCGCCGGTTGTGATTGGCTCGCAGCAGCGCCCGGCCAGCGCGCTACGGATCAGTGCCGCAAGGCCTGCTCGCTGACTTCGGTGGCTATCGAGGGGCGGGCTGTCCCGGTGTGGTTGATCCAGTTCTTCTCGGTCAGCACGACCGTCGCCAATCGAATTTGTCGGTGGGAAAAGCGTTTCTTGCGCTCGTTCCAAGCATAGGTCCGCGCGACAAGCTCCTCCAGAGACGCCGGAGTTTCGCGATCAAGCACCCAATGTATCGTTGCAAGCAGCTCCAGGCCGAAGGGCGATTCGAAGCCCTCGACAAGATCAGCCACCTTATCGAACCGTACCCGGGTCTTGGGCGAGCGGCGGAGAACCTTGTTGGCGTCCTCAATGGCGCCAGGAACAAGCTCGAGCTTCTTGTCCGGCGCATCACCGCCGTCCGCGTATCCCGAGATGAAGTGTCCCTCGACCGCGTTGAGAACATGGCGCAGGTTCTCGGCGTACGGCCCATAGGGGCCCTTGGCGTATTTGAGCCTGAGTGGCTGGCCGGCGATCTGCATGAAGTACATCAGCTTGTGGGCCTCAAGCAGGGTCACGAACGGGTCGAGCAAGCCGTTCAGGTAGCGATTCATCAACCCGACCAGCGCAGCCCGGCCCGGGGTCATCTTCGGGATTTCTCCGCCTTGCGCCATCTTCTCCGCCGCCGGTGCGCTCCTTGGTTCGAAGACGACGGCATCCAGGTTGTCGAATGTGCGCAATGTCTGCTCGATGCGCGGGCGTACGTCATTCCAGTTCAGCCCGCCCAGGCCGCTGCCGAGCGGCGGTATGGCGATCGACCGTATGTCCAGTTGACGAATGACGTCGGCGAGATCATTGAGTCCGGCCTGGATATCCTCGCTACGGCTGTTGCCGCGCCAGTGCCGCTTGGTCGGAAAGTTCACGATGTAGCGAGGATTGGTCAGTTGCCCGGTCCGGAACAGGAACATACGGCCCGGCCGCACCTCAAGGCGCCGGCAAGCTGCGGCATAGGCGCGGAAGTTCGCGGGGAACGCCTTCTTGAATTGAAGCGCGACACCGCGCCCCATGACGCCAACGCAGTTGACGGTGTTCACCAATGCCTCAGCGTCTTCGGCAAGGATGTCGCCGGTTTTGAAGCGAATCATGGGTGCGCCCTCCCCAGCATCAATAGTACCACTCCGGCATGAGTTGGACAGCGGGACTATGATGGGCCGTTTGGACGCTCTCGTTAACCTGCCCCAAGGTTGAGCGCGAACATACGCCGATCCGCCCGACAAGCGTCCACGGAAACGATCTTTCGATCAGAAACTCCGCCTGCTTTTCCTCCCTGCAATCGATCCAGCTCCTCGCCGCGACCGCTTTCCAATCGATCTCTTGCAGTTGCGCCACGCCACAGCGATCGTTGAAGTACGACGAACCGGCATTGGACAGAGTGAAGGCCCATCTGCGTTCGCATCGATCGGCCCGGTCAATGGTTTGGGGGAGATCGGCTTCCAAGTGCATGATCGGACCCTGGCCGCCGCGATAGGCGAGCTCCGGGTGATTTGCCTTGTGAATCACATAGAGCATGACCGAGCGCGGGCAGAAGTAGAATGGGACACAGTCGCCGACATGGAGACCCGGGCGACTGTTGAGCCGGTTGGTCCGGCGTCGCTGCTTGATATCGGACATGCCGATCGTCGTTCCCGGAGATGAGCGGCGCTGTGCCTCTGCATCGCACCACAGACAACCTTCCGCGACGATGGATGCGAGCCGGTCCACATGGACGATGTGGTAGATCTTCGGCTTGGCTGCAAGTTGCACAGTTAGCTCACTGCCGTCGTCCGACGCTATAGCGGGAAATTCAGAGGTTCCCTAGAGTCGATCATCGGTCGGTCTCCTACAGGTGCGCGATCCCCTGCACAGGCTGCGGCTAGGAATTCCACTGACGCAGATCGACCAGCAAATCAAGGCGTTGAACGCCGAGATCGCGACGCTGATCGCCGCCGACGGAGAGCCGGCGCACAAGGTCCGGATACTGGCCTCCGGGGGCGGAACGCGGGCACACTGATGCGCTGGCCGGTCTCCAGGCAAAGAGCGGTGAGCTCGCGGCCCCAAACGCAGCCGGTGTCCAAGGCGATGATCCGATTCTGGCCGGTGCGCCCCTGCAGGGCCGCCCAGTGGCCAAACAGCAGGCGTTCGCCGGGCCGGGGCGCAGTGGTGGCGGCAAACCAAGGCCTGCAGCCGGCGGGCGCCTCGTGCAGGGACCCTTTGTGGGTGAAGTTGAGCCGCCCCTGGGCGTCCAACAGCCGCATTCTGGTGAAGCAATTGGTGAGGATGCGCCAGCGCGCCATGCCGGACAGATCTGCGGTCAGCCGATCCGGCTGGTTGCCGTACAAACGGCGGAAGTAGTCCTGGAAGTTGCGGCCCTGCAGCACCGCCATGAGTTCGTCGGAGGCTGCGGCGGCGTCCGCAAAGGTCCATTCCGGCAAGATGCCGGCGTGCACCATGGCGTAGCCCAAGGCTGGATCCTGGTGGAAGAAGCGCTGGCGGCGCAGCCAGTCTGCGATGTCCGCCGCCTCAGGGGCATCCAGCAACGCGGCGAAAGTATCCCCAGTGTTGGGGCTGTGGCCGCCGTACCAGATAGCCAGGAAGTGCAGATCGTGGTTGCCCAGCACCAGGGTCGCGCATTCCCGCAAGGCCATGACTTGGCGCATCACGGACAGGGAATCCGGGCCGCGGTTGACCAAGTCCCCCAGCAGCCACAGCCGATCCCGCCCAGGATCGAATGCGACTTTCTCCAAGAGTGCCGCGAATTCCGCCGCACAGCCTTGAATGTCGGCAATGGCGTAGGTGGCCACCGCTTTGCCGGCCTAGTCCGCCACCGGGCCTGTGTGCGGCGGGAAAATCGCCCCCCGCCCCTCGAGAGCGCCATCCCGGCGCTGCGCAGCACGGGCGATGCGCAGGAAATCCGCGGCGCTTAATTGCTCCGGCCTGGCCTTGGCATCGATGCCCAAAGCATCCCAATCCAAGGCTAAGCGTTTGAGCGCGTTGGCCACCCGCTTGCGGCGGGCGGAGAAGGCCTGGCGCAGCACCGCGTCCAGAGTGGGCGGCGGCGCCCGCCCGTGCCCATGCGGACGCAAGCGGACGAAGGCGGAGTGCACCTGGGGGGGCGGGGAGAAGCTGTGCGGCGGCGCCTCGAACAGCAGCGTCACCGCGCAATGGCACTGCACGGCGACGGATAGCCGGCCCCAAGTCTTCCCGCCCGGCCGGCTGGCAAGGCGCTGCGCCACCTCCCGCTGCAGCATGAAGTGCATGTCCTGAATGCTGAAGGCGGGCTTGGCGCCGGCGTTCAGCGCCATCATCCTGAACAGCAAGGGCGTGCTGATGTTGTAGGGCAGGTTGCCCACCACCCGCCAAGGACGGCCGTTGCCCAACTGGCGGAAGTCGAAGGTCAGCACGTCAGCGTTGATGACCTCCAGGCCCGGGAAGCGGGCTCTGAGCCGGGGCGCCAGATCCCGGTCGATTTCGACGGCCACGCAGCGTCGCGTCTGGTTGGCGAGCGCGGCGGTCAGGGCGCCGCGGCCCGGGCCTATCTCCAGCAACTGGTCATCTTGGCGCAGCCCTAGGCAGCCCACCAACCGCGACAGAACGCCCGCATCGGTGAGGAAGTGCTGAGCGAAGCGCTTGCGCGGATGCGGCAGCCTGTTGGGGACGCCGTTCATGCACCGCCAAGGCGGTCGGCTAAGTCCAGGGCAGCCAGCTTCGTTGGCGAAGCCTTTGTAGTTGGGATAATTCTTTTGCTAAGGCGGTCGGCTAAGTCCAGGGCGGCCAGCAGACTGCCTGGATCTGCGTTGCCGGCGCCGGCCAACTGCAAGGCTGTGCCGTGGTCGACTGAGGTGCGCAGGAAGGGCAGGCCCAGGGTGATGTTGACGGCGCCGCCAAAGCCGGCGTACTTGAGCACAGGCAGCCCCTGGTCGTGGTACATGGCCAGCACCGCATCCGCATTGCCGAGCGCCGCGGGCGTGAAGGCGGTGTCGGCGGCCACCGGGCCGGTCACCGCTTGGCCGCGGGCGCGCAGGCGCTCGCAGGCTGGCGCTATGATTTCGATCTCCTCCCGGCCGAGATGACCGGATTCGCCGGCATGGGGGTTCAGGCCGGTGACCAGAACACGCGGCCGGGAGATGCCGAAGAGTCGCTGCAAGCCATCGAGCAGGAGGCGCAGACTGGCTTCGAGCAGCTCGGGCGTGATGGCTGCAGGCACTGCCGCCAAGGGCAGGTGGGTGGTGGCCAGCCCCACGCGCAGAGCGCCCGAGACCAGCAGCATCAGCACCCTGTCCACCCCGCAGCGCTCACGCAGGTATTCCGTGTGGCCGGTGAAGGGAATGCCGGCCTCGTTGATGACGGATTTCTGCATGGGGCCAGTAACCAAGGCGCGAAAGCGCCCGGCCAGACAGCCATCCACGGCTCGCTTCAGGGCGGCGAGCGCACCAGGCGCATTGGCCGGATTGAGCTGGCCCGGCTGCGCCTTGGCCGCCAGACGCACGGGCTCGATTTGCGCTTGGCCCGGGCGGCGGGTGGGCTGACGGGTGAGCGCCAGGGGCAAGCCCAGCAGGCGGGCGCGGCTGCGCAGCAGGTCCGGGTCCCCAATCACCACCCAGTCCGCCGTGCGCTGCTGCTGCGCCAGGGTGATGAACAGATCCGGCCCAATGCCAGCCGGCTCGCCAAGGGTAATGGCCAACACGTTTCAACGGCGCCGGCGACAGGCCGGCGCCGCCGCAGCCAACGCGCTGCCATGGCGCAACATTGGGTTACGCATCAGGCGGCTTGACGCCCTACGCGGACTAGCCGAAACGGGCCCTGCCACACCGCCGCCAGCCCGGCGGCATCAGGATCCGGCCAGACGGATCTCGACAAAGGCCTCGTCGCGGATTTCCTTCAGCCACGCCTGCAGCTCCTCTTCAAAGCGCCGCTGATGCAGGATGCGCACCGCCATGTTGCGGCGCGCCTCCTCCCCCATGTCCTGGGTGCGGCGCTCCTGCACTTCCAGCACATGCCAGCCGTACTGGGATGGGAAGGGAGACGAAAGTTCGCCCACGGCCGTGGCGTTCATGGCCTCCACGAAGGCGGGCACAAACTGCTGGCCGCTGGTCCAGCCGAGGTCCCCGCAATTCAAGGCGCTGCCTGGATCTTCGGAGTGCTGGGCGGCCAAGGTGCAGAAGTCCGCGCCCTCGGCCAACTGGCCGTGGATGTCCTTGATGAGCATCTCGGTCTCTTCATCCGTGCGGATGGCGGAGGGCTGTACGAGAATATGCCGCACCAGGGTCTGATCCTCCTTCTGCACGCCGGCGCCCCGCTGTTCGAGAAGCTGCACGATGTGGAAGCCGCTGGGGCTTCTGATGGGCGCCGCCGTCTCTCCCACCTGCAGGGCGATGACCTGTTCAGCGAACAGGCTGGGCAGTTCGCCCGCCCGGCGCCAGCCAAGATCCCCGCCCTCCAGGGCGCGGGCGCCGGCGGATTTGGCAATGGCTGTTTCACGGAAGTCCGCCCCGGCGCGCAGATCCGCAACGATCTGCTCCGCCGCCGCAGCCGCCTGCGCCAGCAAGGCCTCGCTGGCGTTGTCCTCGATGGCCAACAGGATGTGGCCTACGCGGAACTCATCGGAAAGCAGCTGCTGGTAGTAGGGGGAGTTGAGCAGGGCCTCCACGTCCTGCTCGTTGATGGTTATGCGGCGGTTCACCATGTTGCGCTGCAGCCGCTGGATAAGCATCTCCTGGCGGATGTCCTCGCGGAAAGCGCGATAGCTCATGCCATCCTGCGCCAGGGCCCGCTGGAACTCATCCAAGGACATGTTGTTTTGCTCGGCGAAGCCGGCCACTGCGCGGGTGAGGGACTCATCATCAATCTCCACGCCGCGGCGCCTGGCCTGCTGGAGCTGAATGTTCTCCAGCACCAGCCGCTCCATTAGCTGGCTGACCAGCACCTCTTCCGGCGGCGGCTGCACGTTCTGCTGGGCGATCTGATCACGCACGACCTTCAGCCGGCTGAGCAACTCCGAGGCAAGAATGACGTCGTCATCGACAATGGCGACAATGGCGTCGAGTTCCTCGTACTGGGCCGCAACCCAAGGCGCCCCAGCCATCAGGCAACCAGCCAGCCAAAACCGCCAAGCGAAAGCGCCGGCCCTGCGCCCTTGCGTCAGCCATCCGTTCATCCGCACCTCTCGATCAACCACCGTATCGGTCCAGTATAGCGGTCCAGTATAGACTACTAGAGAACCGCATTCAGGCTGCGCAAAACACCCCCGTTCAGCGGTTCTCCGCCACGTAGCCGCGGATGCTGCGTTCGAGCAGCGAGTCCATGCGCCCACCTAAGCCGCCCAAGCCCTTGAAGAAAAGCTGCAGGAAGACGCCCGAGTCCGAATCCACATGGGCCAGGCTGCGGGCGGCTGCGTGGTCCAGGTAGCGACGCGCCAGCAGTCGGATGCGCCAACAGCAGTCGTTGTACTCCAGGCCGCCCATGCCTTCGATGGTGCGTCCGCCGGCCAGATCGTAGTTCCAGCGGGCCATGAGGGCGTAGTTGTCGCCCAAGGGCCAATGCAGGGAGATGTCCGTCTGGTCGATGTCGTCCTGAATGCGGTTGCGGTAGGCCATGTTGAGTATCCGGCGCCCCCCGGAGCGGTAGGACAGCACACCCGCGCCCTCGTCCACCCGGTTGTCAGCCTGATCCCAAATGAGCGTGCCGGAAAGTTGCCAACGGTTGGCGAAGGTGGCGGAGAGCTCCCCGGCCAAGGCTGAGGCCTGACGCAGGTCATTATCGGTCGGATGTCCGCTCAGGGTGACCCGCCGGCGCCTGAAGTGCCGGATTTGGCCGAGGCTGGCGCGCAGATGCTCCCGTCCGCTGGCGCCATCGATAAAGCGCGTGGTCAACCCCATGGACAGCTGGTTGGCGTCGCCGATGCGGTCCAGCCCGCTGAAGCGGTTCTCCCGGAATAGCTGCAAGTAGCTGAAGGTAAGGTCCTTGGCGTCGAACAGAGGCAGGTGATCCTGATCTTCGTAGCCCTGGTATAGGTATTGCAGACGCGGCTCCAAGGTTTGCACAAGGGCCACGCCGAAGGCGTTGAGGCTGCGTTCGAAGATCAGGCCGCCGCCGAGCGCACCCATGGGGATGCCGCGTTCCGGCTTTGCCTCCGGCACAGGCCCGGCGTCCGATCGCAGCTTGTAGGCGGTGTAGCGGTAGCCCCCGCTGGCGGACAGGAAGCCGAACGGCCACCGCAGCGGCAAGGCCAAGCGCGGCTCCAAGTGCAGGCGCTCGCCAGTCAGGGCGCGGACGCCTTGGAAACCCTTGTTGTCCCGGTCGAAGGAGGCGGCCAAGGCGGCCAAGGAGAACTGCAGCGCCCCCAACCCGGCGCCCCTGCCCAACTGGCCGTTGTAGAGAATGTCCAATTGCGGCCTGCGCTCATATTCGCTCCCCTGGATTTCGTCCAGGCGCTGGAAACCCTGCGCCCACAGACGCATCAGCAGCCCGCCTTGGCGGTAGCTGAGCTCCCCATGGCGCAGCAGGCTGATCTGGTTGCGGCCCGCCACATCGCCGCCCAGGGTGCGAAAGTAGTCCCGGTCGCTAACCCGGGCGTAGTCGATGCGGCTGCGCAGGCGCCCCAAGCGGCCACGGTGCGACATCCCCAACATCCAACGATCGGCGGGATTGAAGTCGCCCTGCACCGTGCCCGCGGCCAATTGGCGCCGCCAGTCATCGCGATCAAATTCGCCATCGTAAAGATCGTCTTCGGGCAGATAGCCGGCGGTGAAGCTGGTGCGCTCCCACCGGGACAGGCGCCGGTACTCCCCCTCCAGGCCGACGCCCCGCCTGCTGAGCAGGCGGGGCGTGAGGGTGGCATCCTGGTTGGCGGCCAAGTTCAGGTAGTAGGGGGCCCCCAGGTTCGCGCCATGCTTCCCGGAGAATCCCAGCTGCGGGAACAGAAACCCCGATTGCCGTTCATCGGAGACGGGAAACTTGATGTAGGGCGTGTAGAGCACCGGGACGCCCCTGATCTTCAGCAGGGCGCCCTTGGCGACGCCGAACACCTCGCCTTCGGGCAAGTGCAGTCGCTTGGCGCTAAGCACCCAAGCGCGGCTGCCCGGCGCACAGCGGGTGAACTGGCTGCGCTGCAAATGCACGGCGCCCTGGGCGTCCCGGCTGACGGCCCCAGCGGCGCCGCGCAACGCCGACGCGGCGAGCAGGAACTGCGCATCCGCAACGGCGGCGGCGCCGCTTTCCAAGTTTACCTGGGCGGCATCGCCCTGCAGCACCAGATCGCCATCACGCACCAAGGCGCGCGGGCCTAGGGCGGCCTGCTGGGTGCGCTGGTTGAACACCGCCTGCGCGCTGTCGAGGGTGCGCCCTCCCTGGATGATGGTGACGTCGCCGGACAGCCGCACCTGGCCATGCTGGCTGTAATCGATCTGGTCCGCCTCCGCCAGGATGGGCAGCCCGTCCCAGCTGGACGCGGGTTCCGTGCGCACTGGGGGCAGGCGGTAGGCGCCTGCGCACCAAGCCGGGTGGCGACGGCGTTCAGCCGCCGTCAACTCCGTCCGCTCCACCCAAAACAGTGCTGCAACGGCGCCGCCAGGGGCAAGCGCCTGCGCCGCCGGCAGGGCATTGGCAGGCAGCAGCACGAGAAGGGCGAACGCGATTGTTGACCATGCCCACACGGGGCGGATGATAGCATTTGGCCGACGGGGCGGATGTCAACCGGAGGGATCAGGGTGCGTGATGAGCTTCGGGCATGGGTGGCGCAGACCCTCAAGCGCCCCATCGAGAACGCAGCGCCCCTGCTGGCGGAGGCCAGCCATCGGCAGTTTCATCGCGTTCAGGCGGGTGGGCGGTCCTTCGTGGTGATGGACTCGCCGCCGGCCTTGGAGCGCAACGACGCCTTCGTGGCCATGCAGGCGCTGTTTCGCGACGGCGGATTGCCAGTGCCGGACATTGTCGCCAAGGACCGAAACCGAGGTTTTTTTTTGCTGAGCGACTTAGGCGCGCGGCACTTGCAGGACGTCTATGGCGGGCCGGATCAGGAAAGCGCCCTGGAGCTCGCCATCCGCCACCTGGTGCGCCTGCAGGGCATTGCGGCGGTCTCGGTTCCGCCCTATGCGGCAAGCCGGTTTCAGGATGAGCTGCACATTTTTGTGGAGTGGTTCCTTGGGCGGCTGCTTGGCGAAGCGCCCCATCCCGTCCTGGACAGCGCCTTCGCCATGCTCGTGGACAACGCACTGACGCAGCCGCAATGCCTGATCCACCGGGACTACCACTGCCGCAACCTGCTGCTGGACAGGGGGAACCGCTTTGGCATCCTGGATTTTCAGGATGCGCTGGTGGGGCCGGCCACCTACGATCTGGCCTGCCTGCTGTGGGATTGCTACCACCGCTTCGATGAAGGCCAACGGCGTCGCTGGCGGGAGCGCTACCGGGCGCAATGCCAGTTCGCCTTCGGCTCCGAGGCTTTGCGCCGAATGCTGGATTTGACCGCACTGCAACGGCAGTTCAAGGCGGTGGGCATCTTCGCCCGCCTGTGGCTGCGGCAAGGCAAGACTTCGCATCTCGGCCACATCGCCCCGGTGCTGGAGGACATGCAGCACATCAGCGCCCAGTACCCACAAACCCAAGACCTGACCAGTTGGCTGAAGGCGCTGGCGCGGCAGGCCGCACCGGTGATCGGCGCCGCTTCGTGAAAGCCATGATCCTGGCAGCCGGGCGCGGCGTCCGCCTAAAGCCCCTGACCGACCACACACCCAAACCAATGCTGGCGGTGGGCGACGCGCCGCTCATCAGCCATCAGTTGCGCTGGCTGGCTGATGCGGGCATTGGGCAGGTGGTGATCAACCTGCACCATCTAGGCGAGCAGATCGAAGGCTACGTGGGGGATGGCAAGGCATTCGGCCTGCAGGTCGCCTACAGCCGTGAAGCGCATCTGCTCGAGACCGGCGGCGGCCTGGTCAAGGCCCTGCCCCTGTTGGGAAATGCGCCTTTCTGGCTGCTGAACGGAGACATCCATACAGACTTCCCGTTCCGCCAGTTCCCGGTCAGCCTGCCGAAAGGCATCCTGGCCCACATGCTGCTGACGCCCAAACCCCGCTTCCGCGCCAAGGGGGACTTCAACTGGCGCGACGGCAAGGTGATCGGACAGGGAGACGACTATGTGTTCTGCGGCCTGGCCTTGCTGCATCCAGCGCTTGTGCAGGGCCGCCGGGCGACGCCCTTCTCCTTGCGCGAGCCCTATCTGCAGGCCGTGGCGGCAGGCGCCGTGAGTGCGCAGATCTGGCCCGGCTGGTGGACGGACATCGGCACGCCGGATCAACTCGAGGCGGTTCGCCGCCGTCAGCGCGGCAAGGCCGGCGGCGACCGGGACCATCCCAAAGCGCTCCCTCTTGAAAGAAAATTTCTGGCGGGGGGATGATGCGCCATTGCCAGTACAATGGCGGTTTTGCGGCGCTGCGCACCCAAAATGAACAGGCTTACGGACTATTGGATTGCGCCCTCGATACTGGCGGCGGACTTCGCCAAGCTGGGGGAGGAGATCGAGGCCGTGCTCTCGGCCGGCGCGGACATCATCCACTTCGATGTGATGGACAACCACTATGTGCCCAACCTGAGCATAGGACCCTTGGTGCTGGCCTCCTTGCGCAGGGCCGGCTTTGACTGCTTCTTCGACGTCCACCTGATGGCCAAGCCCGTGGACCGGCTGGTGGGGGATTTTCTGGACGCCGGGGCCAACCTTATCAGCGTGCATCCGCAAGGCGCCGAACACCTGCACCGCACCCTAAGCCTTATCCGCGAAGGAGGCGCCAAGGCCGGGCTGGCCTTCAACCCGGCAACGCCGCTGAACGTTCTGGATGAGACAATTGAATTGCTGGACCTGGTGCTAATCATGTCCGTCAACCCTGGGTTTGGCGGGCAGGCGTTCATCCCCAGGAGCCTAGCGAAAGTGCGTGATGCGCAACGGCGCATCGAGGCTTGCGGGCGCGCCTTGCGCCTGGAGATCGACGGCGGCATCAAGGCCGACAACATCGCCGCCGCCGCCGCGGCTGGCGCGGACACCTTCGTCGCCGGCAGCGCCATATTCGGCGGGCGGGACTACGCCGCCACCATCGCCGCCATGCGCCAAGCGCTGCCTGGGGGGCTGGATGCCGGCTGAGGGAACTGCAAGAGAGCACCGATTTCCCCGCCACGTTGGCTATCTGTTTGATCTGGACGGCACGCTAGTGGATACGGCGCCGGATCTGTGCGCCGCCTTGAACTATGCGCTGACGGCCTTCGGGCACAGCCCAGTGGGTCTGTCGCTGGCCCGGGGCTGGGTGGGGCAAGGCGCCGCGGCCTCCCTGCGGCGGGCGCTGGCCCATCGCGGCGCGCCGGCGCAGCAGGCCGAAGCCATGCTGGCCAGCTTCCTGGATTTCTACCGCGGCAATATCGCCGTCGCCAGCCAGCCCTTCGCCGATGTGGAAGACACCCTGGGAGTGCTGAGGGGCCGGGGCGCCAAGCTGGCTGTGGTGACCAACAAGCGCAAGGATCTGGCCATGAAGCTGCTGGCCGAAATCGATTTGGCTGGCCAATTCGATGCAGTGGTCGGCGGGGACAGCACGGCCAACATGAAGCCGGCGCCGGATCCGGCGGTGGAGGCCTGCAGGCTGCTCGGCGTTGCGCCCGCCGAAGCGCTCTTTGTTGGAGACTCCTCGGCGGATGTTGGCTGCGCCCGCGCCGCCGGCTGCCCGGTGGTGTGCGTCGCCTATGGCTACCGCAATGGGGCGGACCCCGAGAGCCTTGGGGCGGACGCTGTCATTGCAACCTTCGCGGCGTTGCTTTAGGCCAGCGCACGCCGGAAACCCAACTGCGCACGAGGCCCGATTTGAACGCCGACCAACTCGCCCAACTGGCCGCCCAAGGATACAACCGGGTTCCGGTGGCGGTGGAAACGCTGGCGGATCTGGACACCCCCCTTTCCACCTACCTCAAGCTCGCCCGCGGGCCTTACTCCTATCTGCTGGAGTCCGCCCAAGGCGGCGAGACCTGGGGCCGCTACTCCATCATCGGCCTGCCCTGCCGCACGGTGCTCAAGGCCTACGGCCACAGGGTGCAGGTGTTCACCGACGGCCAGCTAGTCGAGGAACAGGAAGCGGCGGATCCGCTGGCCTTCGTGGAAGCCTTCCAACGCCGCTACCGGGTGGCGCCCTTGCCCGGACTGCCGCGGTTCTACGGTGGCCTGGTGGGCTACTTCGGCTACGACTGCATCCGCTATGTGGAGGATCGGCTGCGGGACGGCGCGCCGCCGGATCCCATCGGCACACCGGACATCCTTCTGATGGTCTCCGAGGACACGATCGTCTTCGACAACCTGCAGGCCAGCATGCAGCTGGTAAGCTTGGTGGACTCAGCGGATGCGGGCGCCGCCCGAAGGGCGGAGCAGCGCCTGCAGGAGTTGGCGCGGCGCCTGCGCGACGCCGCCCCGCCCATCCCGGACAGCAACGCCAACGCCGTGGTGCAGGAGAACGACTTCGTATCCGAATTCGGCGAGGCGGCGTTCAAGGCGGCGGTGCAGCGGATACGGGAATACACCCGCGCCGGGGACGTGATGCAGGTGGTGCTCGCGCAGCGCATGTCCATCCCCTTCCAAGCGGACCCCATCAACCTGTACCGGGCGTTGCGCCATCTGAACCCCTCGCCCTATATGTACTTCATGGACCTGGAGGGGTTTCAGATCGTCAGCTCATCCCCGGAAATCCTGGCGCGGCTCGATGAGGGGGTGATCATCAACCGCCCCCTGGCGGGCACTAGGCGGCGGGGACGCACGGCGGAGGAGGATCTGGCGATGGAGCGGGAGTTGACCAGCGATCCGAAGGAAATCGCCGAACATCTGATGCTGATCGACCTCGGCCGCAACGACGTGGGACGGGTGGCGGAAATCGGCTCCGTGCGGGTGACTGAGAAATTCAGCGTGGAGCGCTACTCCCACGTCATGCACCTATCCAGCAACGTCACCGGCCGGCTCAAGGCCGGCGCCACCGCAATGGACCTGCTGCGGGCCACCCTGCCCGTGGGCACGCTGTCCGGGGCGCCCAAGATCCGCGCCATGGAGATCATCGATGAACTCGAGCCGGTGAAGCGCGGCATCTACGGCGGGGCCGTGGGCTACCTAGGATGGAACGGCAACATGGACACCGCCATCGCCATCCGCACCGCGGTGGTGAAGGACGGCGCCCTGTACATCGAGGCCGGCGGCGGCATCGTGGCGGATTCATCCCCAAGACTGGAATGGAAGGAAAGCATGAACAAAGGCCGGGCCATCTTCCGCGCTGCCGCCATGGCCGAAGCCGGGCTCAGCACCCTAGTCGGCCGCGACTTCCCAATTGCCCGAACATGACGGACGGGGAGGCGCGCATGGCGGGATCCTGGAACGACGCCAGCAAACAAAAGGGGCCGCAGCGAGGCCTGTTGCACGGCCTGCGGCGCTTCACCCAAAGCAGTTGGTTTCAGCACGGCATCACCAGCATCATCATCTTGAACGCCGTGGTGATCGGGCTGGACACCTCCAAAACGCTGAACGCCGCCTATGGGGCAGCCTTTGAGCTGACGAACCAGATCTTTCTGGCCATCTTCGTGCTCGAGGCCGGGCTCAAGATCGCCGCCCAATATCCCGCCCCCTGGCGCTACTTCAAGGACGGCTGGAACTTTTTCGACTTCAGCATCGTGGTGGTGAGCCTTGCGCCGGCCACCGGGCAGTTGGCGACCCTGGCCCGCCTAGCCCGGCTGATGCGGGTGCTGCGGCTGATTTCCGCCCTGCCCGAGCTGCGGCTGATCGTCTCCACCCTGATCCGCTCCATCCCCAGCATGGCCAATGTGCTGCTGCTGGCCTCCATCATCTTCTATGTGTACGGCGTGGCCGGCCATCATCTATTCCACGAGGTGGACCCCAACCACTGGCGCGACCTAGGCATCTCGCTGCTGTCGCTGTTCCGCATCGTCACCCTGGAGGACTGGACGGACATCATGTACATCGCCATGGCGACCCACCCCTGGGCCTGGATCTACTTCGTCAGCTTTGTGGTGATCACCACCTTCGTGGTCATCAATCTGTTCATAGCCGTGGTCATCAACAACCTCGATGAAGTAAAGCAGGAACGGCTGCGCTCCTTGGAGGGTGCGCCGGGCCGGGCCGAAATTCTCAAGGAGCTGAAGGCCACCCAAGACATGCTGGCGCACCTGGAGCGGCGCCTGCAATGAACCGGAAAACGCAATTGTGCTGTTGCTGATCGACAACTACGACTCCTTCACCTACAACTTGGTGCAGTACCTCGGCGAGTTGGGGGCCGAGGTGGCTGTGCATCGTAACGATGCAATCACTTTGGCGGACATCGAGGCGCTGGCGCCCACGCACATCCTGCTCTCCCCCGGCCCCTGCACCCCCAACGAGGCGGGCATCTGCTTGGACGTGGTGCGGACATTCGGGCCGCGCATTCCCCTGCTGGGCGTCTGCCTGGGCCATCAGTGCATCGGCCAGGCGTTTGGCGGGGCCGTGGTGCAGGCTGGGCAGGTCATGCACGGCAAAACATCGCTCATTCAACACCGGGGAGGCGGTGTGTTCGCCGGCCTGCCAACACCCTTCACGGCCACCCGCTATCATTCCCTGGTCGTGCGGCGGGAACGCCTGCCGGATTGCCTGGAGGTGACCGCTTGGACGGGAAGCGAACAGGAAGTGGACGATCTGATGGGCCTGCGCCACCGGCAGCACCCCATCGAAGGGGTGCAGTTCCATCCCGAATCCATCTTCACGGACCACGGGCACGACCTGCTGCGCAATTTTCTGGCCGCAGAGGCCCCAAGCGGCGCCCGAGTGGGATAAATTCCCAAGGCAGTTTTCCCACGGCAGACTCCCAAAGGACCGCAATGGACATACAGACCGCCTTGGCGCATTTGGTGGAGGGGCGCAACCTCAGCTTGGCCGACACCGGAGAGGTGTTCCGGCAGGTGATGACCGGACAGACCACGCCTGCGCAGATCGGCGCCCTGCTGACGGCCTTGCGCATGAAGGGCGAGACGCCGGAGGAGATCGCCGGCGCGGCCACCGCCATGCGGGCGCTGTCGACGCGCGTGGCGGTCGACGGGAAGCACTTGGTCGACACCTGCGGCACCGGCGGCAGCGGCGCCAAGCTGTTCAACATCTCCACCGCGGCGGCGTTCATTGCCGCGGCGGCCGGGGCGCAAGTGGCCAAGCATGGCAACCGCAAGATGACCGGCCTGTCCGGCAGCGCCGACGTGCTGGAGGCGGCTGGCGTCCACCTGCAGCTCTCCGCCGCGCAGATCGCCCACTGCATCCGCACGGTCGGGGTGGGCTTCCTGTTTGCGCCCCGCCACCACAGCGCCATGCGCTACGCGGCGCCCGTGCGCCGGGAGCTTGGCCTGCGCACCCTGATGAACGTGCTGGGGCCGCTGACCAACCCGGCGGGCGCCAAGCGGCAGGTGATCGGCGTGTTCAGCCGAAACTGGCTGCGCCCGCTGGCGGAAGTGGCGCAGTTGCTAGGCAGCGAACACGTGATGGTGGTGCATGGCGGCGGGCTCGATGAGTGCGTGACGGATGGCGGCACATCGGTTTGCGAACTGAAGCATGGCGCAATCGCGCAATATGAGATCAGCCCGGAAGATTTTGGGCTGGCCCGGCAGGACGCGGCGCCCTTGCGGGCCGGCTCCGTGGCGGGCAGCCTGGCGCTGGTGCGCGAGGCCCTGACGCAGCCGGACTCCGCCGCCGCCGAAATCGCCGCCCTGAACGCCGGCGCCGCCATCTACGTCGCCGGGGTGGCGCTGGATTTCGCCGCCGGGGTGGAGATGGCCCAGGACGCCATCGCCGCAGGGCTGGCGCGAGAACGGCTGGAGGAACTGGCGCGGGTGACGCGCATGATGGCGGAATCGGCTTGACTCAATCCGCATTCCAATGCCGGAGGGGGCCTCGATTGCGCGGACGCCCGTCTGAACCATCGGTGGGCGCTCAATTTGCACGCCAATTGCCCATGGGTGCGGTTCGCCGACCAGGCTGCCCATGACGGTGCTGGATGACATTCTGGCGCATAAGCGGCGCGAGGTCCGCGCACGCCGACGGGCGCACGGCGATCTCGATGCAGTCCTGCAGCGGCCGGGCGCCCCAGCGCCGCGTGGTTTCGCGCAGGCATTGCGGCGCCGACAGGCCGCCAGCGCGCCAGCGATAATCGCGGAACTGAAGAAGGCATCCCCCAGCTTGGGGGTGATCCGCGCCGATTACCAGCCGCAAGCCATCGCCAGAAGCTACGAACTGGCCGGCGCCGCCTGTCTGTCGGTGCTGACGGATAAACGCTACTTTCAGGGCTCGGATGCAGATCTGCAGCAGGCCCGCGCAGCCGTGTCCATTCCGGTGCTGCGCAAGGAGTTCATCGTCGACCCTTACCAGGTGCTGGAATCCGTCGCGCTGGGAGCGGACTGCATCCTGCTGATCGTCAGCGCCCTGACCGATGGCGAACTGCACCGGCTGCACCGGGAGGCGCAGCACCAAGGGCTGGACGTGTTGGTGGAGGTGCACGACGCCGCCGAGCTGGCGCGGGCGCTGGCGCTGCAGCCCAAGATGGTGGGCATCAACAACCGCAACCTCAAGACCTTTGAGACCAACGTGGAGACGACCTTGACGCTGCTGGATCTCATTCCCCAAGACATGATGGTGGTCACCGAAAGCGGCTTGCGCGACCCAAGCCAAGTGCAGGCCCTGCTGCGCCGCGGCGTCCCCGCCTTCCTGATTGGCGAAACCTTCATGCGGGCGGAGGACCCCGGGCAGGCCCTAGCCCGAATGCTGCGCGAAGCCGCAAGCTGAACCGCCGCAGCGCAGCGGCCCATCCCAATGTTGGGATGAAGTCGTTGGCTCCCTCCTAGCCCAGCTGAGACGGTCCTGAGAGCGTCGGCAAAAAAAGAGCATAGCCAGAATTCCTATGATAGAGTGGAGGGCCGATCTCAATTTAACTGCCCAGACATGAGTAATCGGCATGGCAAGGCCCAAGGGCGAAGCTCCTTCTTGCTGGCCGCTATGGCGGCCGTGGCCCTTTGGCTAACGCCCACCCCGCAGGCCCAGGAACCTACGGCTAGCTGCGGCATCAGCCCCTTGCACGGGCGCACACAGAAAGTGGTCGAAGCCATACTCGAGCAGCTCCCCACTAGCAATTGCAGAGAGGTCACTTCGGCGCAACTGGCGGAGATCACTACGGTTGACGCGAGCAGGCGGACTCTGATGTCCCTGCAAAATGGCGACTTCGCAGGACTTTCCGGGCTGCAATCCCTGTCGCTGCACGTAAACTCGCTGACGACCCTGCCCGCCGACCTGTTCGACGGCCTCTCCAGCCTGCGAACTCTGAATATCTGGCAAAACTCGCTGAGGACCCTGCCCGCCGACGTGTTCGACGGCCTATCCAGCCTGATTGCCCTGCATCTCTCCGAAAATTTGCTGGCGGCGCTGCCCGCCGACGTGTTCGACGGCCTCTCCAGCCTGGAATCCCTGGATCTCTCGCAAAACTCGCTGACGGCGCTGCGGCCGGACGCTTTTGCCGGGTTGTCCAGCCTGCAGGAACTGCGTCTGGACTCGAATGGTTCGCTAGCCTGCATTCATGCCAGCCAGTTCGACGGCCTGTCCGAACTGACCCTGCTGCATCAGCAGGGCAGCCAAGTGGGCAACATAGCCCCCGATTACTTCACCCGGTGGCAGTTGCCCAATTTGCAGGAAATGAAACTTGGCGCCGAGGCCATCAGCGTGTCATCGATTGACTTCGCCGTTTACCAGGCCGTGCTGCCAGCCTTGGTCGAGAGCGTGACCTCGGTCCACGAGGGCGGACTGCTAGCCCACCCGATTTGCGGTTCCATAGAAGCCGACGAGGATGCCAGCGGCTTTCACCAAACCGTGCGGGTGCGGCTGGAGAAGGACTTCGTGCGTCCCAACCGTGCCCGGGCAAGCGATGCCACCCTGCTTGGCGACGACTTCTGCGGCTCCGACGGGAGTGCGGCACGGCACTCACTCTGGACTTGGCAGCGCTCCGACGACCAAGTGTCTTGGGCGGACATGGATGACAACAGACAGCCCAAGGACTATGGAGTCAGGGCAGCCGGCGAGTGCTCGTTCATCTACAGGCCGCGGGCCGATGACAACGGCGCGTACATCAGGGCGCTGGTGCCGGTGAACACCGCCGGCGTAGGGGAAAAGAACTACACCAGCGCCGTCTTCGGCCCGCTGGTGGTCCAGCAGCCCTAGGCAGCGCCGTCAAAGTACTTGGTCCAGCTGGCCAACGCCCGGAATCCGGCAGATGGCGAGAACCTCCTGCACCTTAGAAGCTGAGCTGCAACGACAAGCTGACCGTCCAGATCGTTCCGCCGTAAGCATCCTTTAGGCCCTCGCGAACCTCACGCAGGCTAGACGCGGTACGCGCTTTCCGTCATCAAACGCGAAGCTAGGGTCATGGCCTCCTTCACCGGTTTGGGAAACTCCGCGCCGCCGGAGGCCAAGGCGGCGGCGCCGTGGCGCGCCTCCTCATCGCGCATTCTGGCGACGATGGCGCGGCTGCGTTCATCCTGTTCCGGCAGCGCCTCGAGGTGGCGGTCCAAATGTTCGCAAACCTGCGCCTCCGTGGCCTCCACGAAGCCCAAGCTCACCCGGTCGCCAATCAGGCCGGTGGCCGCCCCCAGGGCGTAGGAGGCGGCGTAGAACAGGGGGTTCAGGACGCTTGGACGGGCCTCCAGCTGCTTCAGGCGCTCCGCGCACCAAGCCAAGTGATCGGACTCCTCCGCCGCCGCGGCCAGCAGACGCGCGCGCACCTGTTCGTTCCTGGCGGTCATGGCCTGACCTTCGTAGAGTGCCTGCGCACAGGCTTCACCGGTATGGTTCACGCGCATCAGGCCAGCGGCGTGCTTGCGTTCCGCCTCATCCAAAGCGGCTTCCCGCACACCGGCGGCCGGGCTTGCGCGCTGGGCGCCCAGGCCGCCTGTGAGCGTGCGCAGAGCGCGGTCGAAGCGGTTGATGGCGGCATCCAGCAGGGCGCCTGCATCGCCTGGGCCAGCCGGACGCCGATGATCGGAATTGGCGCTGGACATCCAGCCTAACCCAGGATGCGCAGTTGCCGGCCGCCCAGCAGGTGCAGGTGGATGTGGAACACCGTTTGGCCACCGCCGGCGTTGCAGTTCATCACCAGGCGATAGCCCTCATCAGCAATGCCAAGCTGTCCGGCCAAGGCCCGGGCGCCCAGCATGAGGGCGCCAAGAAGCGCACCCTGATGGGGCGCCAGATCGTTCACCGTCGCAATGTGTACCTTGGGCACCAACAGCACATGCACCGGCGCCTGGGGGTTGATGTCGTTGAACGCGATGAGGCGGTCGTCCTCATAGATTATGTCCGCCGGAATCTCTTTGGCGATGATTTTGCAAAAAATGCAGTCTTGCGCCATTTGGTCGTCTCCAGACAGCCAGTGTTGCACGGACAAGCACACCTTAGCCGAAACAGCAGCCATGTCTCAATGTGAATTTTTTCGCTAGTGGAAACAAATGCCTAAGGCAGCGAGGCGCTGGCGCACCTTGGCGGCAACCTGTCTGGGAATTAGCGCATGGCCGGCGGCCGGTATGCTGGCACACATGTTCTTGCAAAACAGAAATGAATTTCTGTTTTGCAAGAACATGCACGGGCGTCAACCACTCGGGAGGGATGAACGTGTCCGCAACGCCAACCTGGCCCGCCGCCCGTAGCTGGTTGAGTCCGGGCCGGGAAATATTCTGGTTCGCGCTGATTCGCCAAGTCCACTGATCACTGAGGTCGACCGCCAAGTTGAACGCCGGCGGGATATCGTCATAGGTGCGGCCGAAAGTGGCGTATTCAAAACCGGTTCCGGTATTGACTTCGCCACTTGACACCTGGTGAGTTTCAAACCAGCGCAGCCCGAAGTTGCCGCGGACCTGTTTTCCCCCCCAATCCAGTTCCCAGGACAGCTTTAAACGCCAGCGGCGACAAGTGGGATCAGCCCGCAGCCGCGTCGCTTGCCCAGGCGTCGAAGCCCTTCTGCGCCAAGATGAAGGTAGCCAGCGCACGCTCCTCCGGCCGGCCGCCGATGACGCGATAGTGGGCCTTCGCATCCAGCCCGGCCATGAGGCCGCGCAATTGCAGCACGGCGTTTGGGGCGCTCAGATCCAGGTCTACGCCGTCCTCCACGCTGTGCGCGAAGCGCACCACCCGCTCCAGCAACAGGGCCACAAAGCGCTCCTTGGGCAGGCGCAGCACCGCCCCGGCCTCCACAGCAACCACGGCGGCGTTGCGGCGGGCGTTCATGATCAGGGCGTCCTCGCCGAAGAAATCCCCAGCGCTTAACTGGGCCAGAACCTCAGCGCCCCGGCGCACCAGGGCGCGGCCGGACTTCAGCACGAAGAACTCCGCCGCCGGCGCGCCTTCGCTGATCAGTTCGTCGCCAGCCGCGAAAGGGCGCTCGTCAAGTTCGCTGAACAGCTTTTGCCAGACGCCAGCGTCCAAGCGGCGCATCAGGGGGGAGCCAAGAAAGCGCTGTTCCCAAGGCTCCAGGCCGTCCTCCTCCGCACCGGCATCCACACGGCCAAGGGAAGAGGCCAAAGCCGCCGTGTCCACGTGCAGCAGGCGCACGGCAGTGAGCGCCCTGGCCGCTTCGTGGCCCGGATACAGGGCGGCCTTGGCTGCTGCGCTGCGGTGGCTGATGACCCGCCCAGGCGCAAAGGCCCGCACCCTCCCATGGGCCAGATAGTAGCTGCCGCCCAAGCGCCGGCCAAGGCGCCACAGCCAGCGCCCGGACGGAACGCTGACCGCCTGGGCGTGCCGTGCGGCGTTCGCAAGCTCCGCGCCGCTCAGCCCTTGGAATGCGTCAAACCTTTGCAGAAGTTGTGTGAACATGCGCAAAGCATCGCGCCTCCCGCGCCAAGCGCGATAGTGGCCAAGGACTAAATTCTTGTGCGAGAACGCTCCTTTTCCCTGGCTATTGCTCGGTAGCCGATGTCTGAGCGATAGCGCACGGCTTGCCAGTTGATTCCGCCAACAGCGCGGTAGGCGCGTGCGGCCGCAGCCGCCACGGTTTCGCCCAAGCCGGTGACGCACAGCACGCGACCGCCGCTGGTGCGCACGGCGTCCCCCGCCAGCCTGGTGCCGGCGTGGAAGACCTTGCAGTCGCCGTCGTCCACTCTGTCGAGGCCGATGATCGGATGGCCGCTGGCGTACTGGCCGGGATAGCCTTCCGCCGCCATGACGACGCCGAGCGCCGGGCGCGGGTCCCAATCGAGGGATAAGTTCCGCAGATTGCCGTCCAATGCGGCCAGACAGGCCGCGGCCAAGTCCGAACGCAAGCGCATCAGCAAGGGCTGGGCCTCCGGGTCTCCCAAGCGGCAGTTGAATTCGATGACCTTGGGCGCGCCGTCGGGCATGATCATCAGCCCGACGTATAGAAAGCCTAGGTAAGGGGCCCCTTCCGAGGCCATGCCAGCCAAGGTGGGCCGCACGATTTGCGCCATGATGCGGCCGTGCGTCTCGGCGCTGACCACCGGGGCGGGGGAATAGGCGCCCATGCCGCCGGTGTTGGGGCCACGATCGCCATCGTAGGCGGCCTTGTGATCTTGGGAGCTGGCCAGCGGCAGGGCGGTCTCCCCGTCGCATAGGGCGATGAAGCTGGCTTCCTCGCCTTCCAGGAACTCCTCCACCACCACCCGTCGACCTGCCCCGCCGAAGGCGCCGCCGGACAGCATGGCCTGCAAGGCATCCTCCGCTTCAGCCAGGCTGCGGGCCACCACCACGCCCTTGCCGGCGGCCAAGCCATCCGCCTTGATGACGATGGGCGCCCCTTGGGCCCGCACATGGGCCTTGGCGGCGGCGAGTTCCGTGAATGTCGCCCAAGCCGCCGTCGGGATGCCGTGGCGGGCCAGGAACGCCTTGCTGAAAGCCTTGGATCCCTCCAGTTGGGCGGCCGCTTTGCTAGGGCCGAAGCACGGCAGGCCGCGGGCCTTGCAGTGATCCGAGAAGCCTTCCACCAAGGGCCCTTCCGGGCCGACCACTATGAGGCCGATGCCTTCCTGCCGCGCGAAGTCCGTCAAGGCGGGGAAGTCGTTCACCGCCAAGGCGACATTGGAGACGTTCGCCTCCAAGGCGGTGCCGGCATTGCCCGGCGCCACGTACACCTGGGATACGGATGGGCTCTGGCGCAGTCGCCAAGCCAGGGCGTGCTCGCGACCGCCGCCGCCGATGACCAGCACCTTCATGGGCAATGCCCTTGGGCCTTGGCGGGCCGACGCCCCGATGCTGCATTGGTCTGGGCAATCGCCGCAACTGGACAAGCCGCGCCGCCATTGTTTTGCAGGGCTGGCGCCACAGGTGCGCCTAGCTGCAGCACGTGCTCTGGGCTTTTTTGCAATTCATTGATTGTCATAGAAAAATTTCCATAATTGGCGTTATAAAGCGTCCTTGGCGGCGGGCTTTGGGATGATGGGGAACTGGCTGGCGGCGGAAGGGGCAGGGATCTGCAGGCCCCGTTCAGTGGCGGAAGTGGCGGGTGCCGGTGAAGAGCATGGCCAGGCCGGTTTCATCAGCGGCCTGGAAGACTTCAGCATCCCGCATGGATCCGCCGCGTTGGATCAGGGCGGCCACGCCGGCCTCGGCGGCGGCGTCCAATCCGTCCCGAAAGGGCAGGAAGGCGTCCGAAGCCATGACGGCCCCCTCCACAGCCAGCCCTTCGTCCGCCGCCTTGAGGGCGGCAATGCGGGCGCTCAGCACCCGGCTCATCTGGCCGGCGCCGACGCCAATGGTCTGTTCATCCTTCGCGTAAACGATGGCGTTGGACTTGACGAACCAAGCCACTTTCCAGGCAAAAAGCAGATCGCGCCGCTCCGCCTCCGTTGGGGCGCGGGCCGTGACCGCCCTAAGCGCATCCGGGCGGAACTCCAAGGCATCGACGCTCTGCGCCAGCAGCCCGCCGCCCACGGTCTTGCAGGCAAGGCCCTGCGCAGCGCCCACGAAGGGGCCGCAGGCCAGAAGGCGCAAATTGGGCTTGTTGGCCGCCGCCTGCAACCCCACATCCGTCACGGCGGGGGCTAGGATCACTTCCGCGAACTGGCGCTGCAGGACTGCTTCGAGCACTCGCCCGTTCAGTTCCCGATTGAAGGCGATGACGCCGCCGAACGCGGAGGTGGGATCCGTGGCGAAGGCCCGAGCATAGGCTTCGCCCAAGTTGGCGCCCACGGCCACGCCGCAGGGATTGGCGTGCTTGACGATGACGCAGGCCGGGGCGGCAAAGGCCTGGGCGCAAGCCAAGGCCGCATCCGCATCGGCGATGTTGTTGAACGAAAGGGCCTTGCCCTGCAGTTGACGGGCGGCGGCGATGGCGCCCGCCGGGGGGCTGGCCTCGGCGTAAAAGGCGGCGGCTTGGTGGGGATTCTCCCCATAGCGCAGATCCTGCCGCTTGCGGAAGCTCAGGGTGAGGTGCTCCGGCAGGGGATCCTCGTCGAAATGCTCGGCGATGGCGCTGTCGTAGGCAGCGGTGTGGCGAAAGGCCTTAACCGCTAAGCGGCGACGCAGGATGGGATCAACCTTGCCCTGCTTGAGGGCTTCCGCCACCGCCTCGTAGTCCGCCGGATCCACCACCACCAACACATCCTGATGGTTCTTGGCGGCGGCGCGAATCATCGCCGGGCCGCCGATGTCGATGTTCTCAAGCGCCTCTGCTTCAGCAACCCCCGCCTTGGCGACGGTGGCGGCAAAGGGATACAGGTTGACCACCACCAGATCGATGGACAGGATGCCATGCTTGGCCATCACCGCGCCATCGCGGTCGCGGCGCGCAAGGATGCCGCCGTGAACCCTAGGATGCAGGGTCTTCACCCGGCCGCCCATGATTTCCGGAAAACCAGTGTGGCTGGCCACATCCTTCACCGGCAAACCAGCCTGCCGCAACGCCCGCCCGGTGCCCCCGGTGGACAGCATCTCTACGCCCAGCTCATGCAGAACCCCAGCCAATTCCACCAGGCCGCTTTTGTCCGAGACGCTCAGCAACGCCCTTGCCAGCTTGCGATCAACCATGGCGTCCATGTTAGCCCGACTTCCGCAACTTAGCTGGGATTTGGGCGAATTTCAGCGTGACGTGGGCTCTGGACCCGACCTAACGCCTTGTTTTAGTTGAATCGGATGGCACGAAGCGTCTGTAATGCCGACCTATGGCTTCCGACAACCAAGAATCAATGGCCTGAGCTCGGATTGGCGCTGAATTGCGGAAGTCGGGTTAGCCAAGATGGTCTCGGCCCCACCAGCAATTCTCATTATGGCTTTCAGCCCCTCCGCAGAAGGGGCTTGCCGGTCGATTTGGCCCAAATTAAGCCGGAGGCGCTGGGCGAACGCGACTGGTTCAGAGGTGCCCTAGTGACCGCGCTGGATTCCATCCTTGTGCGCACACTCACGACCGCAGGCATGGCGAAACCGCGGCGCAGTCTCCTAGTGTGCTGTCCCGCAAGTAAGTGGGTTTTAGTCGCTAGGCTGTTTTCGCTCCCGGCAAGGCGCGACGACACCGCGTGGCAGGCCCTAAACAATGCAAAAAAGAGGCTGGCCGGAGGCGACGGGTTCGCCGTCGGCCATCAGGACTTCCACCACTCGGCCAGCGCGCGCGGTGGGGATTTCGTTCATCATCTTCATGCTTTCGATGATGCAAAGGATGTCGCCGGCGGCGACTTCGGCCCCAAGTTGCACGAAGGGCTTGGCGCCCGGGGATGGGGCGGCGTATGCGGTGCCGGCCATGGGCGCTTTGATGGTGGTGCGGACTTCGGTCGAGGACGCCACCACGGGCGGCGGGGCGGCTTGCGCGGGGGTGGGCGCAGGAGCGGGACTTTCCGGCGCGGGTCCAGGAGAGGCGGATGCGGCAGGCGCCGGCCTGTCCCGTTGCGCCGCCTCGGGGGCTGGGCGGACGATGCGCACGGCCTCCTCGCCAGTGCGGACTTCCAGTTCCGTGATGTCCGAGGCTTCCGCCAACTCGATGAGTTTCTTGATCTTGCGCAAGTCCATGTTTCGCTCCCTCGCCGGCCTAGGCCCCAGCACCCCGCCCCGCTGCGGCCATAGCCGCCTGCAAGGCAAAGACATAGCCTTGGGCGCCAAGGCCCGTGATCACGCCCCGGGCGATGTCCGACAGATAGGAAGTGCGCCGGAATGCCTCACGGGCGTAGACATTGGACAAATGCACTTCGATGAACGGCAGTTCCGCGGCCAGGAAGGCATCCCGCAGGGCGATGCTGGTGTGGGTGAAGGCGCCTGGGTTGACGATGGCGCACGCCGCCTTCCCACGGGCTGCGTGGATGCGCTCTACGAGCACGTGCTCCGCATTGGACTGCAGGCAGTCCAACTGATGGCCTTCGGCTTCGGCTAAGGCGGCTAGCCGGGCATCGATATCCTGCAGGCTGTCCGGACCGTAGATTTCCGGCTGCCGGGCGCCAAGCAGGTTCAGGTTGGGACCGTGCAGAACTAGGAATTTGGCCATGTGCGGTGCGCCTGCCGGCAGGGGAGCCTGCTGCATTTTCGTGGAAGTTTCATGATTTTGCACTAGGGGACCTCTGAACAAGTCCCGGAAGCCCAGAGGAGCCTAAAGGGCGTGATGG
>CAYGBY010000012.1:0-35785 GCA_964348115.1 uncultured Pseudomonadales bacterium
TGAAGATCTTGCCGTCCAGGTAGGACAGCGCGGCGAACAGCGTGACGGCGCCGTGCCGTTTGCAGTCGTGCGTCTGCGTGCGGCTTTGGCCGCACGTGACGGGAAAGCCGGGTTGGGTGCGCTCCAGGGCTCGGCATTGGCTCTTCCCGTCGCAGCACAGCGCCAGCGCCCGGTCCGGCGGGTTCAAGCACTGCCCGACCACATTCCGGAACTTCCTGTCGAAATGCTCGTCGTTGGACAGCTTGAACGTCCGGACCGCATGCGGCCTGATGCCGTTGGCGCGCCACAGCCGCTGCACGGTCGCCTTGGACACCCCAGCCGCGTCGGCTAAGCCGCGCACCGAGCAGCGGGTGCGGTTCGGCGGCGGACGCGTCGCGTCGAGGATGATCCGCTCGTGCGCCTCCGGGGAGATGCGCGGCTTGCGTCTCCGCCCCTTCGCGTCGGCCAAGCCCGCCAGGCCCGCCGTGCGGAAGCGCCGCTCCCATTTGATGACCGACGCGCGGCTGACGCCCAACTCGCGTGCGGTGTCCGCTTGGCTGAGGCCGTCGGCCCGGCGCAGCACGATGGCGGCTCGAAGGTGGTCGCGCTGCGCCGCCGTGGGCCGGCTCACCACCGACAGCAGCGCCGGCCGCTGCTCCGCGGCAAGACCCAATGCGTGAATCGATGGTGGCCTGCGCCGCAGTTTGCTGGGAGGTCACTAAAGAGTCAGTATTCTTATGAGACAATACCCTAGGCACGCGGCCTTCTCCGGCGCGAAGCTGAACGTTTGCCGCACTGATGTTTTGATATATAAATTCATGCCTCTCAACCTGCCTCAGCCAATGCTGTTTAATCGTCGGTTCTGGGAGGACGAGCTCCCCGCCCACCTAGTTGAGGCCGCCGTCACCCACGTGCCCCGTACCGCTCCGGGGGAGGGGGGAGTCAGGCTGAGGCAGGTTGAGAGGCATGTATTAATTTTCACATGGTTAAAAGCCATGCATATGTGTATTCTATAGAAATAGCTTGCGGAAATTTTAAATACTAGGTATTTTGATGGTTATGAACCATCAAAGAACTCCACGTCTAAAACCGCTTTTGGATGCCGTCCCTCCCGGCTTCATGGTTGACACACCATGGCTGAGGGCCCAGGGGATCGACTCGAAGTCCATCCACGACTATGTCTCCCGCGGGTGGCTAGAACGCGTCGTCCGCGGCCTGTATCGCCGTCCGCTACCCGAAGGCGCGCAAGGCGACCACGATGAGTCCTGGGCGATCCCGCTTCTCTCCCTACAATGGCTCATGAAGTACGCCGTGCATCTCGGCGGAGAGAGCGCCCTCGACATGGCGGGCTACGCCCACTACCTGAGCCTCGGAGGAAGATCGCGCGTTCATTTCTATGGCGAAGTACCGTCTTGGCTCAAGCGGCTGCCCATGCAGACGGAGATCGTCGTGCGCCGGCGTACGCTCTTCGGCAATGACCCCCTTGGTATCGACGATGCCAATCCCGGGGCTGCGAGAACCCGACCGATGGTGGACGTGTGGCGCTGGTCCCTTAAGACATCGTCGCCGGAACGCGCCATTCTTGAGAACCTCGACGAGTTGCCGCGCAGTACGAGCTTCGAGAAACTCGACAAGGTCTTCCAAGGACTGGCGTCGCTCCGACCCAGTCGGCTCACAGCACTCCTGACGGCGTGCCGCAGCGTAAAGGTGCGAAGGCTGTTCTTCGTGTTCGCCGACAAGCACCGGCACGCTTGGCGCAAGCATCTGGACACCTCGAGGATCGATTTCGGGTCCGGTCCGCGAGCCCTAGTAAAAGGCGGCAGGCTTCACCCGACGTACCGAATCTACGTGCCGGAAGCGTTTCTGCCCGGGATGCCGCAAGAGGCAGCTGGCGATGCTTGACCGATACGCGGCGCAAGTTCGTCTGCTCCTTGGCGCGCTGAAGGAAATCGCCAACGAGACCGCGTTCGCACTCAAGGGTGGCACCGCCATAAACCTGTTCTGCAGAGACATGCCAAGGCTATCTGTCGACATCGATCTGATCTACCTGCCGGTGGCGGACCGCCAATCGTCACTGGAGGAAATCGACAACGCCCTCGACCGCATAGTCGCAGCCATCGCCGTCCACAACCCGGCGGTCTTCGCTATGGACCGGCAAGGTTGCGACCATAAGCCCGACCGCAGGTTCGTAATTCCGGCCATCGCATGGTGGAGTTGAAGGGCGAGGGTCCGCTGGCGCCAATAATGAGTTGGTCCATTTGTTCGTCGTAGACCATGGCGTTCCAGACGCTGCCGCGCCGAAGGTGGGGTTGGAAAAGAACCATGTGCAGTACTCCTTTTCAGCAAGGTTCCTACCCCAGAGGCTTACGGACCAGTTGTCAGCGGCGAAGGTCAACGTCGAATAGCTGCGGGCAATGATTCACATCATGGCTTTGCATTGTCCAACTCCGTTTCCGGCTATTCCCTGACCACCGATTTCGCAAACTCGCAGACCAACCCCAGGGAGTCTTGATAGAAGTTCGGGACCACATCCGGAAAGAACATCTCGCCTGCGTGGGGGGTTCCGAGCATCATTCGTCCCATCACTGGAACGGCGGCCGCGAGCAACTTGCGATAGTAGGCGATGCCTTCATCCCGCAAAGGGTCCAACTCGTTCACCGAAATCACGTGTGCCGGCAACCCCCGCAGGTCACCGACCTCAGCTTTCAGCGGCCAAGCAAGCGGGTTGTCGCCGTGTTCCCCGGTGGGGTCGTAAACCTTGAGGCAGGCCGCCGTTTGCGCCATCGATATTATATAGCCATCACATTCCTGAAGTGACAGCAGGTCAGCAGGCGGATCAGCGTAGGCGCCGGAAATATAGGGACAGAAGGCGTACACCCCTGCGATCTGATCGATCCAGCCTTCACGGTTCGCTTTTAGCGCTGTCGCCAAAGACAGGTTGCCGCCGCCAGACTCTCCCGATAGGACGATTCCCGAAACGTTCAGCAGTGTTTTGTTCGCAGCAACCCACTGCACCGCACTCGCACAATCATTTAGCCCGGCTGGGAACGGATGGTTTCCCAAACGACCGCCGCCATTGCGAAACTCAACGCCAACCACCATGACGCCGAGCGCAGCAAGACTGCTTCGCCAACGTATGTTGTCAGGATCTTCAGCCGTCGCTAGGACCATGCCCCCACCATGCAAATGCACGATGCAGGGCAGTGCGCCATCAGGATCTTTCGGTTGATGGATATGCAGCCTGACATCGTTCGCATCAACACCTGTGATGCACTCGGTCGAGGTGGCGACTGATTCGAATCGCGGCATGGTGTCGAGCAAGTGCGTGTGATCCGCAGCGGCATCCGCTTCCAAGCGCGCTATGTATTCAAGACACTCCTGGTAACCGGCGTTGGAACCCGGCGCTGGGATAGCTGGTATCAGATCAGCTTCTTCCTCGCCCGCCGCAAGGAGCGCCCTGACGATACGGGGGTCCGTGCGCGCATCGGTGTGCAACATCTCTTCTGGATTACCCAGTCGACCGGGCAGTTTCAACTTCATGCTGCGCATCTCCAGGAACGTCAGCTAGCTGCGGCTCTTCGCGGCGGAAAGATGAATGGTCTCATCGTCAGCGCGTTGGTGCATGATGTTGAAGTTCGCTTCCAACGAGGACAGAAACCCAGCCACGTCACCCGCTTTGAACAGACCCGCCACGCGAACTTGCTGCAAATTTTCGTCCTCTATGACGAATTCGACTGGAGTGTAGCGGCCTACTTCGGCAACAACAGCCGCCAACGACTCGCCACGGAATATGAGATTGCCGTTGCGCCAGGACAGATGCACTTCAACCTCTTCCGGCTCAAGGACCTCCACTTTCTCGCCGCCAGCGCTTAAAACCGCACGCTGACCCTGAGCGACAAGAAACGATTGGCCAGCAAAGTCGCCTAGCAGCTCCGCCTGACCAATATCGGCCGCGCCTTGTTCGTGCGCACCCACTTGGACGCGGCCTTCAGCAACCAGCACCTCCACGCGCTGGGCAGCGTCAATCTTCACGCTGAAGGCGGTGCCAACGGCCCGCACAATGCGCCCGCCCGCAACAACACTGAGCGGTCTTGTCGGATCGTGCGCAACATCGACGTGCATCTCTCCCCGCTTTAGCTGCAGGATGCGCTGCCGTTCACCAAAACTGACGACTGCGCGGCTGTTGGTGTTCAGCGTGACCAGGGATCCATCCAGCAGCTCAATGGTCGATATGCCGCCGATGGCGGTTTCATACGCCGCAACGTCAGAAGCCGAACTCGGCGGGGGATCGTCTTCATATAGATTCATGATCGCGGCCGCAATCACGAATCCTGCGGCAACCGCAACGAACGAGGCCGCCATCGCCATCCGACGGCCCATGCTACGGGCGGGTGTGGAACCAGCTTCCGATGCGTGCGGAAACACTTCTGACAAACGCGCCAAAGCATCCATCTTGTCCCACATGCGCGCCATCTCAAGCAGCTCCGCTTCGTTCCTTGGGTCTGCCCGCATCCAGGCCGACAGCGCATCAGCGTCCCCATCGGCGAGCCCCCTGTCCATTTTTGCGATCCACGCACTCGCCTGCACCGCATGTTGCCCGGCGTCTTTACGCTCTTCGTCGAGTTGGTAGACGTTATTCACTGTGCGCCCCCGTTTGATCTATTTGGACTGGTTCGTGCCCCGCCTGCTCTTTCATAAAAGCCGCGCACCGCCTAACTGCCAGCGCAACGTGTTTTTCGACCGTGCTCTCCGCGAGCCCCAATTCACTGGCGACCTCCCGCTGGGAATATCCGTATACCTTTTTTAGCACGAAGACGCGCCGCGCCTGCACCGGCAAATGCCGCACTGCCTCACAGAAATGGCCGAACTCCTCGCTTGAAGCGGCTTGCTGAAAGGGGTCGTCAGCCTCCATCCCGACGATGCGACGGTTATTTTCGGCGTCATCATCCCAATGTTCGGTCATGCGATTCTCCGCCCGTTTTACGCTATCGAGCGCGAGATTACGGGCGGTTTTATACAAATAGGACTTCGGATGGCGGATTTGCTCGGGTGCGCCGACCTGACACAGGCGCACGTACGTCTCCTGAACGATGTCCTCGACCTCGTGGGGCGGCACGATTTTCGACACGGCGCGGGCAATGCCGAGCCGAATCGATAGAAAAACGTCGCGAATGTCGTCCACACGCCCTCCAACTACATCTGTCCAGTATAAAGACGATTGAAGGAAGGGTTTTCCGCTAGGGAGCCTCTGAACAAGTCCTGGAAGTCCAGATGAGCCTAGTGTGCTGTCCCGCAAGTAAGCGTGATTGTTCGTGGCCCTTTTTGCCCCCGGCCGCGTTGCTCCTGCTTGTGTGGGGCCTGCCACAGGGCGTCGTCGCGCCTTGCCGGGAGCCAAAACGGCCTAGCGGCTAAAACCCGCTTGCTTGCGGGACAGCACACTAGGTGGCGTGATGGCAGGGCGCGGCCGGCCGTTTGGCAGCAGGCCCCATACAAGGAGCCGCGCCACCGCCGGTGCACCATCAGGCTGCGCTATGCCCCTACATTGAATAGCTGATCTTGGCGTAAACGAGCGCCCCGTTGTGGCCCGCCGGGGAGTAGCGGGGATACTTGCGTCCGTTGCCGTAGTTGATGGCCTTGTCCGGATACTGGTCGAGCACGTTTTCGGCGCCCACGGCAACCGCTAGGCCGCTATCGAACTGGTACTGCACCAGCAAGTCCGCCAAGCCGTAGCCGTCAAATTCCGCGGCGCTATGGTCGTCGTACCACTCGCCGAAGTAGCTGTAGCGCCCCACCAAGTACCACTGGTCCATGCTGTGGGTCAGGGTCAGGTTGAAGCGCGTCTCCGGTGCGCCCCGCTCCAGGTTGTCGATTGTGTCGCCTCCGGCGATGGTCGATCCTTCCCGGAAGTTCCGCACCTTGGTGCTGGTGTGGTTGAACGAGAGCAGCAGGTCGGTGTTGCCGAGGTCCGTCTGCCAACCGTAGGTGAGCACAACATCTACGCCCTCGGTGCGGGTGTCGAAGTCGTTGGTGAAGTAGCGCACTGACGTGAATTCCCGCGCCTCGGGAACGCCGTCCGCAATCAGCGCCTGCTTGATTGCGTCCGTGACGTCGAACAGGCCGGACAGCGCGATGCGGTCATCCACGTTGATGCGGAAGTAGTCCAGGGTGAGGCTCAGGCCGTTGTCCAAGGTGACGACGGCGCCAAGTGAAAGGTTTTCGCTCTCTTCCGGCTCAAGCTCCCGCCCGCCTAGGGCGATCGCCACGGGATGGGTGGAGCCAATGGTGCCACGCTCCTCGAAGGCGTTGGTGGCCGCGTTGACCACGGTGGAAACGTTGCGGGCGTTGGACTGCCCGGGCGTCGGCGCGCGGAAGCCGGTGCCGAAGGAGCCGCGCAGGGCGAATGCGTCGTTGAGGCGCAAATGCGTGGCCAGCTTGAAGTTGGTGGTGCTGCCGAAGCCGTCGAAATCCTCCCAGCGAACAGCCCCGCCGATGCGCCAGTTGTCGGTGGGGTTTGCTTCAAGGTCCAGGTAGGCGGCGACGTTGGCCCGGTCCCAGGTTCCCGCCGATGCCGGGTTGAAGCCGCCAAAGCCGTTGGAGCCGGTGCCGAACCCGTACTGCTGGTAAGGGCCGATTTCCCAAGACGCCTGTTCGCCCGTGGAAATCTCGAATTCCTCTTCGCGCCATTCAAAGCCGCCGGCGATGTTGAGGTCGGACGCCATGCCGACATCCACCGGATAGGACAGATCGATATTGAAGTTCGTCTCCTGTTGGGTGTATTCGCCGATGTCGAAATCCCGCTGCGAACCGGGGCCTAGGGAGGGGTTCAGCGAGTTGTTGAGGTAGCCGTCCATGTTGTTCTCGCCGACGCTGCCGGAAACGTCATAGAGCAGCCCATTGGCCAAGCCGCCCTTCATGCCCGCAACCATGGAGTAGTCGGTCATCTCCGCACCGAAGGCGGGCGTGAACCCTTGCGGATAGAGTTCCACAAACGAAAAGCAGTCCGCATCGGCGCCCACCGCGTCGCGGAAGGCCAGCAGATTATCCGCAGTGGACGGCACGTTGTACTTAGCCTGGCAGCCGTCGCCGCCAACCAGGAAGATATTGCTGCTGGTTTTGTATACCCCGTTGCGGTTCATCGGGCTGCGGAAAAAGAACGCCGTCTCCACCTCGCGGCTTGCATAGTTGCCGAATGCGTAGAGCTGATGGGCTTCGTTCAGGTCGATGCCGATGTTGGCCACCATCTTGATGCTGTCGCTGACCTTGGGCGAACCCCAGGGCTTGGCGGGGACGGCGACATTGGGGATGCCCAGGCCAATCAGCGCCGTCGCATCCCCGTGCTGTACGCTGCGGTCGGTCGGCGAGGATTCGGCGTACTCGATGCTGAAATTGGCGAAGCCGCTCTCCGCCAGCGGCAGCCCAACGTTGCCTGCGATGGTGGTCATGTCCTCGTCGGAATCCTTGGTGTAAAAGCCGTGCCTGGCCTCGAAGGCGACGCCATCCGAGGCGTCCTTGAGCACAAAGTTCAACACCCCGGCGATGGCGTCGGAGCCGTACTGGGCCGCCGCGCCGTCGCGCAGCACCTCCATGCGCTTGATGGCGATGGCGGGAATGGCGGAGATGTCCGGCCCTTGGGCGCCGTTCGATGCGCCGTTGGAAATCCACTGTATCACCGCGCCCCGATGCCGACGCTTGTTGTTCATCAACACCAGGGTATGGTCCGGCGCCAGCCCGCGCAGGTTGACCGGGCGCAGCAGGGCCGCCAGATCGCGGGAGGGGTTGTCGCTGACGTGAAAGGAGGGCACCAGCGCCCGAATCAGGTTCGACATGTCGCTGCCGCCCTGGTTCGCGAAATCTTCGCTGCCGATGGTGTCCACGGGAACCGAGGAGTCCTCCACGGAGCGGGGCAGCGCCCGGGTGCCGACCACCACCACTTCCTCGATTTCCATTTGCGGGCCGTTGGAAGCTGGTTCGCCGCCGCTGGCCGTGGCGGTAGCCAAAAGTGCCCAAACTGGGACGCCGGCGGTGACCAAATGCCGGATCAAGCGCTTGCTGGAGATTTTCTTGGCTGTCATGTTGATTTCCTTAGTTGGGATGATCAGCAGTTGAATTCCTGCCTCCGTGCGGCGGCCAGAATAAACCACCAATCCTAGCAGTCTTGGCGGTTGTGTGCAAAATATGCGGGGCGTTGCGCACGGAACAGTGAAGTTGGACGCAGGACCATCCCAAAGTCTTCGCTCTTGAAAGAAAATTTCTGAACATGCCTCTAAACCTACCTCAGCCTGAGGGGGACGGGCACGTGGGTGACGGCGGCTTCGACCAGGCGGGCCGGAAGCTGGTCCTCCCAGAACCGGTGGTTGAAGCGGAAGACGAACTCGTCGAGGCATTCTTGGAGATGCATCCTGGAGACGCCGTGGAAGGCGCCGGTCAGGAACCGCTTGAAGTTGCTGATCACCAAGTGCACGAGGGGCAGCCACCCGTCGGCCTTGCCCGGCGAGGTGGGGCGCGGTTCGTGGGCGTGGTCCTGGAAGTTGGACGCCAATGGACGCCAAACGGGATGCGCCGTCGCTCAGGCCTTCAAGTCACGCAGCAGCCCTTCGAGGTCGCCGACCAGTTGGCTAAGCAGCGCTTTGGATGGCGCTTCGCCGCCGCTGACGGGGTTGTCCGCCAGGCGTTGGCGGGCGCCTTTGATGGTGTAGCCCTGGTCACCGAGCAGGGATTGGATCTTGCGCAGCAGAAGAATGTCCTTTTGCTGGTAGTAGCGGCGGTTGCCGCGCCGCTGGACCTGTTTGAGTTGCGGGAACTCGCGTTCCCAATGGCGCAGCACGTGGGGCGCAACACCCAGCAGCTTGCTGGTTTCACCAATGCTGTGGTAGCGCTTGGCGGGGATGGCGCTAGGCGCCCCGCCGCGGTCCGCTTCCTGCATAGGCGCCTACCTTGGCCTTGAGTTTCTGGCTGGGGCGGAAGGTCACCACGCGGCGCGGGGAGATGGGGATGTTCTGGCGGGTTTTCGGGTTGCGGCCCGGGCGTTCGGCCTTGTCCCGCAGCTCGAAATTGCCGAAGCCGGACAGCTTGACAGGCTCGTTTTCGGCCAAGCATTGGGAGATCTCTTCAAAGAAGGACTCAACAATCTCCCTAGCCTCGCGCCGGTTTAGTCCCAGCTCTTCGAACAGCCGCTCTGACATTTCCGCCCTTGTCAGTGCCGCCATGTGCGCCAGCCCTGCCCCTGCTGGTCATGTCCCATACCGATCATCCTGTTGTCCCCGAGGTCAAAACCACTAGCGTAGCTGCGCACCCAGCACAGCCTGCAGTGTGGCTATCGCCTTGTCCATGTAGCCAGACGCTTCAGTGTCAGTCAGTGTCGCCGATGCGCTTTGCAAGGTCAAACCGAAGGCGACGCTTTTTCTGTCTGCGCCCAACGCCTCGCTTTGGTAGATGTCAAACAGGCAAAAGTTGGTCAGGATTGGGCCGAGGGCTTCGCGCACGGCATCCTGAATTTGCTGGGCGCTGACGGCCTGATCCACAACCACAGCCAAGTCCCGGCGCACGCTTGGCGTATTCGGGATTCGCGTGAAGCGCCGCAGGGGATGGGTCAGCACCGCTTCCGCGGCGATTTCGAAAACCTGCACCCCGGCGTCCAGGCCTAGCTGTTGCTCGATTTTCGGATGCAGGCGGCCTAAGCGTCCAATGTGGCGTCCGTCCAGGCTTATGGCGGCCTGCTGGCCGGGATGCAGCACTGGGTTGTCGTCCGGGTGGAAGACAGGTGTTACGCCGGCCCAGGCGAAGAGATGCTCCAAGGCGCCTTTTAGATCGAAAAAGTCGGCGTTTTCTGGTTTTCCATGCCAGGATTCGGGGCTTTTCGCGCCCCACATCAGGCCGCCGAGCCGCAGTGCCTGCTGCAGTTCCGGGCCGGGCAGGAAGCATAGGCCGAGTTCGAACAGCCATGCGCGCGTTTGTTGTCGGTTCTGGTTGAACAGCAAGGCGTCTAGCAGGCCGGGCAGCAGATTGGTGCGCATGACGGACTGCTCCGACGACATGGGGTTGGCCAGGGCCAGGGCCTCAACGCCTGGATGCAGCAGGCTTTGGCGGGCGGGTTCCACAAAGCTGTAGCTGATCACCTCCTGAAAGCCGATGGCGGCCAGTTGCGTCCTAAGCTGCCGTTCGCTGCTGCGCTGCAGGGGGCGCGACCGTAGGGTGAGGGGGGCGGACGGCAGGGTGTCGGGGATCTGGTCGTAGCCGTGGATGCGGCAGACTTCCTCCACCAAGTCCGCCTCGATCTCGATGTCGAAGCGATGGGATGGCGCGATGAGCGTCCAGACCACGCCATCCGCGGTGCCGTCCTGGCGACTGGCTAGGGCGAAGCCGAGCCGCTGCAGCAGGGCGTCCACCTTTTGCGCGCCGATATCCACTCCAGATAGTTCCCGCAAGCGCCTTTGGCGCAGGGAAACCCGGCGCTCCTTGGGCAGTTGCTCCGGTGCTTGCGCCCTCTGCGCTGGCCCCGGGCGTCCACCGACGATGTCCAGCAGCAGTTCCGTGGCCCGTTCCATGGCCGCGCCCGGCAAGTTGTAGTCCACCCCACGTTCATAACGATGGGAGGCGTCCGTGTGCAGGCCGAAACGGCGGGCCGTGCTGGCGACGGTTTGCGGGTCGAAATAGGCGCACTCCAGGAATATGTCCTTGGTGTTGGGCTGTACGCCGCTGCGCTCCCCGCCCATGACGCCGGCGATGGCCACCGGCCCCGCTCGGTCGGCGATGACCAGCACGGCCGGGTCCAGCTCTAGCCGCCGCCCATCCAACAGGTTGAGCGCTTCGCCCGCCTTGGCCCAGCGCACATAGATGCCTTGGGCCAGGGTTGCTAGGTCGAAAGCGTGCATGGGCTGTCCGAGCTCCAGCATCACGTAGTTGGTGACGTCCACCACTGGGCCCAAGCTGCGCATCCCGGAGCGCCGCAGGCGCTCCTGCATCCAGAAGGGCGTTTGCGTCCGCCCATCCACATCCTTGATTACGCGCCCGAGATAGCGCGGGCAGCCTTGTGGAGCCTGCAGCGCCATCGGGAAGGCGGCGCTGGTCTGCGCTGGCACGGGCTGCGTCTCCTGCTGGCGCACGGGCATTGCGTTCAGCACGCCTAGTTCCCGCGCCAGGCCGCGCATGCCCAGGCAATCGCCGCGGTTGGGCGTGAGGTCCAGATCGATGCATACGTCGTTCAGATCCAGCGCCTGTGACAGGTCAGCCCCCAAGGGGTGGCGGTCGCCCAGGTCGAGGATGCGGTCAGCGTCCTCCCCCAGGCCCAGTTCGGCAGCGCTGCACAACATGCCGGATGAGCGCACGCCGCGAACTTCCGCCGCCTCTATGCGCAGGCCGTTGAGCAGCCTGGCGCCTGGGCGGGCCAGCGCGGACACCAGTCCGGGCCTTAAGTTGGGGGCGCCGCAGACCACTTGGCGGCTTGCGGCGCCGTCGCGCACTAGGCAGACGGACAGCCTTGCGTTGGGGTGGGGCGCAACGCTCTCCACCTTGGCGACAACCAAGCCGGCCAAGCGCGGCGCCACGGGCTGTGCGGACTCCACCTCCAGGCCGGCCATGGTGAGTTGCTGCAGCAGGGCTGCGCGGTCCAGGGGCGGATCCACCCACTCCCGCAGCCAAGCTTCGCTGAACTTCATGACTGGTGCGCCGGCCCGCCAGCAGGCGCCGCCAGCCGCCTTGTTGCGCCCGGTGCGCAGGACAGCCGCGGGGCGCCCTGACGCCCAGCCGGGGGGCGCAGGCCCGATGTTGCCAAAGCGGGAATGTGCGTACAGCGGCGCATTAGTTGAACTGCTGCAGAAAGCGCAGGTCGTTCTCGAAGAACAGGCGGATGTCGTTGATTTCGTGCAGCAGCATGGCCAGCCGGTCCCCGCCCATGCCGAAGGCGAAGCCGGACCAGACCTCCGGGTCTATGCCGGACATGCGCAGGGCGTTTGGATGCACTAGGCCGCAGCCGAGAATCTCCAGCCAACCGGTTTGGCTGCATACTCGGCAGCCGGCGCCGAGGCAGTGCACGCACTGCACATCCACTTCTGCGGAAGGTTCGGTAAAGGGGAAGAATGAGGGGCGGAAGCGCAGGGCAAGTTCCCGATCAAAGAAACGGCGCACGAAGTCGGTGATGGTGCCCTTCAGGTGCGCGAAGCTGATGCCCCGATCCACCACCAGCCCTTCGATTTGGTGGAACATCGGGGTGTGCGTCAAGTCGCTGTCCCGGCGATAAACCCGGCCGGGGCAGATGACGCGGATGGGGGGCGCTTGGTTCTCCATCACGTGCACCTGAGCCGGGGATGTGTGGGTGCGCAACAGGGTTCCATCGCGGAAGTAGAAGGTGTCGTGCATGGCGCGGGCTGGATGATGGGCCGGAATGTTCAACGCCTCGAAGTTGTAGTAGTCGTCCTCCACCTCAAGGCCGGCGAACACCTGGTAGCCAGCCCCGGTGAAGATGTCCTGCACCCGCATCAAGGCTTGGGTGACGGGGTGCAGGCCGCCGCTGGCGGGGCGGCGGCCGGGCAGGGTGACGTCACAGGCGTCCCTGGCCATCGCGGCGGCGAGCTGCGCGTCGGCCAGTGCCGTTTTGCGTTCCGCAATCTGGCTGGCGAGGAGTTCCTTGGCTGCATTGATGGCGGCGCCGGCGGCGGGACGCTGCCCTGCCGGCATGGCGCCCAAGCCCTTCAGCAGCCCGGTGAGAGCGCCCTTGCGCCCGAGGTAGCGCACTTGCACTTCGTACAAGGCCTGAGTGTCTTGGGCCGCGCTGATTTCAGCGCCGGCCTGCTGCAGGACCGCATCGACCTGAACTTGTGCTGCTATGCTGGACTGGCCGCCACCCATGTCTGGTTGCCCGTTGCCGCTGCTTGGGGGATGGAGTTGCCGCCGAACCGGGAGGTGTGCAGCCGCCCGCCAATGGACCGTTGGGCAGGCAGGCGCAATTGCGCCTGCTAGGCGGCCAGGGCCGCCTTGGCCCTTTGCGCCAGGGCGCTGAACGCCTCCTGCTGATGTACGGCGAGATCTGCAAGGATACGGCGGTCGAGTTCGATCTCCGCACGCTTCAGCCCAGCGATGAAGCGGCTGTAGGAAAGGCCGTGCTGCCGGGCGGCTGCGTTGATGCGCAGAATCCACAGGGAGCGGAACTGGCGCTTGCGTTGGCGACGGTCCCGGTAGGCGTATTGGCCGGCGCGGATAACCGCTTGCTTGGCCGCCTTGAATGTGCGGCTGCGGGCGCCGTAGTAGCCCTTCGCCTGCTTTAGCACTTTCTTTCGGCGGGCCCGGGAGGCCACGCTTCGCTTTGCTCTTGGCATCTGGATGCTTCTCCTTGTGCTGTCCTTGCTGCTGCCTTTGCCGCTAAGCCGTTCTTGCCGCTGTGGCGAAAGTTTTTGGCGGCGGCGCGGGGCCGCAGGGGCGGGTCAACGCGCCTTCTTTGGCGTCAGGCGCTTCACGCCGGCCACATCCGCCCCGGCCACTTGGCCTAGTCCGCGCAGCTGCCGCTTGCGCTTGGGCGCCTTCTTGGTCAGGATGTGGTTCCTGTTGGCGCGGCGATGCTTAAAGCCGCCTGCCGTGCGGCGAAAGCGTTTCGCGGCGCCGCGGTTGGTTTTCATTTTGGGCATGGTCGCCTGCTCCCGTCAGTGCTTGCGTTTCTTGGGCGCCAGCACCATTATCAGCTGGCGCCCGTCGAATTTTGGCTCCGTCTCCATGTTGCTGTGCTCCGCTAAGTCCTCCTTTATGCGCGTCATCAGTTGCATGCCGATCTCCGGGTGGGTCGTTTCGCGCCCCCGATAGCGCAGCGAAATTTTCGTCTTGTCGCCATCGGTTAGAAACCGGACGAGGTTGCGCAGTTTGACTTGGTAGTCTCTCTCCTCGGTGCCCGGACGGAACTTCACCTCCTTGACGTGAATTTGCTTCTGCTTTTTGCGCTGGGCCGCTCTGGCTTTTTTCTCCTCGAAAAGGTGCTTGCCGTAGTCCATCAACTTTACGACTGGCGGGATGGCGTCCGGCGCCATCAGCACCAAGTCCATCCCCGATCGGCTGGCCTCGCCCAACGCCCGATCCCTTGAAACAATGCCCACTTGGGTGCCGTCCGCGGCGATCAACCTTAGGCTGCGGGCGGTTATCTCCTCGTTCAGAAGGGTGCGCTCGGCCCGCTTGCCGCCTTTTTTAATTGGTGCTCTCCATATGTTCCTAAGTTGCTCTCCTGACCTGATTTGCCGCCGCTGCAGTCGCCCTTGCCGCCCGCAGCCTGACTACGCGGCGGCGAACTTGCCGTTGCACCCCTAGCTGTTGTGCACATAGCCTGTTGGCGCAGCCCGTCGGGCGGAGCGCGATCATACCAGTCAAAAAGCCTTGTTGCAGGCCATTTGGCGTTTTTTTCCCCGCCAGGCTGCATAGCGCCAGCACACTGATGGCATTGGCCGGAACGGCGCGTTGGGGCGTGTTAGCATGGCGGCTCATGCGAGTGCGGGAGAGCGCCATGGGTCACATTCAAATTTGCGCGGTTGTCGGGGTTTGCGCGGTCCTTGTTGCCGGTTGCGGGGCGGAAACGCCGCCCGATGCGCCGGAACCCCCCGCCGCCCCAAGCGAGGCCGCCACGCACCCACAACGCTTGGTGCAGTACACGGAGGAGCGGGCGCCCTGCGCCAACTACACGCCCTTGCGCCAGCCGTTGTTTGGCGATGTGCATGTGCATACCAGCTATTCCTTTGACGCCTCCTCCAACGCCATTGGCGCCACCCCGGAGGATGCCCACCGCTTCGCCCTGGGGGAGCCCATACCATTCTGGCCCTTGGATGAGGCGGGCGCGCCCATTGGCGAGTTCGCCATCGACCGCCCCCTGGACTTTCTGGCGGTCACCGACCATGGGGAGTTTCTGGGCGAGCGGGCGCTGTGTCGAACGCCCGGTTCTCCCGCCTATGACAGCCCCTTCTGTCAAGCGTTTCGGGTGGATTTGCGCCAAGGCATGATGCTGCTGGGGCAGACCATCACCAGCGAAACGCCGGTGCGGCCGGAGGCGCTGTGCGGCGCGGACGGCGCACTGTGCCGGGAAGCGGCCAGCCCCCCGTGGCGGCGCATCATCGAGGCGGCGGAAGCGGCTTATGATCGCAGCGAACAGTGCACATTCACCAGCTTCGTCGCCTATGAGTACACGGGTACGCCAGGCACCTCCAACTACCACCGCAACGTCATCTTCCGCAACGCCAAGGTGCCGGAACTGCCGGTGTCCTATATCGATGCGCCCAGAGACAGCGCCCTGTGGCGGCAGTTGGACGCCGGTTGTCGACTGCAGGAAGGTTGCGACTACCTGACCATCCCCCACAACACCAACTTGGCCAACGGGCGCATGGCGCCCTACATGGGGCTGGAGCCGACTCTCGCCAACCGCCAAGCCTACGCCGAGACCCGCCTTGCGCGGGAACCCATCGTGGAGATCTTCCAGCATAAGGGCAATTCGGAGTGCATCAACGGCCTGTCCGCCATCTTGGGGGCGCCCGATGAACTATGCGGCATCGAAGCGGTGCGCGAGCTGGGGCGAATGGAGAGCTACCCCATCCCAGACCCAGAGCTGCAGGGCGACATCCTTGTCCAGCAGATCGCGGAAATGGAAACCCTGGAATGCGCCGATGGCGAAGTGGGCGAGCAGGGCATGTTGGGCGCGGGCTGCGTCGACGAAACGGACTTCGTGCGCTCCAGCCTGCTGGTGGGCCTGCGCGAAGAGCGCGAAATTGGCGCCAACCCCATCAAGCTGGGCATCATTGCCGCCACTGACACCCACGCGGCCACGCCTGGAGCGGTGGATGAGGCGGACTATCGCGGCGCCGTCACCGGCGAAGCCACCCCCTTGGAGCGCCTGCAGCCAGGCATCCTGACCTCCGGGCCTGTCGGCAATCCGGGTGGCTTGGCGGGCGTGTGGGCCATGGAGAACTCGCGCGACGCCATCTTTGACGCCATGCAGCGGCGCGAGGTGTTTGGCACCTCGGGGCCGCGCATAACCCCGCGCTTTTTCGCCGGCTGGGACTATGGCGAGGATCTGTGCGGGAATGACGCCCTGGCGCAACAGGGCTATGACGGCGGGGTGCCCATGGGCGGCGACCTGCCCGCCGCGCCGGCCCCTGGGGCCAAGCCGGCCTTTATCGCCTTTGCCGCCCGCGATGCCGCGCAGGAGGCCGTCGGCCTTGCGCAGCTGCAGCTCATCAAGGGCTGGGTGGACGGCGAGGGGCGGATGCGCAACGAAGTGCGCGGCATCGCCGCCGCTGAGGACGCCCAGCAGGGCGCGGATTCCCTATGCACAGTGGTGCGGGATGAGACCTTCGACCCGGCAGAGCCAGCCTACTACTATTTGCGCGTGGTGCAGATTCCCACGCTGCGCTGGAGCGCTCATGACTGCCGCCGCATTGCCGAGGCCGAGCGCCCCGCCAGCTGCAGCGACGGAACGTTGCCGGAGGAGACCGTCGAGATGGCTTGGACCTCGCCCATTTGGTTCCGTCCGCAGACGGATGCAGCCGCCGGGACCTCCAACGGTGCGCAAGACATGGCTAGTGTGCGGTCCCGCAAGTAAGCGTGATTATTCGTGGCCCTTTTGGCCCCCGTCCGCGTTGCTCCTCCTTGCGTGGGGCCCGCCACAGGGCGTCGTCGCGCCTTGCCCGGAGAAAAAACGGCTCCCGGCAAGGCCAACCCAGATAGTGTTAACAGGCCCTAGTTCCGGGGACTGAGGCGAATGGGATATCATGGGGCTGGGCTTGCTTGAACCACACCTTCGCCCAGCATGGAAGCGGCAGGCGCGTAGCTCAGAAGGTTAGAGCGCTACCTTGACATGGTAGAGGTCCCCGGTTCGAATCCGGGCGTGCCTACCAAGCCTGCATGTACAATGGCCATCCCATGGATGATGGCTACAACCGCACCGCCTCCCGGGACCTCACCAACCTGCTGCCGGCGCTTCGGTTTCTGCGTCCCTACATGGCGCGGGTGGTGCTGGCGGGCGTCGCCTTGGTGACCACCGCGGCCATCACCCTCTCCATCGGCCAAGGCATGCGGCTGGTCATCGACCAGGGCTTCTCCGGTGCGGCGGAGGGCCTTTTGGAGCAGAGCCTGGCGGTCTTCGCCCTACTGGTGGCTGCGTTGACCCTGGGCACCATGGTGCGCTTCTACTTGGTGTCCTGGATCGGGGAGCGGGTCAGCGCGGACATCCGCCTTGCGGTGTTCAACCATCTCATCAGGCTGCATCCGGCCTTCTTTGAAGAGAACCGCCCCACGGAGATACAAAGCCGCATCACCACGGACACCACGCTGCTGCAGACGGTCATCGGGTCTTCCGTATCCATCGCCCTGCGCAATGGGTTGATGTTCATCGGCGGCATCATCCTGCTGGTGCTGACCAATCCCAAGCTCAGCCTGGTGGTGGTGGTCAGCGCCCCCCTTGTGGTGGCGCCCATCGTGTTGTTTGGGCGGCGGGTGCGCCGGTTGTCCCGGGCCAGCCAGGATCGGCTGGCGGATGTGGGCGCCCAGGTCGGTGAGTCCTTGCGGCACGTCAAGATCGTGCAGTCCTTCAACCATGAAGCGCGGGATGCGCTGGCCTTTGCGGAGCGCGTCGCCCTGGCTTTTGCGGTGGCCGTGCGGCGCATCCGCCAGCGCGCCCTGCTGGTGGCCTTGGTGATGATGCTGGTCATGGCCGCCATTGCGGTGATGCTGTGGATCGGCGGCCAGGACGTGATGGCCGGGCGCACCACCCCTGGGGAACTGGCCGCCTTCATTTTTTACGCCTTCATCGTGGCTGGGGCCGTGGGGGCCATCAGCGAGGTCTATACGGACCTGCAGCGGGCGGCCGGCGCAACGGAGCGGCTGGTGGAGCTGCTGGACGCTCCGGAAGGGTTGCCGGACCCGCCTAGGCCGCGGACCCTGCCCAAAGCCGGCGGCCTCACCCTGAGCGCCCATGGCCTGTGCTTCGCCTACCCCTCCCGCCCGCAAGCGCCCGTTCTGGAGCAGGTGTCGTTCACCGTGCGGCCGGGGGAGCTGGTTGCCCTAGTTGGCCCCTCCGGCGCCGGCAAGAGCACGTTATTCGATCTGATCCAGCGCTTCTACGATCCCACCGGCGGGGAAATCCGCCTGGACGGCCATCCGCTGCCGACGCTGCGCCGCCACGACCTGCGCGCCCGCATCGGCTTCGTGCCCCAGGATGCGGTGCTGTTCGCCGGCACCCTGCGCGCCAACCTGTTGTACGGTGACCCTGAAGCCAGTGAAGCCATGCTGCAGGACGCGCTGCGGCTGGCCCATGCCGAGGCATTCATCCAAGCCTTGCCGGACGGTCTGGACACCCTGGTGGGGGAGGGCGGCATTGGCCTTTCGGGGGGGCAGAAGCAACGCTTGGCCATCGCGAGGGCCCTATTGGCGCGGCCGGCCATCCTGCTGCTCGATGAGGCCACCAGCGCCTTGGATGCGGAAAGCGAATACGCCATCCGCAGAAGCATCGAGGAGATTAAGGGCAGTTGCACCATCCTGGTGATCGCCCATCGCCTTTCCACCGCCCGCCAGGCGGACCGCATCCTGGTTCTGGATGACGGCGCGCTGGTGGCCGAAGGGCGCCATGAGGCCCTGGCCCAAGGCAATGACCTCTACGCCCGTTTCGCCAGCCTGCAGTTCGATGCCGCATCCCTGGACGCCTTGGCGGGTTAGGGAACCTCTGAACAAGTCGCGTTCGCCCAGCGCCCCACTGTTTGCGGGCGGAGATGGCGTTGCGGCCATGGCAAGGCGACCCTTAGCGTCGCGGGGATTCCGCAGTCCGTGCGCCGCGGGGCGCCCTTCGGGAGGGCCTATTAGGCTCCTCTGGGCCTCGGGGGCTTGTGTAGAGGTTCCCTAGCGGACATTGCCAAGAACGCACAGGGGCCTGCCCATTGGCCGGGGCTGGGGATGCGGCTATGGGATGGTGCGGATTGAGCCGGCACGGTTCCTGTTTTTGCCCTGCGCAAGGCGTATAATCCGCGTCTGCACGGATTTGCCTGTGTTGAACATCACGGCTTGGAGAGAACAGCTCGCGTGGCGCTGCTCCATCTTGAAGACTACTTCCCGGACTGGAAGGAACGCGAGGCCTTGGCCGAGGGGATGATCCCCATCATCGGGCGGCTGTACCGCAACAACGTGGTCACCTACTGCTACGGGCGGGCGCTGTACAACCAAAGCGTCATCCAGATCATGAAGACGCACCGCTATGTGCGGCAGGTGGCGCACAACGAGCTGTCGGAGTTCGAGAGCTACCCAATCCTGCAGGCGCTGTCTGAACTGGACCTCGGCCCCTCCCACATCGACATTGGCAAGCTGGCCACCCGCTTCATGGCGGCGAATGCCGCCAAGGATGCTGCCTTGGACCCGATGGCCTTCGTGCGGGCGGAATGCCGGGAGGTCATCGGCCGCCACGTCCCGCCCCTCAAGCGCCCCCAGGACATCGTGCTTTACGGCTTTGGCCGCATCGGTCGGCTGCTCGCCCGCCTGTTGGTGGAGAAGACGGGGGGTGGGGATCAACTGCGGCTGAAGGCCATCGTGGTGCGCAAGGCCGGCGCGAAGGATCTGCTGAAGCGGGCCGCCCTGCTGCGGCGGGATTCGGTGCATGGCGCCTTTCAGGGCACCTTGCGGGTGGATGAGAAGAATGGCTGCCTCATCGCCAACGGCAACGTCATCCGCATGATCTACGCCAACGCCCCGCATGAGGTTGACTACCGCCAGCACGGCATAGACAACGCCATCGTCATCGACAACACAGGCGCTTGGCGGGACCCGGCCGGTTTGGGGCGGCATCTTGAGGCGCCGGGCGCAGCCAAGGTGATCCTGACGGCGCCGGCCAAGGGGGGCTTGAAGAACATCGTCTCCGGCGTCAACTCCAGATGCGTGGCGCCCGATGACGCCATATTGGGCGCCGCCTCCTGCACCACCAACGCCATCGTGCCGGTAATGAAGGCGGTGAATGACCGCTTTCGCCTGCAGCATGGCCACATGGAGACGGTGCATGCCTACACCAATGATCAGAACCTCATCGACAATTACCACAAGAAGAACCGGCGCGGCCGCGGCGCTCCGCTGAACATGGTGATTACGGAGACCGGCGCCTCTTCGGCGGTGACGGAGCTGTTGCCGGAACTCAAGGGCAAGCTCACCGGCAACGCCATTCGCGTGCCGACGCCCAACGTCTCCCTGGCCATTCTCAACCTCACCCTGTCGGAGGACGTCACCGTGGCTGGGGTGAACGACTTTCTGCGCAACGCCGCCCTGCACTCCGATCTGCAGCGTCAAATCGACTACACCGAAGCCCCTGATGTGGTTTCCTCGGATTTTGTGGGCAACCGCCACGCCTGCATCGTGGATGGCGGCGCCACCCTGGCCAAGGACAATAGGGTGGTGCTCTATGTGTGGTACGACAACGAATACGGCTACGCCTGCCAAGTGGTGCGGGTGGTGCAGAAATGGGCGGGCATTTCCTATCCGCTGATCCCCAAGGATGTGGTGCAGCAAGGGTTCTAGCCTTTTCAAACCAACTTGCTGAAAGATGTTCAAGCTGAAGAAAGGGCTGAATTTGCCGCTGCGGGGCCGGCCTGCGCAGCGCATTGCGGAAGCCGCCGCCGTGCGTCACGTGGCCCTCTTGGGGGAGGACTACCCCGGCGTCAGGCCCACCATGGCGGTGCGGGAAGGGGACGCGGTGGCCAAGGGTTCGCTGCTGTTTACGGACAAGAAGAACCCTGGGGTGCGCTACACGGCCCCGGCCGCCGGCGCTGTGAAGGCCATCCATCGCGGCGCCAAGCGGGCGTTGCAGAGCGTGGTGATAGAGATGCGCGGCGATGCGGCGGAGGAGTTCATCCACGCCCCGGACGGCGACGCCGGGCGCTACTCCCGCCAGCAAGTGGTGGACAACCTTGTCGCCTCCGGCCTTTGGACAGCCCTGCGCACACGGCCCTACAGCAAGCCGCCGCCCTTGGACGGGCGTCCCCACTCGCTGTTCGTCACCGCCATGGACAGCAACCCCTTGGCGGCGGATCCCGCAGTGATCATCGCCGAGCGGGCGGAGGCCTTCGCCTTCGGGCTGGACCTGCTGGCCAAGCTGACCCACGGCGCCGTGCATGTGTGCAAGGCTCCCCAGGGGGAATTGCCGGTGGGCGGCGACGGACGCATTCGCGTATCCGCCTTCGCCGGCCCCCATCCCGCCGGGCTGCCCGGCACCCACATCCATTTTTTGGACCCGGTGGGGCCGCACAAGACGGTTTGGTTCATCAACTACCAGGACGTCATCGCCGTGGGCCGGCTGTTCCGCACCGGACAGCTGCACAACGAGCGGGTGGTCGCCCTAGGCGGCCCCCGGGTGCCGCGGCCGCGCCTGCTGCGCACGTTGCTGGGCGCCTCCCTGAACGAGTTGACCGCTGGCGAGCTCGGTGAGGGGGAACTGCGGGTGATTTCCGGTTCCGTGTTCTCAGGGCGCACGGCCGTTGGCCCCTGGGCCTATCTTGGCCGCTACCACAACCAGGTTTCGGTGATCCGCGAAGACCGGGAGCGGCGCCTGCTCGGCTACCTGAGCTATGGGTTCAACCGCCATTCCGTGCTGCCGATTTATGTCTCCAAGTGGTTGGGGCGACGTAACATTCCACTGACCACCAGCACCAACGGCAGCCCCCGGGCCATGGTGCCCGTCGGCTCCTATGAGCGGGTGATGCCGTTGGACATCCTGCCCACCCAGCTGCTGCGGGCCCTGCTGACAGGGGATCTTGAGGCCGCCATCGAACTCGGCTGCCTGGAGCTCGATGAGGACGACATCGCGCCTTGCACCTACGCCTGCCCGGCCAAGTACGAATATGGGCCGATCCTGCGCAGCGTGCTGACGCAGATCGAGAAGGAGGGCTAGCGGCGGACCCATGAAGGCCCTGCGCTCAATGCTGGATCGAATGGCGCCCTACTTCGACGAGGACGGCAAGTACCCTTGGGCGTTTCCCATCTTCGAAGCGATAGACACCGCCCTGTACACACCCGGCACGGTCACCGCCGGCGCCTCCCATGTGCGCGACGGGCTGGATCTCAAGCGCATCATGATCACCGTTTGGCTGTGCGCCTTCCTGCCGGTGCTGGTGGGCAGCTACTTCGTGGGGCTGCACGCCAACCTGGCGATGGAGGAGCTGGGGCTGTCCACCCTGGACGGCTGGCGGCGCATCTACCTGGACACCCTGACCAGCTACGACCCGAACAATGTCTGGGATTGCATCTACCACGGCTTGGCCTACTTCATCCCCCTGTACATCGTGGTCTTCGGGGTGGGCATCGCTTGGGAGATCTGGTTCGCCGCCAAGCGCGGCCACGAGGTGAACGAGGGTTTCTTCGTCACCTCCATTCTGTTCACGCTCACCCTGCCGCCAACGACGCCCTTGTGGATGGCGGCGTTGGGCATCAGTTTTGGGGTGGTCATCGGCAAGGAGGTGTTCGGCGGCACCGGCAAGAACTTCCTCAACCCGGCCCTCACCGGGCGCGCCTTCCTGTACTTCGCCTATCCGGCGCAGATGTCGGGGGATGCGGTTTGGGTGGCCGTGGACGGCTACACCCGCGCCACCCCGCTGGGCAACGCCGCCAATGGCCTGGACTATGGGGTGGAATGGTGGGCCGCCTTCATCGGCGAGATTCCCGGCGCCTTTGGCGAGACCTCGACTTTGGCCATTCTCATCTGCGGGCTGCTGCTGGCCTGGACGCGCATCGCCTCCTGGCGCATCATGCTTGGCGTGGTCATCGGCATGGCCGTCACTTCCTTCGCCTTCAACCAGATGGACTCCACCAACCCGATGTTCGCCATGACGCCGGCTTGGCACTTCGTCTTGGGCGGCTTTGCGTTCGGCGCCGTGTTCATGGCCACGGACCCGGTCTCGGCCGCCATGACGGATGCCGGCCGCTGGGCCTTCGGCATTCTCATCGGGGTCCTGTGCATGTTGATTCGCGTGGTCAACCCGGCCTTCCCGGAGGGCATGATGCTGGCCATCCTGTTCGGCAACCTGTTCGCCCCCCTCATCGACCATGTGGTGGTGCGGGCCAACGTCAAAAGGAGGCTGGCCCGTGGCTGAGGGCAGGAACATCAACAGCCTTGGCAACCTGCTGAAGGTGGCTTTGGGGGTTTGCCTGGTCTGCTCCATCGTGGTGTCCTGCGCGGCCGTGCTGTTGAAGCCCATGCAGGAGGCCAACCGCGCCTTGGACCGCAAGCAGAACGTCCTCTGGGCCGCCGGCGTGCTGTCCCAAGGACAGACGCGCAGCGCGGATGGCCGCAGCGTGGATGAGTTGTTCAACGCCTTCGAAGTGCGCTTGGTGGACTTGGACAGCGGCCGCTACGTGCCGGAGGTCGACGCCGCCGCCTATGCGCCCCTGCGGGCGGCGAAAGACCCCCAGACCTCCCGCGCCCTGACCGCCGCGCAGGACTTGGCCCTCATTGGGCGGCGGGAGAACATGGCCCCGGTCTACGTTCGCCGCAGCGAGGCGGGCATCGACAAGCTGGTGCTGCCGGTGCGCGGCTACGGTCTTTGGGGCACGCTGCATGGCTACCTGGCTTTGGAACGGCAATTTCGCAGCGTCGCCGGCCTGGCCTTCCATACCCACAAGGAAACCCCCGGCCTTGGCGGCGAGGTGGACAACCCGGACTGGAAGGCGCAGTGGTCGGGCGTGGTTCTGTTCGACGCCGAGGACGCCCCGGCGGTGCGCTTGGTGAAGGTGCGCTCCCCAGCCCACAGCCCCGCCGCCCAACATGAGGTGGATGCCCTTTCCGGCGCCACCCTAACCAGCAGGGGGGTGCAGAACTTGGTGAATTTCTGGGTGGGGGAGCTGGGCTTCGGCCCCTATCTGCGCCGCTTGGAAGAACTTGAACCCGATATAGGAGCAAGCTGATGGCCACCTCCCGCGACGTGCTGCTGGACCCGCTGTTCAACAACAACCCCATCGCCCTGCAGGTGCTGGGCATCTGCTCCGCCCTGGCGGTGACCATCGCCATGTCCACCACCCTGGTGATGTGCGCGGCGGTGCTGTTCGTCACCACCCTCTCCAATCTGTGCGTGTCCCTGGTGCGCAACCATGTGCCCACCAACATCCGCATCATCGTGCAGATGACCATCATCGCCTCCTTGGTCATCGTGGTGGATCAGGTGCTGCAGGCGGTGGCCTACGACATCTCCAAGAGCCTGTCGGTGTTCGTGGGCCTCATCATCACCAACTGCATCGTCATGGGCCGGGCGGAGGCCTTCGCCATGCAGAACGGCCCAGCCCTGTCCGCCTTGGACGGCTTCGGCAACGCGCTGGGCTACAGCGTCATCCTGATAGGCGTGGCGCTTATCCGGGAGCCCTTGGGCAACGGCACCTTGTTGGGCTTTGAGATATTGCCCAAGGTGACCAGCGGCGGTTGGTACCATGCAAATGGGCTGCTGCTGCTGTCACCCTCCGCTTTCTTCATCATCGGCCTGTTCATCTGGGCCATACGCACTTGGAAGCCGGCCCAGGTGGAGGCGCCGGAGCACCGCATCGCCGCCAATGTGCAGTATTCGGAGGCCCGCTGATGGGCTGCCCCGTTTACGGATGGATTGGGATCCTGGGGCGCCCGTGCTTGCCGACGCCGGGCGGCGACGTCTGGCGGCGCGCTTCGCTTGGGGCGGGGCGGGGCGGCCGGGCCGCCCAAGGGCGGCGCATCGTCAATCCTGGCCGGGGGGTGGTGCGTTAGATGGAGCATTACCTTAGCCTGTTCGTGCGGGCCGTATTCATCGAGAATATGGCGCTCACCTTCTTTCTGGGGATGTGCACCTTCATCGCCATCTCCAAGAAGATCGCCACGGCCATTGGTTTGGGGGTGGCGGTCATCGTTGTGCTCGGCATCACCGTGCCGCTCAACAACCTCATCTTCAACTATTTGCTGCGCGATGGCGCCCTGGCTTGGGCTGGGCTGTCGGACGTGGATCTCAGCTTTCTGGGCTTCCTGTCCTATATTGGCGTGATAGCCGCCATGGTGCAGATTCTGGAGATGTTTCTGGACCGCTTCGTGCCGGCCCTGTACAACGCCCTAGGCGTGTTCCTGCCGCTCATCACCGTGAACTGCGCCATCCTTGGCGCCTCGCTCTTCATGGTGGAGCGGGACTACAGCTTCGCCGAATCCACGGTCTATGGGCTGGGCGCCGGGGCTGGTTGGGCGCTGGCCATCACGGCCTTGGCGGGCGTGCGGGAAAAGCTGAAGTACAGCGACGTGCCGGAAGGCCTGCGCGGTTTGGGCATCACCTTCATCACCGTGGGGCTGCTGAGCCTATGCTTCATGTCGTTCGGCGGCATCGACCTCTAATGGCGGTTGGCGGCGCATCGCCGCGGCGGAGCCAACGCCGGTGCTGAACACGACCATCCTGCTGGGCGTCGGCATGTTCACCGCCACCGTGCTGGTGCTGGTGCTGCTGATTCTCGCCGCCAGGGCCTGGTTGGTCAGCAGCGGCGAAGTGACCATCCTGATCAATGACGACCCGGACAAGGCCATTCAGGTCGCCGCTGGCGGCAAGCTGCTGGCCACCTTGGCGGAGCGGGGCATATTTTTGGCCAGCGCCTGCGGTGGCGGCGGCACCTGCTCCCAATGCCGCTGCCGGGTGCTGGAGGGCGGCGGCGGCATCCTCTCCACGGAGGAGACCCACTTCAGCCGCGGCGAGGTGCGCAGCCATTGGCGGCTGTCCTGCCAAGTGGTGGTGAAGCAGGACCTGAAGATCGAAATCCCGGATGACGCCATCGGGGTGCAGCGCTGGGACTGCGAGGTGATCAGCAACCGCAACGTAGCCACCTTCATCAAGGAACTGAACCTCAGGCTGCCGGAAGGGGAGGCTGTGGACTTCCGCGCCGGGGGCTACGTGCAGCTGCAGATTCCGCCCTACGACATGGACTACCGGGAGATCGACCTGGAGCCCGAGTACCAGGGCGACTGGGATCGCTTCGACGTTTGGAAGTACCGTTCCAGAACCTTGACCGAGACGGTGCGCGCCTACTCCATGGCCAACTACCCGGAAGAGAAGGGCGTGCTCAAGTTCAACATCCGCATCGCCACGCCGCCGCCGGGCATGGATGTGCCGCCTGGGGCCATGTCCTCCTATGTCTTCAACCTGAAGCCCGGCGACCGGATCGCCGTATTCGGCCCCTACGGGGAATTCTTCGTGAAGGACACCGATGCGGAGAAGATCTGGATCGGCGGCGGGGCCGGCATGGCCCCATTGCGCTCGCAGATATTCGATGAGATCAAGCGCCGCCGCCGCACCACCAAGATGAGCTACTGGTACGGCGCCCGCTCCTTGCGGGAGCTGTTCTACAGCGAGGAATTCGATGCCTTGGCGGCGGAGCATGACAACTTCACTTGGCATGTGGCGCTTTCCGACCCGTTGCCGGAGGACGACTTCCAAGGGCGCGTGGGCTTCATCCACCAAGTGGTTTACGAGCACTACCTAAGCAGCCACCCCAATCCGGAGGATTGCGAATACTACCTATGCGGCCCCCCGCCCATGGTCGCAGCGGTGCTGCAGATGCTTGAGGATCTGGGCGTGGAGCCGGAGAACATCAGCTTGGATGATTTCGGATCCTGAAGGATTGTCCGCACAGAAGCTTCCGATCGCTGCTGTTGAGGTCGATGAAGTTCCCGACGTTGGAGCCGATGCGGCCCACGCGGAAGAAGCTTCGTGACAGGGTCGACCTTGTCGGTGGCGATGGATTCGACCGACGAATCAGGGGGGAACCCATAGATGCATTGGCGGGACATGAAACGGCCCGCATCGGCGAGATGCTGACGGCGCTGGGATTCGGAGGCGGCGCGTGACTGCGCGGGATGACGAGCTCCGGCAGCGGCTGCGGCTGGGCGAGGACAGCCGCTGGGAGTTCAAGCAGATCCTATTCTCCGGCGACCATCTGACCAGCCTCGGCCGAGGCGAACTGGCCGACGAGATCGCCGCCTTCGCGAACGCCAGCGGCGGCGCGTTGCTGTGCGGGGTGACGGATGACGGCCAGATTGGGCGGATGTCCCGCCCGCAGATGGCGGCGCTGGATCGGTTGCTGGTGGAGGTAAGCACCGACAGCATCGACCCGCCGGTCCGCATATACATACATCATAGAGAACTGGATGGCGGATCCTTTCTGCACGTTGAAGTGCCGAAGAGCGATTCCGTGCATGAGCACCGCGGCCGCAGCTTCATACGGGTGGGCGCAACCAAGCGTCAGATGGCCAGTGAAGAGCGGATGCGCCTCGCGCAGCGCCGTACGCAGGGCCGCTATCTTTGGTTCGATGAACAGCCAGTTTCGGAAACCGGGTTTGAAACACTGGACCCGACGCTCTGGAGGCCACTGCTGAGCGCCGAGGGCGCAGCCGACCCGGCGGCGGCGCTGGCCAAACTCGCGCTGCTCGCACCGGACGAGTCCGGCGTTCAGTGTGCGACCATCGCCGGGGTGCTGCTGTGTACGCAACATCCCGAGCAGTGGCTGCCGAACGCCACCATTGCTGCGACCCGCTACCGGGGCGCCGACCGCACGACCGGCCAGATCGACGCACAGGAAATCAGGGGCCCCCTGCATCGGCAGATCGCGGACGCGGTGGCGTTCGCCGTTCGCAACATGCTGGTTGCGGCCCGCAAGGTCCCGGCGCGGGTCGAGATGCCGCAGTACAGCGAGAAGGCGATATTCGAGGCGGTCGTCAACGCCGTGGTGCACCGCGACTACGGGATCCAAGCCAGCCGGATCCGCCTGTCGATGTTCTCCGACCGTTTGGAGATCCAATCGCCCGGCGCCCTGCCCAACACGCTGACCCTCGATAGCATGGCGCTGCGCCAGGCAACCCGGAACCAGGTCATCGCCTCGCTGATGGGCCGGATGGGGGTGGGCGGCATCCGCGGCTCCGCCCATCGGCAATACTTCATGGAGCGCCGCGGAGACGGCGTTCCCGCCATCCTGCGCGAAACCAGGGAGCTGTCCGGCCGCCTGCCGGAGTACCGACTTATCGACGATGCGGAAGTCTTGCTCGTTCTACCCGCGGCGCCGCAGGACGCGACATCCACCCGCGTCGTCGTAACGGTTCGCGCAGCGGGACGGCCGTTGTCTGGCGCCGAGGTGCTGATCCTGTTCCCGAACAAGACTTGGAAGCAGGCGACCGCGGACGAGAATGGCGAGGCCGCCGTCGATCTCTATACGACGAAGCTGCCGATGACCGTGTTCGCGGCGGCGCCGGGATACGCGGCCTGTCTCGAGCGGGAATGGCTTCCTGGCAACAGCGCGCTCGCACTCGAGATGCGCGCGCTGCCGCAAGGCGGAAGCGCCATCTTCCCGGAAGCCACCGGCGGCTTGCCTGGATTGACAGGCCGCCTCAACCCTGTCCGCGATAGGTTGGATCGCACCTACTTGTACGCTTCGAACATCGCCATAGGCCAAGGACGTCAACAGCCGGTCGACTTCGTCCCCGGTGAGGAACTCCCGTTGACCGACTCGGACGGCGTGAGTCTCTTAGTGCGCATCATCGATGTCGTCGGCAGCTCGGCGCTGGTGGAGTATCGAAGGCGGGAACTCTGACCGCGCCGCGCACGGCGGGGCCACTGAATTCATGGCTGTCCGCTAGTGTTACGTCCCATAAATAACTTACGTGATAGTGAGCGTGTCCAGTCCTGGGGCTCGGCTACGTCGAAAGGGTGACCCACGACCATGTCCGCCATGGCGTCACGATGTTGTTCGCCGCCTTGGACATCGCCACCGCCGAATCGATCCTCGCCAAAATCGAACGACTTTGTTCAGTTATTTCCGGGACACAACACTAGGGAACCTCTGAACCAGTCCCGGAAGCCCAGAGGAGCCTAGGTGGCGTGATGGCAAGGCGCGGCGAAGCCGTGTGGCTTGCCCCCCACACAATGAGTCGCAACACGGCCAGCGCGCCCTTTAGGCCCTCCCGAAGGGCGCCCGCCTTGCCGGCATGAGGTGTGGTTAACGTCGGGCGGATGCCCTGATGTAGCTGACGCGCTCTGCGGTCGCCGGATGAGTGGAAAAGTAATCCAGCACGGATTCGGCCCACCGGTTTTCCGTGTCGGTTTGCTGGTTTCCGGCGGTGCGCTGGCCGTCGGTCTGACCGGGATTGGAGGCGGCATCGTTGTCCGCCGGTTCTGTGTCTGCGTCCACCGCATCCGCCTGCGGTTTCTGACCGTGCATGCGTTCGAGGATGTTCGCCAATTCCCCAGGATCCAGTCCGGCATCCAACATTGCCTGGATGGCGTAATGATCTGCTTCGCGCTCGAATTCGCGTGAATAAGCCTTTTGGCCGAGCGCGAGGGGCAAGGACAGGATCAGCTCGCCCGCGCCGCTGAAATCGCCCGAAACTATGGTGAAGAGCACAACCCACATCGAATTCTGCAGAATCGACCGCTCGACATGCCGCAGCCTTGCGTGGCCAAGCTCGTGAAGATATACAGCCAGCAACTGTTCGTCGGTCGTCGCCAGCTCGACCAGTTCGTCGGTCATCACCACGGTGGCCGCGCTTAACGTGAAGGCGTTCGCGCCGATGTATCCGCCGTTGCGGAACGCCATGGTGTCAACAGCGCCGAATTCGGCAAAGTAGTCCGTGAGCTCCGCTTGGCGCTCAGGTTCCAGCGCCGATGGCGCCAGTAGCCGATCGATCGTGCCCAGGGTGGATGCGCCGAGCTGTGCGCTGACTTCGGCTGGCGCTGCGAATGCGACCGCTTTGGAAAGCGCCGGCACGCCCCAGACAGTCAAGCCTGCGCCGAGGAAGAGGACGAGCATCGTGGCGGCGAGGGCGATCCCTGTGCGCGCCTCTAGCCAGGAGACCAGGCGCAACTTGTCTTGGTGCGGGAGGAGCGCAGCGAGCGCGTCGGCGCCCGCGTGATCGAGGGTGACGAATCGGGACCTGGAGTCCCAGGTGATTTGCCGTGGTGTGTTGCCAAGGCGCGCCTCGATCTTCAGGTCGGCGGCGGCGAGTGTGTGAATTTCGCCATCGTGGCGCAGCTCCACGGCACGATCATCACGGGCTTCCAATCTTGCCGGCACGGCGACGCTGCTGATGCCGCCGAAATACTTGCCTTCCAGGCTGATCAAGCTCGGTCGCCTACACGCCGATGCCGAGATCGAAGGCTTCCCCGAACTCTTCGCCCAGCGCCGTGGTGCGGTCCGTCTCGTCGGCGATGAATCCGTCGAGGTCCGTGGCTAGAACCCACAAATGGGAAATGACGTAACGTCTCATGCGCACACTGGCCCAAGGGTAGTACAGGCCGAGGGTCAGGATCATCAGGATGGAATTGACTGCGGCCACCAAAAGCCAGCCGCGCACCGTAACGTTGGTCCGCAATTGGATGTCATCCACGGATACGTTGTTGTAGACGGCCTTGAAGTGCATGGCCTGATAAATCACGTACATCCACAGGTACATGACGAAATAGCCGAGCATTGACAATGCCATCGGCCAAGAGAGCAGATCTCCCGCTCCATCGCCGGCCGTCGGCCCCCCGAACAGGATCAGCCAGGAAACCGGCAGCGCAGCTACCGCAGCGCCTATGAGTGCGAATAGGATCAGGTAGAAGTGCGCCGGTCGAGCGGATGTGGACGCAAGGGTGCGGCCGAACCGATGATGGTTGATGAGGTACTGATTCTGCTTGAACCACGCAAACGGCATGCCTAAGCCTAGGGTGATCAGGCCGAAAAATCGCCATCCCAGATAGGCCGCCGCCGCCCCGCCCGGCCCGCCATCGAAACCGAAGCGAATGCCCCGCCAGGCGGACATGATGGCGTTGAACCGCACCGATCTTGCCACGATCCACGGCAGGGCGATGAGCAGGGCGATGAACATCAGGATGCCCGCCTTCGGATAGAATATCTGGGTTGACGTGTATATGAGGAGTGCGCCAACCGCGATCATTCGGCCTTTCAGGATCGTGACGGGGTTGGCGAGGTAATCGAAGTGATCGCCGGCCAATTCGGTGCTGCGGTAAAAGTAGCGGTTGGTGCGCACCTTGGCCCACGCGGAATAGATGCCTAGGGTCAGAATCGTCAGCGCCAGATTGACCATCCAGATGCGGAAATACGCATTGCCGTCGGCGTGAAACGCCAGATGGATGGGTTTTGGCGTTGCCGAGGAATTTAGGCTGCCATCCACAGAGCTCGCCTCGCTCATGCGCTGAGCCCTGATGGGAGTTCCCGCAGCCATTTTGCTGGGCTGGCGCGCTGGGAAGCGGGCGCTTCCATGCAAGGGCTCAGGGCGCAGGCCCGCTGGCGTCCCGCTTGGTTACCGAACCGCCCCGACCGGACCCGCTCCATGCAAGGGCTCATGGCGCAGGCCCGCCGGCGCGGTTGGCCGTGGACCTTCCCGTCAAGATTGCTTGCGCACGGTCAGGACGGGTCTTGATGACTTCATCGCAGCCTTCCCCGGCTTGGCGTCCGCGGAGACTATATGCACATTGGCCGGGGACCAGTCGAGGATTTGAAAGGCGCCTTGCGCATCCTCCACCAGCGCCGTGCAGGACTCCACCCAATCGCCGCAATTCATGTATTGGGCGCCCGCAATGGCGCTGATCTCCGCCTTGTGGATGTGGCCGCACACCACCCCATCGAATCCACGGCGGCGGCACTCGTAGCTAAGCGCCTGCTCAAAGCTGCTGTACTTGTTCACCGCCCGCTTGACGCGCTGCTTGGCCCAGGCGGAAAGAGACCAGTAGCCGTAGCCCAGCTTGCGGCGCAGGAAGTTGAGCACCTTGTTCAGGTGCAGCAGCCCGCGGTAGCCCAGGTCCCCCAGGAAGGCCAGCCAGCGATGGTGGCGGGTGACCACGTCGAACTGGTCGCCGTGCAGCACCAGCAGCCGCTGCCCGGCGGCCGTGACGTGCACCGCCTCGTCCACCACGGAAATGTTGCCGAAGCTTAGGTCGGAATAGCTGCGCAGAAACTCATCGTGGTTGCCGGTGACATAGGTGAGCACGGCGCCCCGCTTGGCCATGGTGAGCAGTTGCCGCACCACATTGTTGTGCGTCTGCGGCCAATACAGCGAGGCCTCCATGCGCCAGCCATCGATGATGTCCCCAACAAGGTAGAGCTGATCGCAACTGTGCGCTTTGAGAAACGCCAGCAAACGCTCCGCCTGACACCCCTTAGCGCCAAGGTGGATGTCGGACAGAAAGATGGTGCGGTAATGGACATCGCCGCCGTTCGACTGATCCAGTGCCTAGCCTCCGGCCACGCCCACAAGAAAACCGCCCCATCTTACCGTTTTTTTGCTTGCTTGCCAGTCACTGCTCCACCTCGGAACGGTCCCCGCCGTCGCCGCCATGCGCCTGCTGATGCAGACCGAATGCCGCAAGTCGGGGACCCTCATGTTAGGCTGGAAGCCTGTGGGACAGCACACTGGGCGCCAGAGAGCTGGGGTTGCCTGATGCCAAGTCCGGGGGCAAGATTGCGCATCTTCGCGGCCCTGTTGTCGCGGTGCTGTGCGGCATGGGCCGGAAGGACGGCGACACAGGGGTGTTGTGGGTGTGTCGGCGTCTGATTTCGCTGGGCCGGGTCGACAGAGCGATGCTTCGCTCGCCCGTCGCCCACGAGTTGTCATGGCTTGGGTCAACAGGCACAGGATGGACAGGCTTTAGGCGCATGGGCAGGAAACTGGAGCACGGACGGCGTGGCCGTATCGATACGGGCTTCCTGATGCGTTGCATCCGTGTGTTGGAGGCGGCCTTCAAGGAAATCGAGTCGTTTGGTGAATCGGACATCCTCTACGACCTCTACCGGGCTGCCTGCGTCAAAGAGTTCGATCTGGTGCTGGAACAAGCGGAATGCTGTTGCGCAAGCGTCTCGCGGCGTTCTTCGCCAGCAACCGGCGGGCCGACGAGCTGGTTTTCAAGGACCTGTTCCGGCACGCGGCCAGACACCGGCTGATCGACGTGGAGGTGGCGGAACGTTGGTTGACCTACCGCGATTGCCGGAACGACAGCGCACACAAATACGGCGAGCACTTCGCCGAGACGATTCTGGAACTGCTGCCAGCCTTCATCGCCGACGCGAAGGCGTTGGCCGACACCATAGAGGCTGCGAACGATGGCTGACCGACTCCAGATCGCGCCCCGGCATCGCCGCATCCTGGAGGCCTTGCTGCGCAAGCACCTGCCCGGCGTCGAAGTCTGGGCTTACGGCAGCCGCGTGAACGGCCGCGGTCACAGCGGCAGCGACCTCGATCTCGTGCTGCGCGCCCCCGGCCTCGGGAAGCTCACCGGCGGCCAACTGCGCGGCTTTGAGGATGCGGTTCGCGAGTCGACCATCCCGTTTCTGATCGAGGCCCACGACTGGGCGCGTGTGCCGAAGCGGTTTCAACAGGAGATCCAGCGGGACTATGTGGTGATCAGCGACAGCCCCGCGCCGGAACCCGAGTGCCGCGGTCCGGGAAGTGGAAACCCGGAGCGTGGTAGCCTGCGCCGGCTTCTGCTGCGGCTCCACCGGTCTCTGGACGCCAAGCGGACGCCATGACGGACGGCCTCAAGGACACGCATCGTGAAGCGATCATCGCGGAGGTCGCCGCCAATGACCGTGCGCAACGGGCCGTGTTGTTCGCATCTCGGGCTGCCGGAACCAATACCATATCGTTAGACGTGGATATCGCGCTGTTCGGCGACTGGTTGACGCTGACGGACCAAGCTCGCCTCGCCGCGGCGCTGGACGAGATGATGCCTTGAAGCTTGATGTTGAACCACTACTCATGGCCCGGACATCGCCCCCAGTGCCCGGGTGCGAACGTGCCAATGTCGGCGGTCTGAAGATCGACGTCAAGAAGTTCAGTCACGGCTTGCGCGATTTCCGAAATTACATCCACTCGTACCAGCGGATGGCCTCGATTTTCAAACGGGATGAACACACCGCCAAAGTGTGCTTCCGAGTGCTAAATGCCGCCTCGGCGAGCTTGGCGGGGAAGTGCCCATGATGCGAGTCGCCATCAATCCTGTGCTAATCCGTTGGGCGCGCCAGCGTGCTGGGGTTGCCCAGGAAGATCTGGCGGCGAAGTTCAGGAAGCTGCCGGAGTGGGAGGCCGGCGAGACGCAGCCGACGATGAAGCAGCTGGAGGCGTTCGCACACACCGTCCACGTGCCTTTCGGCTATCTATTGCTCGCTGAGCCGCCGGAAGAACCCGTGCCCATACCGGACTTCCGTACCTTCGCCGGTCGTGCGGTTACTCGCCCTAGCCCGAATCTGCTGGACACGATCTACGCCTGTCAGGAACGGCAGAGTTGGTATGGGGATTTCGCCCGCGTGACCGGCGAACCGGATCTCGGCTTCGTAGGCAGCGCCTCGGTCAAAGCATCCCCTAAAACTGTTGCGGCGCAGATGCGGGAGATATTGAGGTTCGATCTGGCGGCGCGCCGGGAGTGTTCGACTTGGGCCGACGCGCTGCGGCTGTTCATCCGGCGGGGTGACGAGGCCGGTATTCTCGTAATGGTGAGCGGTATCGTGATGAGCAACACTCACCGCCCGCTCGATCCCGCCGAGTTTCGTGGCTTCGCAATATGCGATCCGCTCGCACCGCTGATCTTCATCAACGGTAAGGACACCAGAGCGGCGCAGATGTTTACGCTCGCTCACGAGCTCGCACATATTTGGCTTGGTGCTTCGGCTTTGTCGAACATGAGTGCGGCACTCGGACTGAACATGCGGACCGAGGAGGTTTGGTGTAATGCGGTGGCGGCCGAACTTCTGGTGCCGTTGGAAACCTTGCGCGCTGATCTGCGCCGGAACGAGCCGCTGCCCAACGCGCTTACTCGACTGACACGTACCTTCAAGGTCAGCTCGTTGGTAATCCTGCGGCGCTTGTTCGACGCTGGCTGGCTGACTCGTGAGCGCTTTGACGCTGCCTGGGCGCAACAGAACGAACGCCTGCGGATGACGGTTCGGGCGAGGAGAGACGGTGGCGGTGACTTCTATCGTACGGCCACTGCGCGGGTCAGCCGGCGGTTTGCGCGTGTGCTGGTCGTGAGTACGCTTGAAGGGCAGACGTTGTATCGGGATGCGTTCAGGATGTTGGGTGTCAAGAAGACTGAAACCTTCAACAGTCTGGGGCGCGAAGTCGGAGTGATGGGATGACGTCTTATCTGGTCGATTCCAACGTGTTCATCCAGGCCAAAAATCTTCACTATGGCTTCGATTTCTGTCCTGCTTTCTGGGACTGGCTGGTTGAGCGGAACGGCACGGGCAGGGTCATGAGCATCGAAAAGGTCGCGGACGAACTGCAAGCAGGAGACGACGAACTGGCGAGTTGGGCCGCAGCGCAGGGTTCCGGGTTTTTCCTGCCGCCGGATGACACCGTATTGCCGGCGCTTCGCGACGTGAGCGATTGGGCAACCAGTCATGGATACCGGCCTGCCGCCGTCAAAACGTTCTTGCAAGTTGCAGATTATTGGCTTGTTGCCCATGCGTTAGCTTACAAGTGCACGGTAGTCACGCACGAAGTACCAGCCGACACCACCAGCAAGATCAAGATTCCGAACGCCTGCGTCGCCCTCGGCCCGCGCTGCATGAGTCCGTATGTGATGCTCAGGCGGGAACGAGCGAGATTTGTCTTGCGCCGGTAGAGCGACAGCGTGATGGCAACCCTTGCGGAGCGAGGTTGAAGATGCCGCTCTCGAATGGCCCAAGAAACGACGCGCCGAGCCTGCACACCCCTGTATGTCGACAAGCCGATGCGCGGCCATGGGTTGATGCAGGCCGTCGCGCGCGCCAACCGGGTGTTCAAGGACAAGCCGGGTAGTCTCGTGGTCGACTATCTGGGGCTCGCCCACGAACTCAAGCGGGCGCTCGCCAC
>CAYGBY010000013.1:0-35214 GCA_964348115.1 uncultured Pseudomonadales bacterium
CCCGTCTGGTCGAGGCCGCCGTCACCCACGTGCCCGTCCCGCTCAGGCTGAGGCATGTTGAGAGGCATGATATGTTTTATTCGAGACACTACACTAGGTTCGGGGATTTGTGATCCAGCGGGGCTCTCGATAAGGGGGCTGGCCTTCGGACCGAAACGGGTCACCTTCCTAAATTCAGATTCGGTAATTGACCTGCAGCCACACTTGGCGGCCGCGCAATACGCGGCTGATGGAATCCGCCCGCTGCAAGTCCGGATGACCCGCGGGCAGGCCGTTGCCGGACCCGGTGAGCGGCCGGTCGGACTTGCCCACCACCACCAGTTTGTCCCCTAGGTTGCGGCCCATAAGAGAGACTTCCCAACGATCATTCGGCGCTAGGAAGCGGACAGAGCCGTCAAAAACCACGTAGGAGCCATGCTTGCTGTCGGGCAACTGGGTAAGGCTCTGGCGATAGGCGCCGGAATAACGGCCATCGATGTCGAAGACGGCGCGCCAGCCTGAGTTGCCCAGATTCAGGTCGTAGGTCAAACCGAAGGTCGCCGCCCACTTAGGCGCCACAGGCACCCGTGTGCCGCCCACATCCTGCGATACGAACCTGTCCACCCCAAGCGCGGCGTCGAACACCGGAACCTGATTGCAACCTGCCTCTATGGATTGCCCGGCGTAGCAGGCTGTCAGGAAATCATCATACTTGGCGTTATTGTAGTTGACGAAAGCGCGCAGCCTCAGGTTGTCCTGGGGCGCCCAGGCCAGTTCCACCTCCACGCCTTCGGTGGATGCCGCCGCCACGTTCTGGATTCTGAACTGGGTCGTTTCGGTATCCAGGGTGGAGAGCTGCAAGTCATCATAGTCGAAGGCATATGCGGTGGCGTTCACCTGCACGGAACCGTTCGCCCAGCGGGACTTGACGCCCACCTCGAAACCCTTGGCCTGCTCACTGTCGAACCGGATGTCCTGGATGACCTGATCCGCCGGGCCCGGGGCCAGAGTATGACTGGCGTCGAACCCGCCGGACTTGAAGCCCTCGCGATAGGCGGCAAACAGGGTGATGTCTTCCGCGGGCCGCCAGGAAAGGGTCGCCTGGGGGGAAGTGTCTTCGTCTTCAAATACGCTCTGCAGGGTTTGGGAGGACAAAATGCCTGGCAGGATGACGTCAAAAAACTCATGCAAGTGAGGCACCCTGAACAGGAAATCCCGCTCCTCATCCGTATACCGGGCGCCGGCGGACAACTCCACTGACTCGGCAATGTCCCAGATGAGTTCACCGTAGACCGACCAGGAAGTGCTCTCCTGGTCCGCCACCTTATCCCAAGTCCACTGCCGCCCGTTGCGGCTGTCTGGGGGCAGGGGGGCGATGCGCGCGGAGTTGCGGAAGTAGAGGTCCTTTTCGGTGTAGAGGGCGCCGCCCTGAAAGTTCACACTGCCTTCAAACTGGGTTTGCATGCGAAGCTCCTGGCTCCAACTGTCGTGGTCCGTGCGCTCGAAGAAAGGCACCTGTGCGTCTCCGGCGAAGGTGGCGTTGTCCAGCAGGTCGGAATCATAGTGCGTTAGGCCGGTGACGGAAGTGATGGTCGCCGGCCCAAAGTCGTAATCCAGGCGCACGGAAGTGCGCCAAGCGTCGTATTCCGTAAAAGTGGCGCCATCCCCGAACTCATCCGGCTCTCCGGCCATCAGGCCGGGGGCGATATTGCTCTTGGTGTTGATGTAGTTGGCATCGCAGTCAGTGGCGGGCGAGGGAACGCCGAACACCAGCAAGGGCGTCCCGCCGGGACCGACGCATTCCGACAGTTGATCGTGGTAGATGGGTCCCGCATCCTCAGTGCTGGTGACGCTGGACTTGAACTTCAAACTAAATTTTTCGTCGGGCGTCCAGACAGCGGTAAGCCGGCCCATGCTTTCCTGAAGGTCGGGGAAGTTGTCGTTATTCCCCGCGCCAGGGATGGTGTACCCGAAGAGGGGGTCAACCTGCGATACGGCGTCGTTCTTGATCCAGCCCCTGTTCTGGTCGGTGTGGCGGCCCGCCAGGCGGATGGCGAAACTGTCCGACAAGGAGAAGGAGACGCCAGCCTCCGCCAAGTATTCCTGCGCGTCAAATTCATAGCCAGCCCTGAGATTCACTTTGGTTTCCTCACCCGGCACGGGGTCGCGGGTGCGCAGGATGATCAAACCGGCCGTGTTGTTCTTGCCGAAATAAAGCGCCTGGGGACCCTTCAACACTTCAACCTGCGCCAAGTCCACCATGCCTCCCTGCACCCAGCGCCCACGCTCGAAGTGCAGGTCGTCTATCAAAAGGCCCACCGCCGAGGAAAAACCGGCGCTGGAGGAGCCCGTTCCTATGCCACGCAGGGAGACGGTCGCGCTGCCCCCGGAAGACCCGTAGCTGACGTACAAATTGGGCACATGGTCAGATATTTGATCCAGATTGTTCAACGCCAACCGGTCCAGCGTATCGCCGGAAACCGCGGTGATGGTCACCGGCGCATCCTGCAGCGACTCTGACCGTTGCCGTGCGGTGACGACAATTTCCTCAATGACGCCTGTTTGCGCCTGCAGCGAAATGATGGGGCAGCCCACAAGGGGCAGCAATGCGAAGAGCGCACAAAACAATGACCTCATGGTTCCCTCCTCCATGTCCGCCTGTACTGACAGCTATCCGATGGCCTATCTTGCCGATGCCTCGGCATAACGCCAAATGAACTGGCTCAGCGTCTATGGCACCGGGGGATCAAGTAGCCTCCAAGGAGATAATATACTCATTGGGGTTTTATACGCCAACGACACGTCCTTAATCCCCTGATAAGGAACGGCCCGTGCGCCGGTAAGGCGGAAGCCATCAAGGCTTGCGGGAAAAATACTGTAGCCTGGGGTTGCCGTCGTACTGGACCGACAAGGCCCGGCCTCGTTCAGGCCTTTTCCCGTCCACCGCGGAAGTTTCGCGCAGGTTGTGCGCCGAGCCCGCCGCTGCTTGAGGCGAATGTCTCACGCCACGGCGAATTGCCTTGGCTTTCCCACCCCTGTTAGCGTTGCTGTGACCGATGCCCCGTCTGGCGCCCCACGGGGTTTGGGCTGGCGTCTTCTGGTTCGCACTGCTATGGTCGAGGGCAAGCCAAGGTGTTCAAGCCGATGTTCAGCACATTGGAGTATGCAAAACGTCTGGAGGCCGCTGGAATCCCCAGGGAACAGGCGGAAGCCCAGGCTGTTGCGCAAGGAGACCTTGTGGTCGATCCCCTTCTTGAGCAGGTGGTCACCAAGGAGGATCTGTGGCGCCTTGACCATAAATTGGACGCGCTGGATAACCGCCTGACGGTCTTGGATGACCGCGTGACGGCTTTGGATACCCGGGTGACGGCTTTGGATACCCGGGTGACGGCTTTGGATACCCGGGTGACGGCCGTTGAGAACCGCTTAACCGCCGTGGAGGATCGCTTGACCGCCGTGGGGGATCGCCTGACCGCCGTGGAGGATCGCCTTACCGTCGTGGAACGCAAAGTATCCGACATCGACGGCAAAATGTCGTCCTTGGTCACCAAGAGCGAATTCGCTGCGCAAATGGAAGGGCTGGTTTCCAAGGAGTATCTGGAAGTCCGTCTGGACCTGCTGGAGAAGAAAATCACCATCCGCCTAGGCGGGCTGATTCTGCTCGCCCTTGCCGCCCTGTCCGCCCTGAACCGGTTTTTGGGCGCTGCCTGAAGCCGTTGCCGCGGCGTCCCGTGTTGGTGAATCACGCGAACGGGTGAGAGCGTTGCCTAGACCCAAGCCCTCACATGGTGTGCATGGAAGTTGTCCGGCGGCGCTGTACAACGGCGCGTTGCCAGCCACTAGGACCGGCCCGCTTTACGCGGCGTTTCCGTACCCCACCAAGATTTCGCCAGAGACCATCGCGCTCTACATCGCCGCCCACACCAAGCCCGGCGCCACTGTTTTCGATGGCTTCGCCGGCACCGGCACCACAGGTCTCGCAGCCCTGCTCTGCGAGGATCCCCCTGTAGAACTGCGGCGGCGGGCTGCGCAAATCGGGCTTCGCGCTCGTTGGGGCCCTAGGAACGCCGTGCTCTACGAACTCGGCCGCCTCGGTGCCTTTGTCGCCGACACCCTTAACAACCCACCCGACCCACAGCATTTTCGGAACGCGGCGGAAAGCCTTCTCGGAGAGGTCGAGGGCGTTTTCGGTTGGCTTTACTGCGCCCAAGACCCGAAGGGATGCATGGGTCGCATCAGACATGTCGTATGGGCCGACGTCGTGCGCTGTCCCGACTGCCGCCGCCAAACCACCTTGTGGGATAACTGCGTTTCTCTTTCCCCCGCGCGCATTTCACCTCGATTTCGCTGCCCGGCCTGCGATTGTGAACATCCGGTCGGTGCCCTCAAGCGAATTTCAAAGCGAATGCAGGACGATCTGATCAACGAAACCGTTGAGACAAGGCTTCGTAAGATGGGCCGTGTATACGGCATCACCGGCCAGTCTCCTTGGGCTCGCGACCCGAATGCCCAAGACATCGAACTGCTTGCTCGAATCGCCGAAGAGCCGATACCTCAGTGCGTCCCCAAGTTGGCGATTCCGTGGGGTGACCTATACCGTAGCGGCTACCACAGAGGGATCTCTCACGTACATCACTTCTACACCCGCCGCAACCTTATTGCCTTCGGGCGGCTTTGGGAGAAAGCCGAGGCGTTTGAGGAGCCAATGCGCAATGCCCTGCGGTTTTGGCTCCTCGGCTACAACGCTTCCCACGCAACCATGATGACCCGAGTCATCGCCAAATCGGGCCAAAAGGACTTGGTGTTGACGAGCGCTCAATCGGGCGTCCTCTACGTTAGCGGTCTCCCGGTTGAAAAGAATCTGTTCCGTGGCCTTGCACGAAAACTCTCCACTGTCGCCAAGGCGTTCGAATCGATTCACGGCCGTCGTGCGCATGTGGTCGTCCATGGGAAATCGAGCCGTTGCGTTGAGCTGCCGGATGCCTCAATCGACTACGTATTCACCGACCCGCCATTCGGCGGCAATATCCCTTATTCTGAAATTTCCTTGCTCAACGAGGCGTGGCTCGGACAAATCACCAATCCCGGGGACGAGGTTATCGTTAGCAGGAGTCAGGGCAAGACGATCGACACGTATCGTCGCCTTCTGACCGATGCGTTTGTGGAACTTCACAGGATCCTTCGCCCCGGAGGCACGGCCACCCTGGTATTCCACTCCGCAAAAGCCAATGTTTGGAACGCTCTTCAGTCCGCCTATTCCGACGCCGGGTTCAGCGTCAAGCACACGGGCGTCCTTGACAAAAGGCAGGGGAGTTTCAAACAGGTGACGACTAATGGGACTGTTCGCGGCGATCCGGTATTGATGCTCGGCAAGCGGCCCGCCCGACCAGCGCACTTGAACGGCTCGCCTTGGCAAATCGCAACCAAGCTACGGCGGGAAGCGCTTGATCTAGGTCCAGACGAGCAGACGCCGGAACGTCTCTACTCGCGGCTAGTCAACCATTACCTTGCCAATCATCAGCAGGTTCCCATCGACGCCGACGAGTACTATCGCTGGTGCTCGGATCAGCAACGTGCAAGGGCGAAGTATGGCTCCGCCTGAATCCCTAGCCGACCTTCGCCATGAAGCGCGTACTTTCGAAAGGGCGCTTCCCATGGCGCAACGAAAGTCATTGGGTCAATTCTTCACGGGAACGAAGGTCAGTCGCCTACTCGCCCATCTCGCGATTGACGAGGGCACTAGGAAGGTTCTTGATCCGATGGCCGGGACGGGTGACTTGATCGATGCCGTTGTTCATGCCGCCAGTCATCACGGCAGTCCACTTGACGAGCTGAGCGCCATCGAAGTCGACCCGGAATCCGCCAGTCTTTGCCAACGGCGTCTCGCGCTTATCGCCGCTCGGTACCCAATTCGGCATCATGTGGTCTGCGCCGATGCCTTCAATGTGGATGCGTTGCCCGATTCAGCCTACGATCTCGTCATCGCGAATCCACCCTACGTACGCCGCCAATCCATGAACGGGCGCGGCGAGTCGGTACGTCGGGGGCTCGCTCGCATTGTTGCCCATCGCCTTCGAGGGTCGTCGCGAGAGGTTTGGGTCGCCCTGACCAGAAGCTATTCCGGACTTGCCGATCTCTCCGTTCCGGCTTGGCTGCTATGCGCCCTGATGGTTCGGCCAGGCGGGCGTCTCGCGCTCATCGTGCCGGCAACTTGGCGCTCACGCGATTACGCGCATGTTGTTCGGTATCTGCTGCTCCGGGCATTCGAACTTGAGATCGTCGTTGAGGACTCGGGGCCTTGCTGGTTCCCGGATGCGCTGGTTGGTACGCACCTCATCGTGGCCCGGCGCCTTCACGACGACGCGATCAACATTCCACTAATAACGAGAACCACCTGGTCTTCCGCCTGCTGGGTTACCATCACTCCCAACGCGGCCTCTTCCGAATCGATCATTGGCGGCGCGTTCCGGCATCCTTGTCCAGAAGCTGCTTTCGCCAAGTGGTGTAGGGATCCGGATGCCGCATTGAGCGATGGCCTTGCTCGGCGAGCTTTTCTCCCGCAACGCGAATGGGCTTCCCTGAGCACTCGTGCGCAGAACGAGCGCTGGCTCGGCGTCTTGGAGCCCGCGTCCGGGCCGTCCGGCACTCTCCCTCTCTTAGGTATGTCCCTGCCCAAGATGGGAAGTAGCGGTCCCGCGCCAATTCCCGAGGCGGTGGGCGACCTGCTGCCCTCCGCTCTCCTTCCCGGTGTGCTGCGTTCCATCGAAGACCTCGGAATTCGCGTCGGTCAAGGCCTGCGCACGGGCTGCAATCGCTTCTTCTATGTGGAGATGGTTGAACCTCTTGCCGGCGACTGGTGTACGGTAATAACGAGCAAGGTCTTTGGGCGACGAACGCTCCGTGTGCCGTCCTTAGCGTTGCGTCCTGTGCTTCACCGTCAGTCGGAAATCGAGTCGAGGTGGCCTGTCACCCGCCGGACGCGGGTTCTGGACCTGCGTCAATGGGCTTTGCCCGAGGACATGTCCGCTGTGGCGGCCGCCCGTGTGGCCTACGCTCGCGCCGGTCAGCCCGTTCCCCGCACCATGCCGGACGACCTGGCGCAATATGTTCGTGATGCCGCCCGGAAGCCCCTTCCGGGTGCCGCACTAAGCAAGCCAGTGCCGGAATTTGCCGCTGTCCGCACCAATGTTCGCCGGGCACGGAGCAACACCCCTCCGCGGTTTTGGTACATGCTTCCAGACTTCATGCCGCGTCACAGTCCCCGCGCTTTTATACCCCGCATTGTCCAGCATACGCCCAGAACCCATGCCAACAACGATCCGCAACTCCTGGTTGATGCCAACTTCTCGACGTTCTGGTCCGACAACCCGCGGTGGACTCCCCGAGTCATGGAGAGTTTCCTCAACAGCGCGTGGTGCAGGTGCTGCATGGAGGCAAGCGGCGCACGCCTTGGAGGTGGAGCCCTCAAGCTCGAAGCCTCTCACCTGAGACACATCTCAGCCCCTTTCTTGAGCGACCAATCTCTCGCTGGGCTGGAAGAACCAACAGATTGCCGGACCGAGCAGGATCGGACGCGAATCGACCGTTTTGTCCTTCGCGCCCTGCTTGCGGAGCGAGTGCCCAATTCTCGCGTCGACGCTTTTGCGGCCGCGCTCAACACCCGCGCCCGGGAACTCAGCGCTGCTCGCCAACGGTCCAGTTCATGATGGCTGACATGACAACTCCAGGTGCGTTACGCCAAGCAGAAGCCTTGAGGTAAGCAACATATGCTAATTGCCCAAAACCAAAGAAGGCCCGCCCAGATCCGGAATGCAATCGTTGACATGATTGACGATAGGTTGGTCGGCATAGAGGTGGCTGCCGCCTATACGACGAAGTCCGGCACGGACCTTCTTACAGACGCCATCATTGGCGCCGTGGGGTGCGATAGGTTCTCCCAGATGCCGAAGTCCTTGATTACATCTTTCGACTACGGCATCACGAAGCCGGAAGCGCTAGAGTACTGGATGTCCTTGGAAAACACAGATATTCAGATCGCCGGTGTCGACGCCATCCTTCAAGGCAAGACCCGTCCCGGGAATGCGTTTCACCCAAAGGTATACGCATTCCACATTCGCGATGGAACTTCCAGCGTTCTGGTCGCGTCCGCGAATCTCACCGGCAGAGGCTTCACCTGCAATACCGAGGCGGGTTGGATACAAAAAGACGCTTCAACGTCCCAAATAGATGCTTCGTTCCAACTATTCCGCGCCCAGACGGAACCGCTTACGCAGGACTTGATTGAACGCTACAAACAGGTTCGAGGAGGTGCACTCCCGCCTGGACAGGAGCCGATCGAGGCTCTACCCGTTCCAGCTTTTGACCATGGCGACCAACTACGATCTTTGCGCGACGCCGTGGAAAAGGGACTAGACTTTGCCGACTACGATGCCCTGTGGGTTCACGTCAAATCGCTGTCGGGCGGCTCGAACAGCCAACTCGAACTTCCGCGCACTGGCCACCGATTCTTTGGCTTCAACTTCGTGAACTACGATCAATCCCATAAGAAAATCGGCGAACCAACTCTACGTATCGGCAGACGCTGCTGGACGGACAAACGGTTGACTTGGCATGGCAACAACCGTATGGAGAGACTCAACCTGCCCACACAAGAGGAGGGCGGCCCGCCCTATGCCGATTCCGCAATCATGTTTCGTCGCCTTCCCGACAAGTCCTTTGAACTGATCGTTACACCGCGGTGCTCCGATCTCGCCAACGCTTGGGGCGAAGCATCTGCGCGAACCGGCAACCTATATCGACTCGGCACCCAATCCACAGACCGGCTTGTGGGACTGGTACAGTACACTGACCGACAATTGGACCGCCACTAGGGAACCTCTGAACAAATCGCGTTCACCCCAGCGCCCCGCTCTCAGCAGCCGGAGATGGCGTTGCGGCCATGGAAGGCGACCCGTAGCGCAGGGGGGATTGCGCAGTCCGCGCGCCGCGGGGTGCCCTTCGGGAGGGCCTCAAGGGCGCACTGGCTGTGTTGCGGCTCCTTGTGTGGGGCCAAGCCACACGGCTTCGTCGCGCCTTGCCATCACGCTCTTTAGGCTGCTCTGGGCTTCCGGGACTTGTTCAGAGGTTCCCTAGTCTTTTGCCGCGTGAACACCTTGATTTTGGCTGCGTAAACCGTTGGCCCCGCCCATACACGGCCACCCCGCCGCCAGCCCCCAACCAGTGAACGCCAGACTGCTGAACTGGGTGCGCTGCCCCGGTTTCTGGACGCCGCCTGACGCGACAGTGTTGGCATCTCGGGTTGGCGAACGGCCGTCGCTGGACTCTTGGCCGCGGTTGGCCCGGTCGCTGTTCCCGGCGCCGTCAATCCGGCAGCCCCAGTACCCGTTTGGCGATGATGTTCAGTTGAATCTCCTTGGTGCCGCCGGCGATGGTCAGGGACTTCTGCAGCAGCCATTCCTTGGTGGCGGCAACTTCTTCGGGCGCAAAGCCCTCCCCCCGCCAGCCCAAGCCCTGTACGCCCATGGCGGCGATTGCGAGTTCGTTGCTGTCCTGCTGCTGCAGGGCGTTGGTCAGCTTGACGGTGGACGATGCAAAGCCGGGGGCGCGGGCTTGGCTTTCCTCGATGGCGCGCCGTTGGGTCAGCCGCTGGGCGTGGCCGTTTTGCTCCACGCGGATCAGCCAGTCGCGCAGGAAGACATCCTGTATGCGGCCATCCGCCACCCCGGCGTAACGCTTGACCAGCTGCGGCAGCCGGCTTTTCGCCGTGCGCCCGCCTTGGGCGCCGGAGGTGTTGATGCCCGCGTGGGTGGAGCGTTCGAACTGCAAAAGCCGTTTGCCCACCGTCCAGCCGTTGTTGAGGCCGCCCACGATGTCGCCGACCGGGGCGATGGCGTCCTCGAACAGGGTCTCGTTGAAGGGGGAGGCGCCGGAGAGCAGGCGGATGGGGCGCACCTGCACGCCTGGTTGGTTCATGTCCACCAGGATCAGGCTGATGCCTTGGTGCTTGGGGGCGTCCGGAGCCGTGCGCGCCAGCACGAAGATGTAGTCGCAGTCCATGGCGTCGGAGGTCCAGATCTTGCGGCCGTTGATCAGGAAGCGATCGCCGGTGCGCACCGCCCGGGTGCTCAAGCTCGCCAGGTCCGAACCAGCGCCGGGCTCCGAATACCCCATGGCCCAGCCCCCGTCGCCCCTGGCGATGCCCGGCAGCCAACGGGCCTTTTGGTCGTCATCTCCGTATTCCAGCAGGGTCGGGCCAATGTAGTTGACGCCCCGTCCGGTCAGCGGGGTGCGCGCCTGCAGGCGCTTCAGTTCCTCTATGAGCACTAGGTATTCTTTTCGGTTCAGTGCAGCGCCGCCGTATTGCCGGGGCCAAGTGGGCACGGTCCAGCCTTTCTCCGCCATGCGCGTAAGCCACAGGCGCACATCGGGCTCCAGCGTCACCTTGCGGCTGCCCCAAGCCACTTGGCCCGGACCACGGGCCCCCGACGGGCAGTTGGCCTCCAACCAAGCCCGCGTTTCCTGACGAAATGCGGCGACGTCCTGCATTGCAATCCCACGTATAGCACCAAGAGCCATGATGATAGCGCGGCCAGCGCGGTTTGCACCGGGACCAAGCTTATGAATTTGCAGCCAACGCGTTGAAAAGGGGGAACGTTCCGTGAATCGACGAGCGGCGTGGCGCAATATGTGGGCCAGCAAACTGTCCGGCTGGAACGGCGTCATCAGAGCCAGCAACGCGGCCACAAGCAACCGTCGGTGCGGCCGTGCTCTACGCAATGGCTAGGAACTGGCGCCGTAGAACTTTTCGAGAAAGTGCTGGCGGGGGCTACGCTCGCCTCGAATTCGGTTAAGGGCACCATGACCGATCGAAAATCCGATCAACAAGTGAGGCAACACAACACCCCATCTGAAGTCGCGAGCGTTTCAGGCGAACGCCAACCAACCTCAATAGGTTGGGCTAGAATGAGGTCACTACATGCTCCGCATGACGTTGTGAGGGCCAAGTAAGGCGTATACCACAGAGACTTCGGTGCCGAAGGCTAGGCCGCCATGAATCTTGCCTGATACGATGAGCGGGAAATTCGGTGGCCCGAAGTGTTGAAGGATCTCTTGTGTGACATCAGAAACCGATCTGTTAGGGAAGCGCCGGAGTTCCTTGAAATACTTGATCACCCCACTCCAATGAAGGGGAATGGCTTCTGGATGGTGGGGATGGGTCGCTAAGACTAGGGTCAGAAGCGTTGGCGTGGTCGGGCTATTCGCGCCAGCCTCCTGCAACTTCCGCAGGTCATTCGAACAGTAGTGCACGAACCGCCTTCTGCCCGAACTTGTGAATAGGTCGAAGGAATACATTGCCTTAGCTTCCAGAAGCAGCCGTGCCTCCGATCCATCCGTTACGACGGCTAGGTCGAATCTTTCCCGTTTCGTTCCCGTTCCCATCCACTCCCTAGCGACAGCAAGGTTAGTGGTTCCCCGTATCTGTTGACGCATTCGGAAGGCCAATCGATCGCGAATCGGCAGCTCGACCTTCGAGGTTAACGCGAGATAGGCGAGTTCGTTGGGCCGGAAATCCTCTCCCAAGGCTTGTACATTTTTGGCGACTAGTTCCACCCAATTATGTGCTGTCATACAGGCTTCCAGTTGCGAGTCAATGCGTACGGTCCTCATATGAGGATCTATTGCGCCAGACTGCGAGTGAAACAGGTCTCGAGTTGCGAGTCAATGTGTGCGGACCGGCAGGACCATCCCAAAGTGTCCGCTCTTGAAAGAAAGTTTCTGAAAGGTCATTAGATGCCGCAGAATATTGCGGAATAATCCAAAAAAACACTCATTCCTATATGGAACTTTGCCGAGGGCTGGTAGACGACTTTGGTATGGATCTGGTGCGGACCGACGTCGATTCGAACCACATAATGCACCGTAGAACTCTTCGAGCAGGTGTTGGTGGGGGCGGATCCCAAAAGTCCGCCATAAGTGGACGAAAAAGACTGCCCTTGTGGGTCATTCACCGCGGATTTTGTGCATTTGCTTCAAAATGGGAGAATTTTCCAACGGAGTTCTCTGTAGCCCAGATTTCCAGCAAAGTATGGCGAACTGCGCTTTGCACGGACGGGCGCTGCTGAGGTGGCGGCGATCTGAATCGGCGCTTCCACAGCCCCCATCGCCCCCTATAATGTGGCGAAACCTCGGCTTGCGGGAAACGGGAGGCGTGATGAAGGTCGGCGAGGCCATTGCCAAGGTGCTGAAGGCGGAGGGGGTGGAAGTGCTGTTCGCCTATCCGGTGAACCCCATCATCGAGGCGGCGGCGAAGGAGGACATCCGCACTGTCATCGTGCGCCAGGAGCGCATCGGCCTGCACATGGCGGACGCCTACTCCCGACTTTCCAGCGGGGAGCGGATCGGCGTGTTCTGCATGCAGCACGGGCCGGGGGCGGAGAACGCCTTTGGCGGGGTGGCCCAGGCCTATTCGGAATCCGTGCCCATTCTGGTGATGCCGGGCGGCTATCCCCGGCGGCTGGCCAACTACTACCCCAACTTCAACGCCGTGGAGAACATGCGCGGGGTCACCAAGTGGGCGGAGCCGCTGACCCTAGGGCGGGCGCTGCCGGATGTGATGCGCCGCGCCTTCTTCCAGTTGCGCAACGGGCGGCCGGGGCCGGTTTTGGTGGAGGTGCCCGTGGACCTGTTCCGGGAGGACGTGCCGGACGATTGGGTCCATACCCCGAGCTACAGCACCCGTTCCGGCCCGGACCCGGAGGCCGTGGCCGCCGCTGCGCGCGTTCTGGCGGCCGCAGAGCGGCCAGTCATTTACGCCGGCCAAGGCGTCCACTACGCCCAAGCGTGGCCGCAACTGCAGTTCCTGGCGGAGGCTTGGAACATCCCGGTGACCACCAGCATCGAGGGCAAGAGCGCCTTTGCGGAGGATCATCCCCTCTCCCTAGGCTGCGGCGGGCGGTCCAACCCGCGTCCGGTCAAGGTTTTTCTGGCGGAAGCGGACGTTATCCTAGGCTTAGGGTGCAGCTTCGCCCTGACCGGCTTTGGGGTGCCGATGCCCCGGGGCAAGACCATCATCCACGCCACCCTGGATCCGATGGACCTGAACAAGGACGTGCCCGCGCAATATGGCCTGATCGGCGACGCCAAGCTGACGCTGGAGGCGCTGGCGCGGGCGATGGAGAGGCATGATCGGGCGATGGCGCAAGGGCGGGCGGACGTGCCGTCCCGCATCGCGGGGTTGCGGGACGCATGGCTCGGCGAGTGGATGCCAAAACTTACCGCCGATCAGGCGCCCATCAACCCCTACCGGGTGCTTTGGGAGTTGAACGCCTTGGTGGACAAGAACAATGTGATCATCACCCACGACGCCGGCAGCCCCAGGGATCAGATCACGCCCTTCTGGCAGGCGACGGCGCCGCTCAGCTACATCGGTTGGGGCAAAACCACCCAACTCGGCTACGGGTTGGGGCTGGCCATGGGGGCGAAGCTGGCGCACCCGGACAAGCTGTGCATCAATGTTTGGGGGGACGCCGCCATCGGCTTCACCGGCATGGATTTCGAGACCGCCGTGCGGGAGCGCATCCCCATACTCTCAATTCTGTTCAATAACTTCTCCATGGCCATCGAGATTCCCATCATGCCGGTCTCCCAGCGGAAGTACGGCGCCACTAACATCTCCGGCCATTACGCTGACATGGCCCGCGCCTTTGGCGGCTACGGAGAGCGTGTGGAGGACCCGAAAGACATCGTGGCGGCCCTCGAGCGCGGCATCGCCGCCACCAAGCAGGGCCGGCCGGCGTTGCTGGAGTTCATCACCGACAAGGAACTGGCCATCTCCCAGGAGTAGCGCCGGCGTACGCCGGTTCGCCGGTTGATGACTGGCCTGATTGATGGGCGAAGGTTTTCGAAGTGACCTGCCTTCCGAAAATTGGATCATTCATTACCGCCGCCCCAGCAACTCCGCTAAGCTCGATGTGTCCATGAAGTCGTCATAATTGGACGCCCAAAGCAACCGAATTCCCGCGCAATAGAGCTGCGAAATTGCGCGTCGGGGCGTTGGCGGGAGTTGTCGCCGCCACCTTTGAAGGCTGGCATCCGGCATTTGATTTGGTGTATAAGTTGCATTTGGGGGTGTCGGTGGCGTTGCTCAGTGGCTGGTTTTGCTGCGGGCCGCCAGACGGCTGACCAATCAAAACCAAAAAAGCAAGGGGATCAATAATGGGGAACCTATTCCGGCCCGCAGGCTTGGCCGTGGTTGCGGCTTTGGCGGCTTCGCCCGTTGCGGCCAGCGACGCGGTGATTGAGGAAATCCTGGTCACGGCCACCAAACGTGCGCAGAGCGTGCAGGATGTGGCGGTTGCGGTGAGTGCGGTGGACGCGGCCACCATCGAGGCCACGCGCATTGACGAATTTACCGACATCACGCGCATTTCGCCGTCGCTGACCGTCAACCGCGGCGATTGGGCGACGAACAGCGGCTTCAGTCTGCGCGGCATCGGCACCAATGTATTCAGCATCAACATCGAGCCTAGCGTGGCGATCGTCGTGGATGACGTGCCCTTGGTCAGGTCTTCCCAAGCCTTCAGCGATCTTCTGGACCTTCAGCGCATCGAAGTGCTGCGTGGGCCGCAGAGCACCCTGTTCGGCAAGAACGCTTCCGCCGGCGTGGTTAACCTAGTCACCCAGGATCCGGGCGATGCATTCGGCTTTAAGTTTCGGGCGGGCTTCACCAATGACGACGAGACGCTCGTCAGGCTGACAATGGGCGGCCCGCTGGGCGATTCGGCAGGGTTCAGGCTAAGCGCGTTCAGCAGGAATCGTGAGGATGGCCACATCGACAATGTCACCACCGGTCAGGAAGTGGACGGCAATGAGTCCCAAGGCGTGCGCGGCAAGCTGGTTTTCGATCTGGGTGACGCCGTGACAGGGACGCTATTCGCAGAGCGCAGCAAAAGCGAGTCCACCTGCTGCAACGCCACTATGCGCTCGGTGGCCGATGGCGCCCGCTTTCTCGGCTTTTTGCCGCCGGCGGCGGTTCTTGCGGGGATTTCTCCCGCAAAGGACAACACCGAGATCGCCAGCGACGATCTGACCGCCGATGAATCCGATGCCTGGAATGCGGGAATGCGCCTGAGTCTCGCCATCGGCGAGCATGAACTCCTTTCCGTCACGGCGTACAACGAATGGGAGTACGAAGTTACGCGGGATGTGGACGGCACCGCCTTTGATTTGCTGGCTGCATTCACCGGCGGAGCGGCCTCCGGCGGTCTTGCACAGGGCGGCGGCTTTGAACTGGAATCCCTTTCCCACGAATTCCGGCTGATCTCGCCGGCATCGCAATCCTTTGAGTATGTCGTCGGCTTCTACTACTCGGATGTCGTTTACGGCAGGGACTTTCAGCGGGGTCCCCTGTTTGCCGCCAACTGGGTCGCCGATACGGGCACTGAAATGCTCGCCCTGTACGGTCAGGGCACCCTGTCCTTGGCGCAGGACACCGACCTGATATTGGGCGCGCGAATTCAGGATGAGGAAATTTCCCACAGCTTCGAGAACGCATTGACCGGCTCGTTTCTATCCGGATCCGACAGCGAAAGCGCAGCCACCTTCAAGCTTGGCCTGCAGCACCGAATCAACGAGGATGTCATGGTCTTCGCCACGGCCTCCTCGGGCTACAAAGGGCAGGGATACGACATCTCAAGCAGCTTCAACCAGCAGACTTCGGACAATCCGGTGGGCAACGAAGACTCGCTGGCGTTTGAGCTGGGCATGAAAGGCACGTTCCTTGACGGTCGATTGCAGTTCAACCCGACAATTTTCTTCGCGACCTACGAAGACTTTCAGGCGCAGCAGGCGCGTTTGGTCGATAACGTAGTCGAGCTGGGCATCGCCAACGTCGGCGAACTGGAGACCTCCGGGGTGGAGATCGACTTTCAGGCGGTTCTGACCGAAAGCCTGCGGATAGTCGGCGGTTTGGCTTATGTCAACGCCGAGATCAAGGAATTTGCCGGCGCCGACTGTTGGGTCGGCCAGACTTCCGGCTGTTCCGAAGTCTTGGACAGCTCCGGCATGGGCACGGGCGCCTTTGCCCAGGACCTCGGCGGCGAAGACCTCAACAACAGTCCCGATTTCAAGTTCACGATCAGCGCGGAGTACTTGCTGCCCTTGGAGGGTTTGCCCTTCAGCGGCTTTGCCAATCTTTCCTACCAGTGGCAGGACGACGTTAACTTCTCCCTGCTCGGCGACCCCGGCGCCCACCAGGACAGCTACGGAATCGCCAATCTGAGCCTCGGCATTGTCGAGAGCGGGTCGCAGCGCTATTCGGTCACGGTGTTCGTAAACAATCTGTTTGATGAGGACTATGTCGCGAGCATCGCAAACTTCGGCGGGCTTTGGGGCAATCAACCAACCTACATACAAACTTTCCCGAGGGATGCCGAGCGCTATGTGGGCGTGCAATTCGGCATCGGCTTGTAGCGCGGGCTTCTGACGGTGCGTCGACGCGAACTGCTGCAGCTTGCGGCGGGGACCTTGATTCCGGCTGCGCTCATGGCCTGCGGCCGGGCGCCGGGCGTTGGTCCCAACGAACGGGAAAATGTTCGCCAGCTCAAGGACTTCGGCTTGCAGTTGTCCACGGTCAACAGGCTGATGATGCAGGACTTCGAGGGCACGCTGCGGAAAGTGGCGGAAATTGGCTACAGCCAGGTGGAGTTCTCCGCCATGGGGTTCCTTGGCCGCTCCGCCGAATATGTAAAGGGGCTCCTGGCCGAATTGGGACTGAACGCGCCTGTGGGGCGTGTGACGCCCGCGCTGCCGGAGGGCGTTATGCGGATGCCCCGGGAGGAGGCCATGCGCATTTTCGCAGAGCGGGGGCAAGCCAAGCACCTGGTCGAAAACGTATCCCATGGAATGGAGGACGCGCTGGTGCTGGGACAGAAAGTCATCAACCTGCCCTTCCTAATGCCAGCGGAGTTCCAGTCCCTGGACCAAGTTAAGCGAAACATCGAGTACATGAACGCCGCAGGAGAGCTGTGCGCCGAGCAGGGAATCATGTTCGGCTACCATAATCACGATTGGGAGTTCATCCCCCTCGATGGCGTCATCCCCTATGACCTGATGATCGAGCAAACCGATCCCCAAAAGGTGAGCTTTCAGTTGGATTCGTACTGGATCGTCAAGGGCGGCGGGAGCTTTAGCGACTATCTCAGCCGCTACGCGGGTCGTTTCAATAGCTGCCACCTGAAGGACATGGACGCGAGCGGCGACTTCGAGGATGTGGGGTACGGCGCCATCGACTTCCCTAGCTTCGTCGCCGAAGCCCAGGCGGCGGGCGCACGGTATTTCTTTGTGGAACGGGACGACCCGCCGGATCCGGCCGCAGCAATCGTCCGCAGCTACGAATACCTGCGGAACCTGACCTATTAGTGGGCAAGGCAGCAAGCACCTTCGCCCTGCTGCTGGGGCTGCTCTCATGTGCACAAGCCCAAGCCGCCGAGGAGGCCATCCCCCTCTATAAGGCGGTGGAGACGCCGCCCGCCCCGGCGTTGACGCCCACGCAGGCGTTGGCCAGTTTCTCCATTGCTCCTGGCTTCGTCATCGAATTGGTTGCGGCCGAACCCCTAATCGAAGACCCAGTGGCCGTTGCTTGGGATGAAACAGGCAGTCTGTACGCCGCGGAGATGCGGGGATTCATGCCCGACGCCTACGGAACCAATCAAACCGCCCCCGTTGGCGCTGTGGTGAGGCTTGCGGATACAGACCGTGATGGCGTCTACGATCGCCGGGAGGTGCTGGCCGACGAGCTGGTTCTGCCCCGCGCGGTCGCCATCGTCAACGACGGCCTGTTGATTGGCGAGCCGCCAAACCTCTGGCTGTGTCCCAATACGGATGGAAGGGGCGCAACGATCAATTGCGGCAACAAGGTTCTGCTGGGTTCCTACGGCGATCGGCTCGGTTTGGTTGAGTATGTGGAAAATGGCCTTCTTACGGGATTGGACAACTGGCTGTACAACGCCACGTCCGCACGCCGGCTGCGAATAGTCGATGGCGCGCTGGTTTCGCAGCCGACGCTCTATCGCGGCCAATGGGGCATCAGCAAGGACAACGCCGGCAGGCTCTACTACAACACCAATTCCAATTTGCTGCTCGGTGACAGCTACGATGCGCAGGCGGTGATTCGAGCGGGCAACGCCGGTGCGCCGGGTTTGAACGCCCCCATCAGCCGCAACGATCAAGTGTTCGCGGTTCGGGTCAACACGGGCGTCAACCGCGCCTACGTGCCGGGCGTGCTAAGAGCCGACGGGCGTTTGGACCGGCCCACTTCCGCCAGCGGCATGGCGGTGTATCGCGGCGACCAGTTCGGGCCGGAGTATGCAAATGACGTGTTCGTGACGGAGCCCGCGGCCAATGTCGTCGCACAGCTGCGTCTAAAGCGCGCTGGCCTGTCGGTGGCGGCGGAGCACGTTCTCTATGCGGATGGGAAATGGCGGCAAAGGGAGTTCCTGGCCTCCACAGATGAGCGGTTTCGCCCGGTGGATGTCAAGGTCGGTCCGGACGGCGCCCTCTATGTCGTGGATATGTACCGCGGCCTGATCCAGGACCATGTCTTTATCAGCGAGGAGCTCCGCGCCCAGGCCAAGGAACGGGGGCTTGAACGGCCGTTGGGGATGGGCAGGATCTGGCGTGTTGCCCGCCAGGCGGGCGGACGCCCGGGGTCGGGATTCGGCGCCCTATCCTATCGCCGGGGCCAACTAAGGTTGCTGGGCCACCCCAACGGCTGGATGCGGGATACGGCGCAGCGCCTGCTGATTGCGGACGCCTCTCCAAGGCTTGCGGGCAAGTTGGCGCAACTCGCCAAAGGCGCCGATCCCTTGCGCGCGGTGCATGCCCTATGGACGCTCTCGGGTCGGAGCGGGCTCACCAGAAACATTGTCCTGCAGGCCCTTGGGCACAGCGATGCCAAGGTAAGGCTGGCGGCTCTGGAAGCCGGCGCTAACCTGTTGTCCACGGACGACTTGCTGAGGTTGGCGGCAAAATCCTGGGATCCGGCCTTTGCCCAACATCTGATCCTATCCTTCGCGGCGCACAATGGTTCGCCATCCGTGCGGGCCTATCTGCTCGCTGCATTGACGGCCGATGTTGGCGATGCCTATCGCTGCGCGGCTGTGCAGGCGGCGGCCTTTGGCGAAGAACTGCGCTTTCTGAACGAGTTGCTGGCCACAGGCGCGTGGGACGCCGAAGCTGAAGCTGCCACGGCGTTCCTGGCGAAACTGGTCAGCCAAGGCCTACGCGGCGACGGCGGCCAAGTGGCGATCTGGTTGGATCTGGCGGCGGCCAATAGCAGCCGGACTTGGCTTGCCCAAGCGGTGCTTAATGGGATCTTCGCGCTAACACGGGATGAAGGCTTCGCAAGGTTGGTGATCGCGGAACCACATCCGGTATTTTCCGTTGAAGACGAGGCGCTCTGGCCCGCCGTCGCCCGCGCGCGAAGGGCCGTCACCTGGCCAGGCGATGATCTATCGGCGTACGCCAAGCCTCTCTCACCCCGGCAGCGTCAGAATCGCGAACTGGGGGCGGAGTACTATCGAACGCGTTGCGCCACCTGTCATGGCGCCGATGGCGCTGGCATTGCATCATTGGGTCCGACCCTTGCTGGTTCCGCCTGGGTCACCGGGCCTAGGGAGCTTGTGGCGCGAATCGTGCTTCAGGGGCTTGCGGGCCCCATTGAAGTGGGCGGCGAGGTTTGGAATGGCGTCATGCCGGGTCACGCGAGCCTGCCCGGCTTTGACGATGCAACGGCGGCAGGGCTGCTAACCTTCCTGAATCGCGCCTGGGGCCATCTAGGCCGTGCAACCGATGCGGAATTCATTGCCCGCGTACGTCAGGAAACGCAAGGGCGCACGCAACTCTGGACCGCCTCGGAATTATCCGAGGTGAGAGTCAACACGCACTATGCGAAATATCAAGGGCGCTATGAGGATGAAGGCTTCAGGTTGCGGTTTGTGTATGCAGGCAATGAACTGGAAGTGAGAAGCGCCATATTCAACGGTCCCATCCGGGAGGAGCGTGAGGATCACTTCATTTTTGAGCCGCGGCAGCTACGGCTGGAGTTTGTCCTGGCGGACGACGGCGGCGTGACCGGCGTGCGTATGGCCACACCCCAGGGGAGCATGTTGATTCCCAGGGTCGGTGATCTGTGAGCGCGGTTAGAATCGGCATCGTTGGGCTTGGCAACATTGGTCGCCAGCATGCAGGGCTGTTGACGGGCGGATCCATTGCGGGCGCTGAACTTAGCGCTGTCTGCGCCCGCAGCAGCAGTCTCGGCCTGCCCTGCTTCCCGGATTACCGGACGTTGATTGCAAGCGGCATGATCGATGCGGTGCTGGTCGCCACGCCAACCATGTCCCATCCGGAAATAGGCTCGGCCGCACTTGCGCAGGGCCTCCATGTGCTGATGGAAAAGCCGCTGGCCATGTCGATTGGCCAGGCTCGCAAGCTGATATCCGCCGCGCCCAAGGAGCGTTGCTTCGCGGTGATGCTTAACCAGCGGTTCCACGCCGCGTACAAATGCATCAAGCAACTCCTGGACGACGGGCGCTTGGGCGCCCTGAAGCGATTCGCCTGGAACATGACCGGTTGGTACCGCCCGGATGTCTACTACCGGGTGAGCCGCTGGCGAGGCACTTGGCCGGGGGAGGGCGGCGGCCTGCTGATCAATCAGTGCATTCACAACCTGGACGTCCTGCAGTGGCTAACCGGGATGCCAAGCCGGGTGTACGCCATCGCCGCGTTCGGAAAATACCACCAAATCGACGTCGAGGACGAAGTCACCGCTACACTGAGTTTTGACCATGGCCTCACCGGTACGATCACCGCCTCCAGCGGCGAAGCCCCCGGCATCAACCAGCTCGACCTGGTGGGCGATCTCGGCACGCTTCGCTTTGATGGCGAACGCATTCGCCTCTACGCTATGGCGGAGAGCGTGGCCGAGCACTGCGCGCAGACGCTGGACATGTTCGGGATGCCGGAGTGCAGCGAGCACTCCATACAACCCGGCGCGCCGGTGAACCAGCATGGGGCGGTGCTGCAGAACTTCGTGAACGCCATTGGCGCGGGCGATTCGCTGGCGACGCCGGCAGCCGCGGGTTTGGCTTCCATTGAACTGGCCAATGCGATGCTCCTGTCCGCCTGGACCAGCCAAGCCGTCTCCCTGCCCCTGGATGCGGGCGCCTACGAGGCGGCCCTGCAACAGAGAATAGCGGCCGGCAGCTTGCGAGAACCGGCTGCACTGGAAGCGAATATAGATATGGAAAAGTCGTATCGATGAGTTTGCTGGCCAATATCCGGGAGGGCGGCCCTGGCTGGCTGCAGGGCGCCATGACCCTGGGTGGCGGGTCGGCTGTCACCTCGCTGACCATTGGTTCGGTGTTCGGCTATGAATTTCTCTGGGTGCAGCCGGTTTCGATGCTGATCGGCTGCATCATGCTTTTTGCGCTGGCGCACCAGACCCTATCAACCGGGCAGCGACCCTTTGTGGCGATGCGGAACCACATTTCTCCCGCACTTGCGTGGCTGTGGGCGATCGCCGCGCTGGGCTCCAGCATCATCTGGGGTTTTTCACACTACCCCCTGGGCGCCGGGATGCTGGAGGAGGCGATCAGGGTGGTCACCGGCTTTGCATTGACTGACCAGGACCAGGGTGCGGCGCGCGAGCTCTACCTCTTTGTGCTGGCGGTGCTGATCTGGGCGGGTTGCGCCTGCACTGCGTGGAACTATGACAAGGGGCGGCGACCCGTCCGCCTCTTTGAACATGGCGTCAAGATGCTGAGCGGCCTGATCATCCTGAGTTTCGCTTGGGTGGTTGTGGTTGCCGCCGCGCGCAGCGACCTGGACTGGGCGCGGGTGCTCTGGGGGTTCGTGCCGCACTCCCTGCCAAGGGATGTCTTCGGCGTCACCACCATGATGGCGGCCTTGGGCACGGCCGTCGGCATCAACATGACCTTCGTGTACGGCTATACCTTAATTCGCCGCGGCTGGGGACGCGAGCAGCGCAGCCTGGCGCGCAGCGACATCGTCATTGGCTTGGTATTGCCCTACCTGCTTGTCACCGGGCTCATTTCAATTGCCGCCGCCACCGCGCTCCAGGGCTTCGACGGGGATCTGCAAAGCCGTCTGAGCCCGGCCCGGGCAGGGGCGATGTTCAGTGCGGCAGGCTTGGGGGAGGGCGTGGCGCACTTGGTGTTCCCCTTGGGCGTATTGGGAATGGCTGTGGGATCCTTGGTCATGCACATGCTCACCTGCGGCGCCGCGGCTCGGGAAATGTTCAATCTGCAGGAAGGCTCCACCGCCTATCGCCTGGCCTGCCTCGCGCCCACGCCGGCTGTGCTGGGCGTATTCCTGTGGACCACCATGGGGCCCTATGTAATCCTGCCAACTTCGGCCTTCTGCGGGCTTCTATTGCCCATCGCCTATGTTGGTTGGTTGGCCCTGAACAACAGAACATCGTACATGGGTGCGGACCGGCCACGGGGCCGGAAAGCTGTCTTGTACAACAGCGCCATGATGTTGTGCATCCTGACGGTGGTGGCCAGCGCCCTGTACAGCACCCTGGTTGGGTTGGGCTGGCTGTGAGCATCGGCGACGGCGCCGCCTATGCGCCGCAAGGGCCGCCCGCGCCGGTCGTCGGGCCTGGAGAATTTCAGTTCGCCGCGGCCTTTCTGGACCACGGCCACATCTACGGCCAGACGAACGGCCTGATTGAGGCGGGGGCCACCCTGACCCACGTCTATGATGGGGACCCGCAGCGTGTGGCCGCCTACCAAGCGCACTATCCCCAAGCCCAGGCTGCGGCGCACTTCACCGACCTGTTGCAAAACGACAACCTGCAGTTGATTGCGGCCGCCGCCATTCCGGACCGGCGATGCGACATCGGCGCCGAGGTGATTCGGGCGGGCAAGCACTACTTCACCGACAAGCCGCCCTTCACCACCTTAGAGCAGCTGGCGCGCATGCGAAGGTTGGTTGCGGAGCATCGGCATCGCTATTTCGTCTACTACTCCGAACGGGTGCACAACGAGGCGGCTTGGCGCGCCGGTGCGTTGCTTGCGCGAGGCGTCATTGGCCGCGTTCTGCATGTGTTGATTCTGGCGCCCCATCGTCTGGCCAGAGGGACGCGGCCCGAATGGTTTTTTGACAAGTCCCGCTATGGCGGCATCATCGCCGATATCGGCTCCCACCAAGTGGAGCAGTTTCTGGCCTATGCCGGCTGCGAAGACGCCAGCGTGGAATACGCGCGGGCCTGCAATCTCAACCACCCGGACTTGCCGGGCCTGCAGGATTTTGGCGAATTCGCCCTGGTTGGGGACAACGGCGCCTCCTGCTACGCGCGGCTGGACTGGTTCACCCCGGACGGGCTGCCGGTGTGGGGTGATGGGCGCACCTTCGTCACCGGCACGGAAGGGACGTTGGAGCTGCGCAAGTATATCGACCCAACGCGCCAGGCGCCCGCCTCGATCATTGTAAAGGCGGACGGAAGATCGGTTGCAAGGATGGACTGCCTTGGCAGGGTGGGCTTTCCGTTCTTTGGGCAGCTGATTCTCGATGCCTTGCATGGCACCGAAACGGCCATGAGCCAAGCGCACATCTTTCGTGCGGCCGAATTAAGCCTGCGGGCGCAGGCGCAGGCCGACGGCGACAATGCGGCGCCCAGCCGTTGAAAGCCGGGAGCGGCTCTACGCGCCGCATCGCGGGACGGCGTCGCCCGTCATGTCAGCAAGGCCGGCGTTGAAAGCCGGGAACGGCTCTACGCGCGCCGCATCGCGCAGTCGGCGACGAACGGCCATGTGAAGCTGGGCGGGAGGCTTCCGCACAGTTCGTAGTAGGCGCTCAGCGACTTAGCAGTGGCGCAAGGCTGGCGGCAACCCCGCCCCTTGCAAGCCGGACGAACGCCTGCTCCATCCGCAGCAGGGCCTGTGGCGGAAAATCCGACCACAGGGCCGTCTCCTGGGCTATGGCGCGTATCGCGGCAGCTGGCTCTGAGTGCTTGCGAAGCAACTTCCGAACCGGCGCCGCACCCGGGTCGTCGTAGGCGATGGGCGAGCCGTCTTCCGCGCTTCCCCGCAACGTTTGCAGCCAGGCACACAGTCCCAGCTCCAGCCCGGGCGCCGCGGCGCCGGTGGCCCAGACGGCCTTCAGCGAGGGATGGATGCGCTGGGCCAGCTTATGGCTGCCATCGCTGGCCACCTGGGCCGTTCGATAAGGGACCGCGTCATTGGCGAACCGGCGCAAGATAGAGGCTGTGTAGGCATCGAGATCCATGCCAGCAGGCGCCTCGATGCCCGGCCTGATTTCGTCCCTTAACGTCTGCAGCACAAAAGCGCGCAAGTCCGGGTCGGCGACGGCCTCATGCACGTGCGCGTGGCCCTTTAGCAGCCCCAGGTAGGCCAAAAGGCTGTGGCTTGCGTTCAACAGGCGCAGCTTGGCCTGTTCATAGGGCACCACATCGTCGACCAGCATCGCGCCGCCCATCTCCCAGGCCGGCCGGTGGCCGCGGAAGTCGTTCTGGATGACCCACTGGGAAAAGGTTTCGCACAGCACCGGCGCGGCATCGGCGTATCCGGCCACAGACTGCAACTGCTCTATGTCCGCCGCCGTCGTGCGCGGCACGATGCGGTCGACCATCGAGCTTGGAAACGACACCTGGTCGTCCACCCAGGAGGCCAACCCTGGCGCTTGGCACAGCGCCCGCACCCGCTCGCGCAGAAGGTCGCCATTGCCGGTGAGATTGTCGCAACTGATTATGGTTAGGGGCGTCCGAGTTTCCATGCGGCGGCCTAAGGCCAGGGCCAGGACGCCAAGGGCGCTCGATGCCGAATCTGTGTCTGCGTATCCCTTTTCCGTAATCGTCAGCGTCACCACCTGAACACGCGGATCCGCGATGGCGGAGATCAATGCGCCGGCGTCCGTCACGATGTTGATCAGTCCTCCCGGCACCTGCAGTTCGAACCGATCCCCATCCCGGGCGCAAACGGTGTAGAGATAGCGTTGGGGCGCCAGCGCGTCACGGATATGGGTCGTGCGCAAACTGGCGCCGATGGTTCCCCAGCGCAGGTCCCCTTGGTTGAGCACCTGCTCCGTGTAGACCGTCTGGTGCGCGCGATGAAAGGCGCCGACGCCGATGTGGACTAGGCCGGGCTGCAGCGCATCACGTGCGTATTTTGGGACGCTCACATTTTTCAGGTCCGCCAACAGGGACGGGTTGAGGCGCACCACGGCGGCTACAGACGGTAAGCCCGTTTAGCCGCCTCAAAGGCGAGGAAGTGCGCCACTTCCCGGGCTTCGGACATCGCAATTCGATGTTCCGCCACCAAGCGCGCAAGGAAACCGCAATCTATCCTGCGGGCCATGTCGTGGCGCGCCGGTATGGAAAGGAAGGCTCGGGTGTCGTCATTGAACCCCACCGTGTTGTGGAAGCCGGCTGTTTCCGTGGTTTGTTCGCGGAACCTGCGCATGCCTTCCGGGCTGTCGTGGAACCACCAGGCGGGGCCAAGCCGCAGGCAGGGGTAATGGCCCGCCAGGGGCGCAAGTTCGCGGCTGTAGCTGGTTTCATCCAAGGTGAACAGGATGATCCTGAGCTCCGGCTCGTTGCCATAGCGGTCCAGCAGCGGCTGCAAGGCATCCACATAGCTGGTGCGCATGGGAATATCGGCGCCGCGGTCACGGCCGAACTGTTCGAAGAGCCAGCGATTGTGATTGCGCCAGGCGCCGGGGTGGATCTGCATGACCATGCCGTCTGCGAGGCTCATGCGCGCCATTTCAGTCAGCATCTGTCCGCGGAAGAGGTCCGCTTCGTCGGCGCTGAAATCACCGGCGAGGATTTTGCGGTACAGTTCCTTGGCGTCCCGGGCATTCAGATTGGCCGTTCTGGCGGTTGGGTGGCCGTGGTCCGTCGCCGTTGCGCCATGCCGACGGAAGAACGCCCGTCTCTTCTCAAGGGCCGCCAGATAGTTGGTGAAATCACTTGTGTCTTCGCCTGTCAACGAACCAAGTTCGCTGACGTTGCGCGCAAATCCCTCGTACTCCGGGTCAACCACCGGGTCGGGCCTGAAGGTGGTGATCACGCGGCCCGGCCATGCGCTGGATTGGATTTCCGCGTGGTGGGTCAGGGGGTCGAGTGGCGATTCCGTGGTCGCCAGCACCTCTATGTCAAAGCGTTCAAATAGCGTGCGGGGAAGATAGTCGGGGGTCTTTAGGGCGGCATCGATATGCTGGTAGATGCCATCGGCGGTATCCGGACGGAGAACTTCATCGATCCCGAACACTTGGTGAAACACGTGATCCAACCACATCCTGGTGGGTGTGCCGCGAAATAGGTGATAGTGCTCCGCAAAAATTCGCCAAACGGCCTTGGGGTTCTTCTGGACTCCCGCGTGGTCGCCATCTTTTGGCGCAATGCCTAGTTCAGGCAGCGATATCCCCTGGCTGTACAGCATGCGGTAGACATAGTGATCCGGCGTTATCAGCAGTTCCGCCGGGTTGCTGAAAGGGGTGTTCCGGGCGAACCAGGCCGGGTCGGTGTGGCCATGGGGACTAATTATGGGCAACGCCGCCACGGTCTCGTACAAGGAACGGGCGATCTTGCGGATTTGCGGCTCCGCCGGGAGCAGCCGGTCTGGATGCAATGGATTCGGCATGTCTATCGGCGCATCCTGATTCCGCCAATGATGCGCTGCAGGCTGCCGGTGCTGAGCCAAAACGTCAATTGCGCGGCGAGCACCAAAACGGCGAACAGGGGAATAAGCCCATAGCCGGCGTTGCCCACCTCGAAGTAGAAGACGGAGGTGTAGTTCTTTTGGTTGGCGGGGTTTTGCGCCACGATGACGCCGATGTAGCCGCCGGCTTCCTGAAAGTTGTGGCGCAGGGTGAGCCAGCCCGTGGGCTCCGGCGCCAGCGTGCGGTGCAGCACGGTTTGCGCATCCAAGTCCGCTATGGACTGCACGTCCTCCCAGTTGGCGAAGATGCCGAAGCCTTGGTCGTCCCGGATGATGCGGAAGTCCACCGGAATCTGCTTCATCATTTCGTGCAGATATTCGATCACGAACAGGCTGGAGCCGACCTCCGGCACCTCCTCGCAGAACTGCTCAGCGCCCCGCAGTTCCGGCTGGTAGAGCGTGAAGTGCGCTTGCAGGAAGCCCATGCGCAGCAGGCAGGTGTCCTCCTCCTCCACCACGCCGCCGTGGGCGCCGGCCAGTTGCGGCCAGGCCAGCAGGGTGAAGCAGGCTGCCAGGCCCAAAGCGCAAGTCCGCTTGGCGCGGCGCGCCTTCATGGCCCAAGGGTGCCCGCTTTGAACCAGGCGTAGGCCAGCAGCCATAGGGCGAAGCCGCCGCAGATGAACTGCCCGCTTCTGCCCAGGCGGCGCAGGTCGAAGGAGGAAGCCAGCAGGCCGCCGCCCACGCCCGCCGCAAAGCCGGTGAAGTGCGCCAGCACGTCCGTGCGCTCGCCGCCAACGCCAGTGTAGGCCAACAGGGCAAGGGCGGCGAACAGCGGGGCGAAGTTGCGCTTCCAGCTGCGCTCGCCCAAGCGGGTGCGGCGCCACAGGTAGGTGCCGGTCAGCCCAAGGGCGGCGAAGTTGGCGGTGGAGGCCCCTAGGGAGGTGAAGGCCGACGGCTGCATCAGCGCATTGGCGTAGTTGCCCAGGGCGCCGCTCAGCAACACCAGCAGCCAGCCGAAGCCAGCGCCGAAATAACGCCCCACAAAGATGCCGAACACCGCGCCAAAGGCGGAATTGCCGACGATGTGCCCTAGGTCCGCATGCAGGGTCAAGGCGGTGAAGGCGCGCCACCAATGGCCCTCCAGCACCAGGCCGGCGTTCATTACCCCGGCCTCCCGCCAGTTCCAGCCGAAAGCGCCCCAGCCCTCCAGGTTGGGCAGCAGCCAAATGATGGCCAGAAACGCCAGCGCCCCCGCCCAGCCCCGGTCGAAGGTGTGCAGGCGCGGTGCCGCTAGGCGCTGGCGGCGATTCTCCGCAGCATAGCTGCGCAGTTCCGCCTCCGCCCGCACCACATGCTGCTGCGGAATCAGCAGCACCCAGGCATGGTTGCGCCACAGGGTGCGATGCGGGATCTCCATTGCCGCCAGCACCAGGGCCGCTTCGGTCACCTTGCGCCGGTCCAAGGCGGAGCGCAGCACCACCCAACCGTCGCCTCGATCGTCCTCGCCGTTCATTTGATGGATTCGCCGTCCCTCACCAAGGTGGAATGGCGTCGGCCAGTTCCGGCGCGAAGGCTGGGTGCTGACGCAGCCGCTCGACCAGGGCGTCCGCGCGGGGATAGGGCCCCATGTCGCTGATGACGGGCAGGCCGAGTTTGCCCAGATAGTCTGCAAACTTCCGTTCCCGGACGAACAGCGCGAATTCGCACGCGAAGCAAATGTCCGCCAAGGTTAGGGCCCGGCCGCATAGATAAGGGCCTTCGGCAAGCGCCTGCTCCAAGGCGCTCGCGTAGCTGCGCCAGCCGTCCGCGGCCCGGCCATGCGCCTCGCCGGTGAGGTTTTTGTCGCCGATGGCCAGCAGGTAGTGCTGGGCGTCCCGGGCGAAGGCCAGGCTTAGGTCCAGAAAGCTGTCTATGCGGGCGGATTCCAAGGCGGAAGCGCCGTACAGGTTGTGGTTTTGGCCGCCCAGGCGGGCGACGGCGCGCATGATGCTGTTGGATTCAAAGATGCCGATGGTCCCGTCTTGGCTGAAAGCGCATGGCACCGCGCCTGTGGGGTTGGCCTTCAGGAAGGCGTCCGTTTTGTAGAGCGGGCCGGAGAAGCCGGTGTGGGCTTTGCGTTCAGCGGCCGCTAGCGCCTGTGCGCTGACTTCCGACAGTGGGCGGGGTTCGTAGTCCCATAGCCAGTTCGGGAGTTCCCGGGGCCGCGCGCCGCGAATGTCCAACTCTACGCCGGCGATGCGCGCAGTGATGACCGCCTTCCAAATGCGCGGGTTGGGCAGGTAGGAAAAGATGCGCAAGTAGGACACGGGCGGTCTCCTCGGCCTGTGGTCGTTGATGGCGGCTAGGGCGTTTGAGCCGGGACGCTCTTGAAGAGCGCCCCGGCGGGTTGGTCAGTGGGCTCCACCGGTGTGGCGGAGGGGAATAATTGGCGGATCATCGTCAGCGTCCAGGCGGTGTACGCTTATGAGCGTATAGATGATCCGGGCTCGCCGCGTTGGCCAGCGCCAGAATATCGGGTACAAGCCGCCGCCCGCCAAGGCCAACTGTTTTGCCGAAAGTGTTTGCATGAGATTTCTCCACAAGTTATTTGGACGATCAGAGTGGCCTCGCCTAGGGTTCGGATCAATTGACAGGACGCCATTCCATCATACTCCCAATAAGCAGGGGCGCACCCATAGCTTGTTGCGGCGTTTTTCCGCGCCGCCGTAGCAGAAAGCGCACAAGCCCGTTGGCGGAAGGCCGCCGCAGATAGCCGTTGCCCCTAGTGTCCTGTCCCGCGAGTAAGTGGGTTTTAGTCGCTAGGCCGTCCTGGCTGCGGTTGGCGGGAATGGATTGCGTCTGGCGCCCCGGCGGCGCCCCGGCCGCACTGCTCGCCGCCGCAGGGAGTATCATAGGCGCTGCGGACCGCGTCGCCTTTTCCGCCGGGGCCGTGCCCTTCGCCCCGCCAGGAAGTCTGCACCGCACATGATGCGCCCCATTCACTATTATCTGCTTGGCACTGGCTCCTGGTTTCTGGCCTACGGCATCCAAAGCGTTCTGTTCGCTTGGCTGGTGACCATGGTGTTGCGCCAACCCCCGCAGATGGTGGGTGTGGCGCAGATGACCCTGCTGCTGCCCGGCACCCTGCTGATGCTGTTTGGCGGCGGCGTGGCGGACCGCTACGGCGGACGCAGGGTGGCGATAGTCGCCCAAGCGGTCGCAACCCTGGCGCCGTTGCTGCTGCTGGGCATGCTGCTGGCCGGGCGGCTGACCTTCGGCGGCATGCTGGCCTACGCCTTCGTCATGGGCTGTGTGCAGGCGTTCATCACCCCGGCTCGGGATGGGCTGCTGAACCAGGTTGCCGATGGGCGCATCCAGCGCACCGTGCTGCTGGCCAGCGCGGTGCAGTTCGGCATGCAGATACTTGGGTTTCTCATCGCCTCCCGCGCCGACCAAGACAGCGTTGCGGCCGTGCTCGCCGCCCAGTCCTTGGTTTTGGCCGCCGGCGTGCTGGGCTTCCGCAAGGTGGCGCAACGTCCCGCGGCGGCCATCTCCGGCAATGATCGGCCCTCCTTTCTGCTATCTGTTTGGGCGGGCGCCAAGACGGTCCTGCAGCACCGCGAAATGCGCTTGGTGGCGGTGCAGAACTTCGCCATGGGGCTGTTCTTCATGGGAGCCTTCATGGTCAGTCTGCCCCTTTTGGTGCGCGAGGTCTTTGCAGGCGCAGCGGCGGAGCTGGGCTGGATGAATGCGGTCAACTCCACCGGCTTGGTGCTGACGATCCTGCTGCTGCTGCGCATCGGCGATTTGCGGCGTCCCGGGCGGGCGCTGATTGTGGCGCAGTACGCCGGCGCCTTCGTGCTGGTTTCGGTGGCCGCCACCAGCAGCTTTCCCCTCTGCCTTGGGGCTGTATTTGTCTGGGGGTTGTGCGGCGGCGTCGCGTTGACCATGTCCCGCTCCATCATGCAGGAGCAGGCGCCGCCGGAGCAGCTCGGTCGGGTTATGGGCTTTCATGCCTTTTCCTTTATGGGGGCTGGCCCGTTGGGGGCGCTGCTGAACGGCTTTCTGGCGGCTGAACTGGGCGTGCAGGCTGCGGTGGCCGTTTGCGGCCTGTGCATGCTGGCGGTGATGTTGGTGGTAGGATTTCGCTCATCGCTCTGGCGCATGGATACGGGGCAATAGTGCGGCCGATGGCCAAAGTGGCGGCGGATATTGGCGGCACCTTCACCGATGTGGTGTTGGAGAGCGACGGCCGACGCTTCTCCACCAAGGTGCTGACCACCTACGAAGATCCGGCCAACGCGGTGCTGACCGGACTTGGGGAGGTGCTGGCCAACGCCGGCCGCGCGCCTCGGTCCGTGCGCCTGTTCCTGCATGGCACCACGCTGGCCACCAACGCCTTGATCGAGCGGCGTGGCGCCCGCACCGCCCTGTTGACCACGGAGGGTCACCGGGACGCGGTGGAGATGGCGTTTGAGAACCGCTTCGAACAGTACGACATCCACATAGACCGGCCACAACCCTTGGTGCCGCGTTCCTTGCGCATTCCGGTGCGGGAGCGCATCGCCGCGGATGGGGCGGTGCTGCGGCCCTTGGATGAACGCTCACTGCACGGGGCTGTGGAGGCGCTGGCCGAGGCGGGGGCGGAAAGCGTCGCCATCGGCTTTCTGCACGCCTACCGCAACCCAGCGCATGAGCAGCAGGCGGCGGCGGCGGTGCGGCGGCGCCTGCCTGGCGTCTCCGTCACCCTGTCCAGCGAAGTCTGCCCCGAGATCCGTGAATATGAACGCCTGTCGACAGCCTGCGCGAACGCCTATGTGCAGCCCTTGATGGCCGCCTACCTAGCCAGCCTGGAACGTCAACTGCGTCGTTCGGGCTTGGATTGCCCAATGCTGCTGATGACTTCCGGCGGCGGGCTGACGGATATAGGCACTGCGGCGCGCTTTCCCATCCGTTTGGTGGAGTCCGGGCCTGCCGGCGGCGCCCTGCTGGCGCAGCAGATCGCCAGGGAGTGCGGCTATGCGCGGGCGCTCTCCTTCGACATGGGCGGCACCACCGCCAAGATCTGCCTATTGGATGAGGGCGAGCCGCTGCTGTCCCGGTCCTTTGAAGTGGACCGCGCCTACCGTTTCAAGAAGGGCTCTGGCCTGCCGGTGCGCATTCCAGTCATCGAGATGGTGGAGATCGGCGCCGGCGGCGGCTCCATCGCCGGGGTGGACAAGCTGGGCAGAATACAGGTGGGGCCGGCCAGCGCCGGTTCGGCGCCCGGCCCCGCCGCCTATGGTCGGGGCGGCGTCCTGCCCACGGTCCCGGATGCGGATGCGCTGCTCGGCAAGCTGCAAGGGGACTTCTTTGCCGGCGGCGCCCTGCGTTTGGATGTTCAGGCCGGCGAGAACGCCATCCAAAGTGGGGTGGCCCAGCCTTTGGCGCTGGACGCCGCCGCCGCCGCCCAAGGCATCACCGAAGTCATCGACGAGAACATGGCCAGCGCCGCCCGCGCCCACGCAGTGGAGTGGGGCAAGGATGCCGGCGGCAGGACCCTGATCGCCTACGGCGGCGCCGCGCCCCTGCACGCCTGCCAACTGGCCCGCAAGTTGAAGATCGACCGCATTTTGGTGCCCAAGGACGCCGGTGTTGGCTCCGCCGTGGGCTTTCTGCTGGCGCCGGTGAGCTTTGAGGTGGTGCGCAGCCGCTACCTAAGGCTGGGCGGTGTTCGCGTCGCGGCGGTGCGCGCGTTGATTGAGGAGATGCGGGCGGAGGCGCAGGCCGTGGTTGGCGCCGCAACGGATGCGCCCCTGCAGGGGACTTGCCGGGCCTATATGCGCTACCTTGGGCAGGGCTATGAGATCGCCGTCGATGTTCCCTACGTGGCGGACGGCTCTGGCGGTTTCGCCATCGCCTGGCCTGGCGGGGAGGGGAGCGCGGGCGGGGAAGGGAGCGCCGGGACGGAATCTGGCGCGGCTGGCGGGGAAGCGGGTGCTGGCGCGGAACCTAGCGGGGCTGCCGGCGATGGGGCGTTCGCCCAGTCCTTGGGCGAGGCCTTCGCCGAGGCTTATGAAGCCTTGTACGGCCGCATCATCCCGGGGCAGGAAGTTGAAATTCTTAGCTGGACCCTTGCCTTGGGCACGGTCCCTGAGCCAACCCAGGCAGTTGCCCCGGTGCAGCGTCGGCGACGGGCGCAGGCCCAGCGGCATGTGGAGGTGTTTGACGCATCGCCGCACCAGCCCGCCAAGGCCGCCCTGCATCGCCGGGAGGCCTTGGCGCCTGGGGATCATCTCGACGGCCCGGCCTTGATCGTCGAGCCGCAAACCACCACGGTTGTCACCGCCGACTTCACCGCCACCGTCAACGCCCAAGGCCACCTGGTTTTGGAGCGCCGCCGTACGGGTGCTGAGGCGCTTGGCGATGGCGGCCAGCGGACAATCGGGTAGCATTGCAGCGATGTCCACCAAGCCCGATCTGATCCGTACGCAACTGGTCTGGAACCGTCTGCTCGCCATTGTCGAGGAGCAGGCGCAGACGTTGATGCGCACCGCTTTCTCCACCGTCGTGCGGGAGGCGGGAGACCTTTCCGCTGGCGTGTTCAACACCCGGGGCGCCATGTTGGCGCAGGCGGTCACCGGCACCCCTGGGCATGTGAACGCGATGGCCGCCTCCGTCGGCAAGTTCCTGAAGCGACATCCCCTGAACACCTTGGCGCCTGGGGACGTGCTGCTCACCAACGACCCTTGGGACGCCACCGGCCATCTCAACGACTTCACCGTTGTGACGCCCATCTTCCGCAACGGTTCGCCCATCGCGCTGTTCGCCAGCACCAGCCATATCGCCGATGTAGGGGGAAGGGGCTTCGGGCCGGACGCCTCGGAGGTTTTTGAGGAGGGCCTGACCATTCCCATCGGCTACCTGTTCCGGGGCGGGGAATTGAACGAGGTGTTGATGTCCATCATCGAAGCCAATGTGCGCGACCCGGTGGTGGCCCAGGGAGATCTGTACTCCCTGGCCGCCTGCAACGACGCTGGCGGACGGCAACTGCTGGAAACCCTGGATGACTTTGGCCTGCAGGCGTTGGATGCCATTGGCGATGAAATCCTTGCCGCCTCGCAGCGGGCCATGCGCCGGGAAATTGCCGCGCTTCCGGACGGTCGCCATAGTTACGCCATGCGTGTGGACGGCTACGACGAACCTGTGGATCTGAAGGCCGTGCTCACCATAGCGAAGGAAGCCATGCACATCGACTTCGCAGGCAGTTCAGGCGCCTCCCGCTTCGGCATCAATGTGCCCATGCCCTACACGGAGGCCTACGCCTCTTTCGGCGTGCGCTGCATTGTCGGCAACGACATTCCGAACAATGCCGGCTCCTTGGACTGCATCGAAGTGAGCGCTCCGCCCGGCTGCATCCTGAACGCCTTGCGCCCGGCGGCCGTATCCGCCCGCCACGCCATCGGCCAGATGCTGCCGGACGTAGTGCTCGGGTGCTTGGAGCAGATCCTGCCCGGGCGCACCCCTGCGGAAGGCGCCTCCTGCATTTGGAACCCGGTGTTCCTAGGCGCCGGTGCGGCCGGCAACTCCTCGGGCGAGGACTTCGTCATCAATCCGATCTTCAACGGCGGCACCGGCGCCCGTCCGGCCAAGGACGGCCTGTCCACCACCGCCTTCCCCAGCGGAGTGCGCACCACGCCGACGGAGGTGAACGAGGCCACCTCCCCCCTGGTGATTTGGCGCAAGGAGTACCGCCCCGGCTCCGGCGGCCTAGGCGAGTTCCGCGGCGGCCACGGCCAAACGATAGAAATCGCCCACCGGGAAGGCGCCCCGTTCCACATCTCCAAGATGTTTGACCGCATTTGCTTCCCGGCCCGGGGCCGCAACGGCGGCGGCGCCGGCGCGCCGGGGCGGGTGTACCTAAAGGACGGCCCGGATCTTTCCGGCAAGGGCAAGGACTTGGTGCCTGCCGGCGCCACCCTGGTGTTGGAGACCCCAGGCGGCGGGGGCATGGGTGATGCCACTAAGCGGGACCCGGCGGCGGTGAAGGCGGATGCCGGCGCCAGCTTGGTCTAGGACCCCCAGCGGCATCTGAAGACTTTTTAGAAATTTTTTTCAAGAGCGAACACTTTGGGAGGGTCTCGGCGCCTTTGACCAATGACTTGACTGGTAAGTGCTACGGGCCATAATATAGCGCATCTGTTGCAATTAATTGGCTCGACAAACAGACGAATTTACGCTATAGGATTGGGTGCCTAGGACTAGGGGAGGCTCACTGGCATTTTCGTAAAGAACAGCTTTGTGCGCCTCTCTTGCTCCTGTGCTCCGACTGTGCGCGGGCCATCAGGAGGAAAGGTGAATGGCTGCAACCACCATTTTGGCTGAAGAAACGGCCTTCTTCGCGAAAAATGAAAGTCGGTTCCGAAAGCAGTACAAGGACCGCTACTTACTAGGGCCTGTTAGCACTATCTGGGTTAGCCCTGTTGCGTCCCAGGCCGCGCCAATCAAGGCGCGAGGAGCGCGGTTTGGCCGGCGTCAAATGAGCGACGAGCAACGCCGAGTGGCGCGGCCTGGG
>CAYGBY010000014.1:0-34928 GCA_964348115.1 uncultured Pseudomonadales bacterium
CCGGGGGCCAAAAGGGCCACGAATAATCACACTTACTTGCGGGACAGCACACTAGCCCCTGCCGAACTCCTCTTCGAGCTGGTGGAACATTTCCTCTCGGACCAGCACGACGGGCAGGAAGCCGATCTTGTAGACCCGGTCGTGGAAATCCTTCAGCGTTCCCTTCTGGTCGAGCTCGCGCATCTTCTGGAAGTAGTCTTCGCGCAGCAGCATCCACTGGAAGTAGCCAACCGTTGGCGCGGACATGGTGGTGCCGACCCGGGAGGTAATGCCGTCAATGTTTATCTGCGCGCCACGGCGGACGAAGCCGATGGTGTTCGACTCCAAGTCCAGCGCCTCATCGTAACTCATGCGGCCGGTGTGCAGGCCGGAGTCGATAATCACCCTGCCGAAACGCCAAAGCTTGGCGCGCAGCATCTCCAATTCGTAGACATCCTGCTTGTCCTTGGGGTACCAGCCGTACTTGGGGTCCGGTGTCAACTCCCATTCGATGTAGTAACACCAGGACTGGTTCGAATAGCTGCTCTCGTACACGCGCAACGGCCGGTCGAGGGTGTTCTGGTAAAGACGCTGCAGGTGATGCCCCGGGTATACCTCGTGCGTCGCGATCACGTACATGAAGGAAGCATCCTTCTCCCTGAGGTTGCCCTCGGCGATGTGCTCCGGCCAGTCCGGGCTGACCGGAATGATGGTCCAGGCCGATTTGCGGAACGGAGACGCGGCGGGCACGCCCGGTCCCCAACCCCACCATTGCGATGCCCAGAGGCTGGGATCGGCCGCCTCCATGATGGCGTCGTCGTCATCCCAGGGAATGGTGACCAGATCATTGTTGATAACCCAGTCACGGGTCGCGCGAGACGCCTCCAGGTGCTTGTAGACGAGTTGTTCGGCGAAGAAATGGTCGTCCTTCTCGTTCCTGATGATTTCAAGCCAAGTGCGCTCTGGATCGATCCTGCGCGCCTTGACCTCCAGGTGACGCAGGACGATGTTGAACTGCTTCCAACCCCATTCGTGGTAATTTGGAATCCGGTTGAATCCCAGGGCGCCACGCGCGATCCGGCGCAGGTGGATGTTATTCTCGGGAAACAGGTACTTCTTCTCCATCAGCGCATTGAAGACCTCCTTGCCGATGGCGTAGTCGCCCTGCGCCCGCTGCGGCAAGTCCTCGTTGATGAAACGGCGATATTCCATCAGTGCGCCAATGCCGTCTTCGCTGGCCGCCAGCAGCCGGTCGCGCAGTGCGCCATCCGATACGCGCCGGGCGAATTGGGGCAGTTCGTTGCGCAGGACGAGCGCGAAGCCGTCAATAAAATCGTTGGATAATTCCACCCAGCGCGGAATGTGCTGATCGAGATTGGTCTCGGCGTTGCCGAGGCGTACCCGCAGCAGTTCCAGGTCGCCGACGAGTTCGGCCGCCCGCGTGTCTATGGGCCTCGGGTCGGCGAGGATCTTGTAGGCGACTTCGCGGTTATTCAGGTAGACCTTTGGATCCTGGCGCCAGCGCTGCACACGTTCGCCTTCGATGATCCTGGACTCGAGCAGGCTCTTCAGGAAGCGCCAGTCGATATCCTGCACGAAGGCGAGCTCGTCGCGGTCGATCGCCTCAAGCTCGCCAAGCAGGTCGCGGGACACCTGCACCCGGCGTGCGAAACTGTCCGCGCTCATGGTGTCCGGCACCGGATCCACGCCAACGCCGCGCACTTCCTCCAGGTAGCGATCAACCAGCGCCTCGAATCCCGGGTCAAGACGCTCCTTTCCCATGCCGGGAGCGGCGCCGGCGGCAATGAGCATCGTGATTGAAGCCATCACGCAAAATTTGTTGAAGCGCATAGGTTTTCCCTTAGTTAGTTGTTGAGTAGATGCGGTCAGGCGTTGGCCCGAGACGAGGCGCACATTCAGATCGCGCTTCCAGCACACAGGCCTGACCCGTCCACGGCGCTGCGAGGGCCCGTGGAGTCCTCGCAGCGCCCACCTTCAAATCGACTTAGAAGCCTGTCTCTACGCCCACGAAAAAGCTGCGGCCCACGGGATCGTATAAGTGGACATTGACGTTGAGGTCACCGGCGGCCTGGTAGGCCCAGATCGGCGGCTGCTTGTCAAACAGGTTGTTGATGCCGAAATTCAGCGAGGTCTTACCCCAGAAGTCCCAACTGCCGTTCAGGTTGACAATGACCACGGGCTCCTGCGTACCGACCTCATTCGGATTCGCGTCCGGGTGCAGCTTCATCTCGCCGACGTAGTTCATCTCCGGACTCAGGCGCAGCGGCCCCGACGTCCAGTTGACCCGCAGCAGGCCCCGGAAACCCGGTGTCGGACGAATGGGTCCGCTCGAGCAGGTGCCGGCGTAATAGCCCGCGCAGTCAATCACCGGAAGACTCGGCAACTGCTGACGGTCGTTCGTGAACTGCCACGACCAGTACGTCTGAATGTCCAAGTTTGCGCCATGATTGGGCAACGACATCCAGTTGGGCACATTGTCGAAGCGATATGTGGCCGATAGATCCAGGCCGTCCACGTTGCGTTCGGCAAGGTTCAGGAGCGGCCCGATGACTTCAATCAGATTGCCGTTCTCGTTCCGGACGAGGGCCTGACAGGAGACGGCGTTGATGTCCAAGTTCGCGAAGCAATCATTGATCAACCCTTGGCCGTCGACCTGATCGATCGCATTCGTCATCTTGATGTCGTAATAATCCACCGACATCGTCAAACCGGGCAGGAAGGACGGCGAGAACACGAAACCCACCGTAAGCGTATCCGCCTCCTCTTCGGAAAGGTTGGGGTTGCCGCCGCCAATCAGGTCGTAACCCAATCGCTGATCGACCAGCGTGTCAATAACGTGGGCCGGCACCCCTTGCTGAACACACAGGTCCCTCGTGGCTTGCGACGGGTTCTGTACAGCCGCACAGGGGTCATTCACGGGCCTGAAGGCGCCGGTGACCGGCGTGTACAGTTCGTCCAGGTTGGGCGCCCGGATAGCTTTGCTGTAACCGGCCCGGATCTTCAACTGCTCGTTGACGTCCGTGTCCAGAGAGGCGCTCCAGGTGACCACCTGGCCGACGGTCGAGTAGTCGGCGAAGCGGAACGCGCCCTCCACGGCCAGACCCTGCAGGCCCATCTGGTCTTTCAGGATCGGCACCCTTGCCTCGCCAAACAGCTCGTAGAGGTCATAGTCACCCTCTTCGATCGTTGGCGCCGGGGACGAAATGTCACCGCGCAAAAGCGCATCGTTCGGCCGCACCAGTTGCGATTCCTTGCGGTATTCCGCACCGAACGCCGTGGCGACGGGGCCGGCGGGCAGCTCGAACAGGTCACCGGCGACCGTGGCGCCCGCAACCTTCCGCCGGAAGCGATAGTCCCTAACGCTATCCGTCTTCAGGTAGTCGACCATCTCCGGCGTCAGCACATCCGTGCCGAAGATGTTCACCGGCACGCAGCCGCGCACCTCAACGCGGCAACTCACACTGCCGTCCGCATTGATCACGGGGTCGAGGCCAAGGGTGAGCGCCGACCTGGACAGCACACCGGCGAGTGTATGGATCGACTCGTTCTGGGAGTACTGATAGAACGTATCCCAGGTCCAGTTGTTGTCGCCGATGTCAAAGTTACCGCGCACCCCGGCGGTCATCAGCCACGCGTCGGTGTTGAAATCAAAGTGACGCGGACCGAATTCCTCGAAGCGTCGGCCGAGGCCGCTGACCGTGTAGTTGCCATCGCCGTCCTTGTCCCAGTAGTGCCCGTTCTGCGCCCAGAAGTTCTGCAGCGCGGGACTGAACAGCGGATTGTTGGCCGCATCGGGGATGACGACCGTGCCGTTCGGTTGGCCAAAGCTGGTCGGCGCCACAGCCAGGGGCGCCATCTGGTAGTCCTGCTGATAGTTGACGTAGAAGGCCTGGGCATAGGCCTCGACCCGCTCGTTGAACTCGTGGTTGCCGATGACGCTGATCTGGTAGCGTTCTATGGGCCGCAGCAGGTAATTGTCGGCCGCGTAATTGAACTTGTCGTTCTCCCAGCAGTACGGCACGGGTTGGCCGCCCGCGTCGAAGCGCACCCCGTCGTTCGTACCCGGGCAGGCGCCGTCCGCATTGCTGAGGTCGATGCCGTTGATCAGCGGGAAGTCCGCCGGCTGAATCCCGACCCGGGTGCCCGGAATGAAGCTGGCGCCGAATGGCACGTGCGTGCCATCCGGAATGGCCCATAACGGTATTTCCGAGAAACGCCGCTGGTTGCCGAGGATCGTGCCGCGCTCGGACCAGGTAAGCGCGACTGCCATGTTGCTGCCGCCGTCGTCGGTGCCGACGCCGATCACGACATCCGCCCGCTCAGTCTCGCCGTCACCCCGATCGCTTTCCCCCCGCTGGTAGCGGATCCTGGTACCGCGGATGTCATCGCGCAGGCGGAAGTTGACGACGCCGGCCAGCGCATCCGATCCATAGACGGCGGAGGCGCCGCCAGTGACGATTTCAACCGACTCCAAGAGCATGTCGGGGATGGTGGCGAGGTCCGCAATGCCCGAGTTCAGCCGCCTCTGGGCGCGGTCCTGGGCCGGGATGTAGCGACGGCCGTCGACCAGGACCAAGGTGCGCGACGGGCCTAGGCCACGCAGGTCGGCGCTCATCGCCGCGCCACCGTACTGGTTTGTGCTGGAGGTGGTGTCCGGCTTCAGCTGGGGCATCCGGTTTACGGTCTGCTCCAGGGTCAGGTAACCCGAGCTCTCAATCTCCTCCATGCCGATGGTGGCCACCGGACTCGCCTCGACGAAATCGCGGTCGCGCCGCAGGCGGGAGCCGGTGACGATGACCTCCTCAACCAGATATCCTTCCTCCGCAGCGGCGGCGGTCGCGGTCAGCCCGGCGCCCGCGGCCGCGCTTGCGATTACAGCGCATTGCACTGCTTGGCTAATCAACGTACGACGGTAAATCATCAACAAATCCCCCCTAATCAAATTTCTAGTTCAACCAGCAGCGGGCAGTCGAAATCCCCTTTCAGGCCGACCGAAAAGCCTGCTGGCTACCGTCGGTAAGCCTCAGCGCATCGCCTTCGACCCGCGATCAAGTCGATGCCGACTTGCCGAGCAATACCTCCTTGAAGCGCACCATGCTTATGCTGCACACTTCTATGCTTGCTTATACTCTGGCTAATATTCGCTTGTCAACAGTTTTGGGCGCATATTGCACAGATAGACCGCTTAGCGCACAAATTTTGACTCCCATGCAGTCCGACCACATCACCGCCGAAGTTGCAATGATCCCCTGACCCAACGGGGTCTTGCGCCTCGTGTGCGGCGCCATACCTGATCCGCCGACCGTCCAAGACCATGCCAAAGCGTTCGTTTTTGAAAGAAAATTTCTAAAAGGTCATTAGATGCCGCAGAATATTGCGGAATCTTCCGAAAAACATTCATAAACCATCTATATAGGGCTTTGCCAAGGGCTGGTGGACGACTTGGCATGACCCTGGCCGACCGTCACTCCTCGACCGGCTCGACCCGCAGGAGCGCACCACGATCGTGATCCGTGAGCAGGTAAAGCAGGCCGTCCGGGCCTTCGCGGACCTCGCGGATGCGTTGTCCCAGCGAGAGCAGCAGAGACTGCCGCTCGCCGGGCAAACCTTCCGGGGTCAGCATTACCCGGTGGAGCTGGGCGCTGCGCAAGCCGCCGATGAAGGCGTGCCCGCGCCAGTTGCGGAAGCGGTCGCCGGTGTAGATCGCCAAGCCGCCCGGCGCAATGTTGGGGGACCAGTGCAGCCATGGATCCGCCATGCCCGGCGCCGAAGGACTTGCAAGCAGCGGTCCGAATCCGGCGCCGGTCCGTTCTCCGCCGTAGGCTCGGCCGTAAGAGACCAGCGGCCAGCCATAGTTGCGACCCGCCTCTATGATGTTGATCTCATCCCCTCCCAAGGGGCCGTGCTCGACTTCCCAGAGCGCCGCGGTGCCCGGATGCACCACGAAGCCCGTGGGATTGCGCACGCCGAGGGCGTAGATTTCGGGGTAGTAGCCCGGCGCGTTGATGAAGGGATTGTCAGAGGGCGCGGAGCCATCGTCGTTCAGGCGCAGGATTTTGCCCGCGTGCGATGCCGGATCCTGCGCTTCGTGCGCGCCGCCGACGCGGTTGGTGCCGCCCTGCGCCAGTTTGTAGCTGGGCGCACCGATGCTCATGTACAGCTTGTTGTCGGCGCCGAAGACGATGCGCGCCGCGCTTACGCCGCTGGTCGCGGCGTCGGCGATGAACAGATCCTCGACGTCGCGGAGCCTGTGCCTGCCGTCATAGCGGCCGCGCGCCAGCACGGCGGTTCCCGCGGGTCCGGTCAACTTATCCCAGTCGGCGTCGGTTTCACCGGGCAAGCGCTTGGAGTACGTAAGGTAGACCCACCGGTTGTCGGCGTAACCGGGGTGCAGCGCCACGTCCATCAGGCCCTTATAGGCTGAAGCCAACACAGCGGGGACGCCGGCGATGGGTTGCGGATCCAGTGTGAAATCCGCGTTCACGCGCCGCAGGCGGCCCGGCCGTTCGGTCACGAGCATCGCCCCATTGGGCAGGAAGGCCAGCGCCCAAGGACGCTCCAGGCCCTTGAGCGGGGTGACCCGCAAGCGCTGTCCCTGCTCAGCGATGATTTGCCCGGCGTCAGGGAGGGTATCCGGGCCCGAACCCTCCCGGCCCGTTAAACCGTTGCGCGGCGTGGCGGCCGCATCAATCAGTTCTGGCGCATGTGGTGTTCCGCCAGCTCCCTGCGTTGAACCGTTGTGCGGCGCGGCGGCCGCATCATTGGTCTGGGGCGCTGGCGCAGCGGTGGCGCTGCAAATGAACAACACTTGCAACAGCGCCGTCTGCAAGGCGCGTCGCTGGCTTCGGTACGCTGCCCGTCCAACCATTTGTTCGCCAACCGCACCCCAATCCTATCGCGGATGCTGCTGCTACTATAGCACACTTGGTCGCTAATAGAACTATTGTGCGCATTGCGCACAATTTGTATAGTCTTTCCACTACCGCCTGGACGGGCTGCAACCGATGAAGCGCCCGAACGACCGCTACGATGCCGTCTACCGGACGGCGCCAACCACCTGCATCCAGCGGAGCGGGCGGTGGCGATGAACGGCGCTTTGCAGCCGTTTGAGCAGGACGTCGAGGCATTGGTGATCGGCGGCGGGATTGTCGGTTTGAGCGCAACTTGGCTGCTTGCCGAGGCGGGAAAGGGCGTCCTCTGCCTCGACGCCGGCGAGGACTCCGGGTGGGCCGCCAACGCCGGCAGCCTGCACGGACAGATGCAGAGCCGCATGGAACGGCTGTTTCCTGAACGGGTGCGCCGCTACCTGCAGATGCTGCCCACCTATCCCCGAGCGATCGACTACTGGGGCGAGGTGGCCGGGCATCTCGGGGAGCAGGTCGAGTACCGCGTCACCGGAGGGCTCATGGTCGCCGAAAGCCGCGAGCAGATGGCCGCGCTGGCGACCAAGAGCCGCTTGGAAAGAAAACACGGAATCGAGACCGACTTGGTGGAACGGGAGGAACTGCTGAAGCTGGCCCCCTGTCTCAACCCGGCAGTGCGGGGGGCGCTGTACTGCGCCAAGGAAGGCAAGATCAATCCCTTGCTGGCCACGAACGCGGTACGCAGGCGGGCCGTCGGCGCCGGCGCCCTGGTCCGGCCCGATACCCGCGTTCTGGAGTTGGAATGCAGCCGGCCCGGCTATCTCGTCACCACCGATCGAGGCGCCATTCGGGCTGGATGCGTGCTGATCGCCGCCGGGGCCGGCTCCGGCAGGCTGGCCGCGGCCCTCGGTCTCGAATTGCCCTGCACCGCGGAACCCCTGCAAATGTGCATCACTGAGCCAGCGGAGCCCCTGATGCACCACCTTATCCAACACGCTGGGCAGGCGGTTACGATCAAGCAACTCGATACCGGACAGATACTGATCGGCGGAGGCTGGCCAGCGGCAAGGGAGCGTGCTGACCTTCCGCCGCTGGTCATATCGCGGAACCTCACCGGCAACCTGCGCGTGGCCCGGCATCTGGTTCCAGATCTCGGAAACCTTCGGCTGCAGCGCACTTGGGCCGGCGTCAATACGCTGGTCGATCTGATCTCTGTGCTGGGACCGGTCGACTCCATGCCAGGCCTCTACTTCGCCGTTCCGGGCGATGCCGGTTTCACCCTAGGGCCGTACTGCGCAAGGCTGGTCGTCGATGTGATGCTGGGCCGCTCGCCCGACTATCCGTTGCGCGCTTTTTCGCCCAACCGCTTCCGATGACCCCGGCAGGCGCGCAACCCGGACAAGCCCGGCCGCAGGTTTTCCTCGCCGACTGCCTGGCGAGCGTCTCGGTCTTGGCCAGCGCGCAACCTGGACAAGTCCGGTGGCGGGTTTTCGGATACGCTTCGGAAACTCGCTCGCTGCGCGTCTTTATCCTGCAGCTTGCGCCTTTCCGGCGTTTGCGCAACCATCGTCGCGGGTCGCACGGGACTCACCGACATCCATACGGCGGGCTTGCAGCCAGATGAACCGTCTTCACAGCAAGAGAGGAATGACGCGCCGCAGGGCCCTGCGCGGGGCAGTGGCCCTCTGTGTGGGCGCCGCTGGCCTGCGCCCGACCCCCGGGCGGGCGAATACGACGCTCCGCTGGTGGTCCACACAATCCTCGCCTGAACAGCTCGCCGCCTACCGCTACCAGATCGCCGGTTTCCAAGCGCAGCATCCGGGCGTGGAGGTCCTCTTCGAAAAGACTTCCGACGAAGGTTATCCGGCCCAGTTCGCCGCCGCCTTCGCCGGAGGCGACGTGCCCAACCTCGTCACCCACTTGCCATCGTTCGCCGTTGCCGACTACTGGCGTGCGGGGCTGCTCTCGCCCTTCGACAAGGTCATCGATGCGGTTGGGGCCGGGCGCTTCTTTGCAGGCACGAACCGGGTCTACGAACTCGAGCCGGGCGTGCACGCGGCCGCCGGAATCGGCAATACCGCCGCCAACATGCTGTGGCTGCGCACCGACCTGATGGAAAAGGCGGGCATCGAGGGCGCGCCCACCACCTGGGACGAACTCCGCACGGCCTGCCGCCGAATGCAGGGCCGGGGGGTCTACGGAGCGCAGTTCCCCTATGCCAGAAACAGCGCCACCAGTCTGGTCATCATCTGCTTCATTCACGGCGCCGGCGGACAGATCCTGTCGCCGGAATTGGAGGTGGCGATCGATAGCCCGGAAGCGATCAATGCGCTCGAGTTCTACCGCTCGATGCGGGAGCTCTGTCCGCCGGGCGCCACCGGATACAGTTGGGCTGAAACCCTAGGCGCCTTTGTCAGCGGGGCCGCGGCCACGGGCCTGTACGCCGGGCGCGTGCTCATTAATGTGCACAACCGCAACCCGCGTTTGCAGGAGCAGATCACCTGTGTGACGTTCCCGACGATTTCCGCCGACGTCCCAGCCTGGACATTCAACGACTACCCTAGCGTTTTCATCCCCGCGGCTGCGCCGGATCAGGAATTGACCCGGCAGCTTGCAGCCTGGCTATACGAGGGCGAGGGCTATATCCGCCAGCTGCACGCGACACCGGGCCACATCCTGCCGGTGCTCAGGACCGCTGCCGAAGACGAACGCTATCTCGACCACGAACTGATCCGGCGCTACGGCGACGAAATTGCCCTGATGTCGACGGCCGCGGCCGGCGGACACAATCTTGGCTGGGAATCCCCCAGCCACCGCATCAACGTAAGGGCCGGGGCCCTAGTCAACAGCGGCGTGCTCGCCGAGATGGTGCAGCGCGTCGTGCTGAACAACGAGAAACCCCGCGTCGTCCTGGCCGATACGGCCAGACGCATCGAAGCGATCATGCAGGCGTAACGGGCCGATGCAGCCGGTTGCCAGCCTGCGCGCAGCGCCCTTAGCCGGAAACCGCACGGAGCTCGGCCTGCGCACACAAACCGGGGAATCCGGCTTGATCGTCACGACGCCAGATGCGACAAACGGAGTGGCCGGGCCCGGAATCGGGGAATCCGGCGTGATCGTCACGACGCCGGGCGCGACAAACGGAGTGGTCGGGCCCGGAACCGGCTCCAAATGATGGCAAGCCCAGCTACTGCCGCCTTGCCCCGGAAAGCGTCCCTGAACGCCCGTTACGGGCTGCTTGGCGTACTGCTGATCGCGCCCACCATACTCGTATTCTGCGCCGTCATCGTCTATCCCCTGATCTCGGCCATCTATCTGAGCCTGTTCTCCATATACACCCCGACCATGGAAGGGGAATGGGTAGGGCTGGACAACTACCAGCGGCTGCTGGCCTCCGGCGAGTTCTGGCGCTCCCTTCTGAATAATGTGATCTGGACCGTCGGCACCCTGGCCCTGCAGCTCATCTTCGGCATTGCGGTCGCGTTGATGCTGCACAGGAACCTGGTGTTCCGGGCGCTGGCGCGAAGCCTGGTGCTGTTTCCCTATTTCCTGTCCACCGTGGTCGCGGTGCTGGTTTGGCGCTGGCTCTTCAACGATCTCTACGGCGTGCTGAACCACCTGTTCATGTGGGCCGGCATCGTCGCTATGCCCGTCGACTGGCTGGGGACCATGCCCAACGCCATGATCAGCCTGATCCTGGTGGGCGCCTGGAAATACTTCCCCTTCGTGGTGATCGCAGTGCTTGCCCGGCTGCAGAGCATTCCCGACGCCCTCTACGAAGCCGCCTCCATCGATGGCGCCGGCGCCTGGGCGCGCTTCGTCGACGTGACCCTGCCGCAGCTTCGCGACGTACTGATTGTGGTGGTGCTGCTGCGCGCCATCTGGGATTTCAAGGAATTCGACCTCATCTACCTGCTCACCGGCGGCGGCCCCGTCATCGGCACCCAGACCTTGCCGCTGATGGTCTACAAGGAGGCATTCGCGCTGAACCAAATGGGCGGGGCCTCCGCGGTCGCCGTCTTGATGATGCTGGTCATGCTGCTCTTCATGATCCTGTACCTGAGTCGGGTGCGGGATTGACGCCATGCCCGCCCCAACCCGGAAATCCCGACGCTTCCTGTTCAACCTTCTCGCTTGGTCGGTGGTTCTGGCCATCGCATTCCCGCTGCTGTGGATGCTGCTGACCTCGCTGAAACCGCAATCGGAACTGTTCCTGATACCGCCCGCCCTGCTGCCCGGCGAGATCACGTTCGAGCACTACCGTCGGCTCCTGGCCGAAACGCCGTTCCTCACCTACCTTAAGAACTCCGCTTGGCTCGCCAGCGGCACCACGCTGGTGGTGATCCTGATCGCCACCCTGGGCGCCCACAGCCTGGTCCGTTTTTCATACCCGGGCCGCGAGCGCCTCGCCACGCTGGTTCTGTTCACCTACCTGCTGCCGTCGGTGGTGCTGATCATCCCCCTCTACCTGCTCATGGCGGCGTTCGGGCTCGTCAACACCCTCACCAGTCTGATCATCGCCTACACCACCTTCGCCCTGCCCTATGCGCTCTGGCTGCTGCGCTCCTTCATGAAGGCCATCCCGGAGGATCTCGAGAGCGCCGCCTTGGTGGACGGGGCCACGCGCATGCAGGCGTTCGTGGATGTCATCCTGCCCCAAGCCCTGCCCGGCATCATTTCGACGGCCATGTTCACGGCGATTCTGGCGTGGAATGAATATCTCTACGCCCTGGTGCTGGTCAACAGCGACGCGGCGCGGCCGTTGACCGCCGGGGTGATCAACATGCTGGTCACCTCGTTCAACATCGAATGGTCGCTGCTGATGGCTGCCTCGGTGATGATGAGCGTGCCCCTGATCGTCGTATTCGCGTTCCTGCAGCGCTACCTGACGCGCGGCTTCAGCGCCGGCGCCATCAAGGGCTGAGGCAGAACCCGTGCCCGGCATCCGTTTCCATGAGGTGAGCAAACGCTTCGGCGATGTCGCCGCCGTGGACGGACTCAGCCTGGAGATCGACGACGGCGAGTTCGTCAGCATTCTCGGGCCAAGCGGCTGCGGGAAAACCACCCTGCTGCGCATGCTTGCGGGCCTCGAGCGGCCATCCTCCGGGACAATCTCCATCGGCGAGACGATCGTCAACGAACTTGCCCCGGCCCATCGCAACATCGCCATGGTGTTTCAGACATACGCCCTCTATCCACACATGACTGTCGCGGGCAACATCGAGTACCCGTTGAGAAAGCGCCGCGTGCCGAAAGCGGAGCGGGCAAGGCGCGTGCTTGAGGCGGCCACCGTGCTGGAACTCCAGGCGCTGCTCGGGCGCAAGCCCCGGGAACTGTCCGGAGGCCAGCAGCAGCGCGTGGCGCTCGGCCGGGCGTTGGTGCGGGATCCCGCAGTGTTCCTGCTCGACGAACCCCTGTCCAATCTCGACGCCAAGCTGCGCACACACATGCGCGCTGAACTGATCCGCCTGCACCGCCGCATCGGGCGGACCATGGTCTATGTGACCCACGATCAGATCGAGGCGATGACCATGTCGCAACGCATCGCGGTATTGCGCGACGGCAAGCTGCAGCAGTTCGCATCCCCTCAAGACATCTACACCCGGCCCGGCAACGACTTCGTGGCGGGTTTCATCGGCACGCCGTCCATGAACTTCCTCGACGGCCGCCTCGAAGGCTCCGGCCCAAGGCGGTTGTTCAGGTGCGGCGAATGGTCGCTGCCGATTGGGGCTCTGTCCCTCACGGAGGAACAACCCAAGCCGGACCGACGGGTCAGGCTGGGCATTCGCCCAGAGCACATCCGCATCGACGGACAGGGCGAGGCGGCCCGGGTGGTCCTGGTCGAACCCACTGGACACGAAACGATCTTGGTGTTGAACTATTCAGGCGGCGAAATTGTTGCCCGCATGGACGGGGAAGTCTCGCTGCAGCCCGAAGATTGCGTGAGGCTGTCTTTCCGGGTGGAAAAGCTGCATCTGTTCGCCGCTTCGGACGGCAGGCGGCTGAACGACGATTCAACCGCATGACGAGGAAGGGAGCATGAACAGAGACAGCGTGGACTGGTCGGGGCCGATGTCAGCCGTCATCACCCCGTTCGACGACCGGGGCGCCATCGACGCCCGGGCATTGCAGGAGAATATCGACCGGACCCTGGCGGCGGGCGGCACCGGCGTACTGGTTGGCGGCTGTACGGGCGAATTCTGGTCCCTCTCGCACGAAGAACGCTGCCGACTGTTCCGCATCGGCGCCGAGAGCGCCGCGGGAGCGGGGACGGTGATTGCCGGCGCCGGCGCGGTGACGGTGGCGGAAACCCTGCGCTTGGCGAAGGAAGCCCAGCAGGCAGGCTGCGATGCGGCGTTGATACTGCCGCCCTATTTCATCCGCCTGAACGACGACGAGATTTTCGAGCACTTCCGCGCAGTGGACGCCGCGCTCTCGTTCCCCATCGTGCTCTACAACATCCCGGGCAACGCCGGCAACGCCATCACGCCTGAACTGGCGCTGCGCCTTGCGGAACTCGACAACGTGGTCGCCATCAAGGAGAGCGCCGGCGACTGGAACAACTTCTACGCGACGCTGCTCGCCGTTGGCGACAAGTTGCGGGTGTTCTGCGGGCCGTCCTCGGTCTACGGCGTGCCGGCCGTCGCCGCCGGCGCCGACGGCTTCGTGGACCTTTTTCCGAACCTGTGGCTGCCGGGGGCGGTGGATCTGTTTCACGCCGCCAAGCTCGGCCGCTTCGAGGAGGCGAACGCGCTCCAGGAGACCGGCCGGCGCCTGACGGACCTTTTCACCAGCGGCGGGCGCTCGCTGTATCCGTCAACTAAGGCCGCCATGGCTTGGCTCGGCCTAGCCGCGGGCGATCCCCGGCCGCCGTTGCGCCCGCTGTCCGGCAGGATGCTCAAGGAGTTGCATGCCGGCCTCGCCGCACTGAATATTGGCTGACCCACTGCACTGGAGGAAGAAATATGACCAAGGAAGAGTCCCAACCCGAACTGCAGCCCAGACAGTACCGGGAAAACTACGGCGAGTTCATCGGTGTCGGAGAAAATGGCAACCTGTGGGTCGAGGACTGCGACGTGGCCGATCTCGCGGACGAATTCGGCACGCCCCTTTTCATCGTCAGCGAAAGCCAGTTCCGCTATACCTACCGGCAGTTCCGGGACGCTTTCCGCCGCCACTACCCCGCGCAATCCCAGATCCTGTTCGCCAACAAATCGAACAACGGCCTCGCCTACCGCCACATCATGAACCAGGAGGGCGCGGGCGGCGACTGCTTCGGGGTCAACGAGCTGTACCTGTCCCTGCTGGCCGGAACCGATGCCAGCACTCTGGTGCTGAACGGCTCCAACAAGGAGGACGAGGAACTGGAGATGGCGGTGGCCAACGGGCTGTGCATCAACATTGACGCCACCGACGAACTCGATCGCATCGATTCGGTATGCCGCCGGCAGAATCGCGAGGCCGATGTCGGAATCCGGTTGAAGCTGGATCTCGACCCGCTGGCGGAGCGCACCGGGGTCGCCATGCATGGCCCGGGCACCCTCAAGGAGCAGAGCGACAGCACCAAGTGGGGCATGTCACGGGAGCAGACGGTGGCGATCGTCCGCCAGGCCCAACAGATGCCGCACATCCACCTGCGCGAGACGCATTTCCACCTTAGCCGCATGTCCAACGTGGCAATGGACTTCGCCATCATGGCCCGGGAGATGGTCACGTGGTCCGGTTACATCCGCGACCACACCGGCTGGACGCCGCCCTGCATCGACATCGGTGGCGGCTGGACCTTCGGCAAGTGGTACGGCACCGGACCACGCAGCCAGATCGACGACGACTCGGCACCCACGGCCGATGACTACGCCCGCCTGTGCGCCCAGGAAATCCAAGCTGAAGCCAAACGGCTCGGGCTGCCGCTGCCCAAGCTGCGGTTGGAGCCCGGCCGCTCGCTTTCCGGGCCCTCAGGGGTGGCCGTCGGAACGGTGGGCGCGGTCAAGCAGGGCGAGAGGAAGAAGTGGGTCAACCTGGATCTCTCCACCAACCACCTGTCCTGGTCATCGGCATTGGACTGGTACTACCACCCGGTGCCGGTGGTCGACGCCATGGCGGAACGGAACGAAACCCTGGATCTGGTCGGCCCGTTGTGCAACTCGGACGAACTCGGACCCCATGTCCAGATGCCGCCTCTTAAGCGCGGCGACTACGTGGCCTTCCTCGATACGGGTGGCTATACGGAGCCCTGCGCGGCGCGCTACAACGCCCAATTGCTCCCGGCCACAGTGCTGGTCTGCGGCGACCAAGCCGAGGTGACCAGCGCCCGGGAACAACTTCAGGACATTGCCGGGCGCTTCCGCGTGCCGCCGCGGTTGTTGGCGGCTTCCTTCGTCCGCCGGTAAGGCGCCTTACAGCCTGTGGCAACCGTCCGTCCGCAATCGCTGGCCGCGTGGCGCCATCGGTCGGCATGGGCGGCAGGCGAAACCGTTGCCAAGATTCACTGAAGGGAGAACGTTGGGGGAATTGCTGTATGGAGTTGGGACTTCGGGGCCGCAAAGCCATTGTCAGCGGCGCCAGCAAGGGGCTAGGCAAAGCCTGCGCGTTTTCTCTCGCCCGGGAAGGAGTGGACCTGACGATCATGGCGCGCACCGAAGCGGACCTGCGGGCAACCGCCGATGAAATCGCCTCAGATGCCGGTGTGTCGGTCCAAGCCGTTGCCGGCAACTTCAACATGGCCGCCTCCCGAACAGCCTTGCTCGACGCCTGCCCCGCCCCGGACATCCTGATCAACAATCCGGGCGTGCGCCAAGTGCCGACCGACTACGCCGCCATCAGTGCAGCCCAGTGGCGCCAATGGCTGAACGATCACTTCCTGTCATCGATCACCATGATCCAGCAGGTGGCGCCGGGCATGTGCGAGCGCGGCTTTGGACGCATCGTCAACCTGTCCGTCAGCTTCATCAAGTTCCCCCAATCCGGCTTCGCCCACACCCATGCGGCGCGGCTTGCCCTATCCGGCGCGGTGGCCGCCATGGTTCGCGACCTCGTGCGGCGCAACGTGACCATTAACACCGTCTGTCCCGGCCTGTTTGATACCGACGCCCTGCATACGAACCTCCACGGGCACGCGGAACGGGGCAACACCACCTATGAGGCCATCGTCGCGGACCGCAAGCGCAACTGCCCCGCCGGACGATTCGCCGACCCGTCGGAATGCGGCGATCTGGTCGCATTTCTCTGCAGCGCACAGGCCGGATTCATGACGGGCCAGAACATCGTCAACGATGGCGGTGTCCACCAGGGGATATTCTAGTGTCCGAAGGAAGCCAAGCCGCCCTACTTGCGCCCGCTGGCCGGGTGGTCATGATCTCCGGCGCCTCACAGGGCATCGGAGCGGCCATCGCCAAGGTGTTGCTTGCGGATGGCTACCGTCTCTCGCTGGGCGTCAGGGAGGTCGACGCAACGCGCGCCCGATTCGCCGACGTCAGCGAAGATGACCTGATCATCGAGTACTTCGAGGCAAAGGAGCCGCGCACAGCGGCGCAGTGGTTGGCGCGCACCCTTGCCCAGTTCGGGACGCTACAGGTGCTGGTCAACAATGCAGGCATCTGGCGCCAAGTGAATTTTGACGAGGGCGACGAGGAAGCCCTGGACGATCTCTGGGCGGTCAACGTCAAGAGCCCGTTCCGCCTCACCCGCCTGGCCCTGCCCCATCTGCGCAAGTGCGGAATCGGCCGGATCGTCAACATCGCATCGACGGACGGCATCCGTTTTCGCGATGCGAGCTGCTCAGTTGGCTACACCATGTCGAAACACGCGCTGGTGGCCATGAGCCACGCCACCCGGCATTTTGGCTACGGCGACGGCGTACGCGTCACGGCCCTCTGCCCGGGCGGTGTGCGGACCGAGCTTATCGCCACGGTGCCGGGGGTCACGCCGCTGGCGGAGCAGCTTGAGCCGGCCACGGTGGCGCACATGGTCGCCTACCTGCTCACCCTGCCGAACAATGCCTCCGTTGCCTGGATGCCATTGAACACGCGCCTGGAGGCGACAATCTGACCTGCAGCGCAGCAGGCGAAATCGCCCCCAGCTCAAGCCAAAGGCACTAGAGCTTCGGCCTCGAACTCATCCAGACACCCCCAATCAGTCGGCAGATCAGCGCCAGGATGTTTTCCCGGCGAATAACGCACACTCTTCGTTCGCCATCTGTGCGTGACACTCCCGTGCGTTGGGACGACTGCGTCCAGTAGCCGTGGAAGAGCGGCGAGACAAACACTGGGAAAAGCTGTTCATACACTCCCGCTCCTCGATTGATGACATGGGTCAACTGCGCCTGCCACTTGCCCGTTCCGTTGATCGGCGCTACCGATCGGTTAGACAGTATTCAGCAGCCAAGCCAGCAGCAATACTTGCGGCAAGGTGATCAACGGCAGGAACAGCGCGAACTTCCAGGAGGCGGTGGCCTCGCGCAGCACCATGACCTCGGTGTAGTCCGTGGCGGCGCCGGCCATCAGGAAGGCGAAGCCGTTGCCTGGGGCGTTGGCGCGGGTCACTAGGTCCGCGGCGATGGGGGCGGAGCCTTCCGAACAGACTTCGATGATGGTCGCCGCCACTATGGTCATGCCCAGCCCCATCAGGGTGGGGCCGAACCAGGTTTCGAAGGTGGCGGTGTCCACAAAGACCCGCACCAAGCTGGCCAGCACGATGCCGAACAGCAGCCAGCGCATCACCATGCGGGACTCCTTCACGCCGTCCACCAGCGCCTCGGCAAAGAAGGCGCGGTCGAAGGCGCAGGCGCGCAGGCCGGCGCGGGCCTGTGGCCAGAAGCGAAAGTCCTCCGGCAGCGCCACTTGGTTGGGGTTGTCGGGCAACCGGCCTTGGGCCACCAGGCGCTCATAGATCAGGCCGGTAATGACCGCCACCACAAAGGAAAGCAGGGTGAAGGCCAAGGTCATGGGCAGGCCCACCAAGGCGATGAGGATCAACGTCAGGGACAGGGAGTTCCAAGGGCTGGCCACCAGAAAGGCGATCATCTGCCCGCCGCTTAGGCCGCGCTCATAGAGGCGGGTGGCCACCATCAGCACCCCGTGGTTGCACAGATCCAGCAGCAGGCCGCCGAAGGTGGCCCGCAACATGCCGCGCAGCCCCCCTGTCCCGCCCAAGGCGCTGACCACGAATTCCCTAGGCACCTTGCCCAACAAGCCGATGAACGCAACCGCCAGCAAGATGCCCCACCACATGCGATGCACCAGCTCCACCACGGAGGCGGAGAGTTCCCACAGAACATTTGCGTATTGGGCGTCAGCGGGGCCAAGCAGGCCGCCCAGGAAGTGCCCGGCATAGAGAACGGCGACGATGGCCAGGGAACCCCAAAGAAGATAGTCGAACCGTCTAGGGGCCGATGTATGGCAGGCGTCTCCACCATCAGGCGCGGGCGCGTGGCAGGCGTCCCCGCCATCATCTGGAAGTGAACGCCAAAGGTTCATCCCCGCCCGCTCCGCTGTTCATCCCAATAGGGCGCCCGCAGCTTGCGCTTGTTGATCTTACCCATGGTGTTGCGGCCCAGTGTGTCCACCCATTCCAGGCTGCGGGGACACTTGTAGTGGGACAGGCGCTCCCGGCACCAGGCGATGACCGCTTCCGGGGCCGGTGCGGCGCCGCTGTCGCTAGGAATTGCCAGCGCCTTCAGCTCCTCGCCCATTTCCGCATGGGGTACGCCGATGCAGGCCACATCCAGGATGGCGCTGTGCTCGATCAGCACCTGCTCGGCTTCCGCCGGGTAGATGTTCACGCCGCCGGACACCACCATGTCGCTGAAGCGGTCCGTGATGTACACGTAGCCATCCTCATCCATGTAGGCGATCTCCCCCAAGGTGAACACGCCCGGGGCGATGTGGGCGGCGGCGGATTTCTTGGCATCGTTGTGGTAGATGACGCCGCGCCCGGTCTCATCCTTGAAGAACAGCCGGCCCTCGGTGTTGGGCGGCAGCGGTTTGTCGTTATCGTCCAGAATCATCGCTTCGAAAGGCGGGATGGCGCGGCCCACGGAGCCGGGATGCTCCAGCCACTCCTCCGAACTGATGGCGCAGGTGGTGCCTACTTCGCTGGCGCCATAGGCATCGACGAACACCGGCCCCCACCATTCGATCATGGCGCGCTTCACTTCCACCGGGCATTTGGCCCCGGTGTGGGCCACGCGCTGCAGGGAGCTAAGGTCGTAGCGCGCCCTCACATCCTGCGGCAGGGCCAGCAGGCGCACGAAGTGGGTGGGCACCATCACGGTGTTGCCGATGGCGTAGTCCTGGATGGCTTTGAGGGTGGCCTCCGCATCGAAGCGGCCAAGGATGACGCTGGGCACGCCGGCGGCCAGGAGCCGCGCTCCGGACAGCGGCCCCGTGTGGTACATCGGCCCCACCACCAGATGGTTGCCGAACTCCGCCGTGGGGTTGGCGGCCAAGTTGGTCAGATGCTCCGCCATCGTGTCGCCGCCGGCGAACATGGTCGGCGGCAGCTCGGTGCCCTTGGGGCGGCCGGTGGTGCCGGAAGTGTACAGCAGGTTGGGCCGGGGCGGCAGATGCCCCGGCGGTGGCGCGCCCGATTGGGCGGCCAGCCACTGCTCCCAGGGCGTAACGCCAGCCGCGTCGCACCAGCCCACCACCGTATGCACCCCGCTTTGCGCGGCGGCGGACAGGCCCCGCGCCGCCGTCCGCGCGTCGACGAACAGCACCTTGGCGGCGGAGTCGTTGAGTATGTAGGCGAGCTCCGAGGCGGTCAGGTGGAAATTCACCGGCACCACCGAGGCGCCGCCAATCAAGCCGCCCAAGTTGGCCAAGGCGGTCTCCACGGCGTTTTCGGCAAACACCGCGATGCGTTGATTGGGACCCAAGTCCAGCCGCAGCAGGCCGTTGGCCACCCGGTTCAGGCAATCGCCCACTTCCGCCCAGCGCAAGGCTCTGCGCGCGTCCCGAAGCGCCACCTCATGTGGGCGAACCTGTGCCAAATTTTGCGCGAAACTAGTCACCCGCCATTCCTTTGGCTATAGAATGGAACAATATATTCCAAAAAACTCCAGGAGGGGCATTGAGCGCTGAAATCACCAACCAAACCCTGCTCGACATGCACCGGCGCATGGTGCGCATCCGCATCTTTGAGGAAACCGCCGGCAAAATGATGGAGGACGGCAAGATTCCGGGCGCCCTGCATCTATATGTAGGCCAGGAGGCCGTGGCCGCCGGGGTGATGGTGCATCTTTCCGACCAGGACTACATCACCAGCACCCACCGGGGGCATGGGCACCTCATCGCCAAGGGCGGGGAGTTCACCTATATGTTCGCCGAGCTGTACGGCAAGGCCACCGGCTATTGCAAGGGCAAGGGCGGCAGCATGCACATCTCCAACCTGGAGCTGGGCATGCTGGGTGCCAACGGCATCGTCGGCGGCGGCCCGCCCATCGCCATGGGGGCGGCCTTCTCCTGCAAGTTCCGCAAGACCAGCAACGTCTCCATCAGCTTCTTCGGCGATGGGGCCAGCAATGAGGGCGCCTTCCATGAGGCCGCCAACATGGCCGCCCTGTACAAGCTGCCCTGCGTGTTTGTCTGCGAAAACAACGGCTACGGGGAATACACCCCGCAGGCCAACCATCAGGCCATCGTCGATGTGGCGGACCGGGCGCCCGGCTACGGCATGCCCGGCGTGGTGGTGGACGGCATGGACCCGGTGGCTGTGCATGAAGCCGCCGGGCAGGCCATTCAGCGGGCGCGGGAAGGCGGCGGCCCCACCCTGCTCGAGTGCAAGACCTACCGCTACTACGACCATGTGGGGGTGCGCGGCATGGGCCTAAGCTACCGCACGGACGAAGAGGTGGAGCAATGGAAGCAAAAGGACCCCATCCCCAACTTCGAGGCGCAGTTGGCCAAGCAGGGGGTGCTGTCCGCCGAACAAGCGCAGGCGATCCATGCGCAAGTCCGCAAGGCGGTGGACGAAGGCATCGCCTTTGCGGAGTCCAGCCCGGCCCCGGATCCAGCCGCCGTCACCGAAGATGTGTACGCCTAGCAAGGCATCGCCCCAGACCAACGAGAAGGCGGTCGGCGGGCGCAATCATTGACTCAAGTGGCAACCTATCCCGCGATGATCACATCTAGTGGGCACACTGCGCCAAGCCGCTTGTTGACGCACAGCCTGTTCCCCCTTGGTCGGCGTGCTGGCCGGCGTAAGGCGCAAAGCTGTTTGTTTTGTCATGCAAAAATATTTGTTTTCAATAGATAGTGTAAATATTTGGAATCTTGGTCTCAGCGCCAAATGAAACCGCAATTCATCATGCACACAGGAGCGCAGCATGGCTGAAGCACAGAGCAAACCCAGGAAGCTGTCCTACGTGGCCGCCATCACCGAAGCGGTGCGCACGGTCATGCGCGAGCAGCCGGACGCCTTCGTAGCCGGGGAGGACGTGGCCGAAGCCGGCGGCGTTTACGGCTACTATGCCGGCATCCTCAAGGAGTTCGGGCCGGAGCGCGTGTTCGATACCCCCATTTCGGAGGAGGGCATCGTCGGTTTGGGCGTGGGCGCCGCCGCCACCGGCTGCCGCCCCATCATCGATGTGATGTTCATGGACTTCATGGGGGAATGCATGGACGAGATCGCCAATCAGCTAGCCAAGATGCGCTACATGTTTGGCGGGCGCGCCACCCTGCCGGTTACCATCCTCAGCATGGCTGGCGCCGGGGCCAGCTTGGCCGCGCAGCACAGCCAAAGCCTGGAGGCCTGGATCTGCCACCTGCCCGGCCTGAAGGTGGTGATGGCGTCCACGCCCTACGACGCCAAGGGCCTGATCATCGCCGCCGCCCGGGACAACAATCCCGTGATCGTGGTGTTGAACAAGATGTCCTTGGCCATGACCGGGCCAGTGCCGGAGGAGGCCTACACCATCCCCATCGGCCAGGCCAACATCGTGCGCGCCGGCGCCAACTACACCATCATTGCGTTCGGACGCATGGTGCATGAGGCGACGGCCGCCGCCAAACAGCTGGAAGGCCTGGGCATAGATGCGGAGGTGATCGATCTGCGCAGTCTTCAGCCCCTGGACAGCACAGCCGTGATCGATTCGGTGAAGAAGACCCACCGCGCCCTCATCGTGCATGAGGCGGTGCGTTTTGGCGGCTTTGGCGGCGAGGTCGCCGCGCAGATACAGGAGCTGGCGTTCGACTATCTGGACGCACCGGTGGCCCGGGTCGGCGCCCCGTTCAGTCCAGTGCCCTTCAGCCCCGCCCTGGAGGCGAACTATGTGCCCAACGCGGAGCGCATCGTCGCTGAGGCGCGCCGGCAGCTTGGGGTGTAATGGCGCCCGTCGCTTATCCGGCGGGGGCTGCCGGGCGAATATGTTGATGGCCCGCAAGGCGGCGCGTTGAGCCTGTTCGGCATCGTCGCCAACCCCGCCTCCGGCAAGGATGTGCGCCGTCTGGTTGCCCGCGCCTCGGTGTTCGACAACCAGGAGAAGCAGGCCATCGTCGTGCGGGCGCTCATCGGCGCCCAAGCCGTCGGCGCTTCGTCCCTAGCCTACCTGGATGACGCCAACGGCATCGTCGCCAACGCCCTGCAGGACTGCCCAGGATGTCGCGCCGAACCCTTGGACGCCACCAAAACCCGCACCGCCTTGGACACCCTGACCGCCGCCCGGGCGCTCAAGGACGCCGGCTGCAAGGTGGTCATCACCCTAGGCGGGGACGGCACCAACCGCGCCTTCACGCTAGGTTGGCCGGACGCGCCGCTGATCCCCATCTCCACCGGCACCAACAACGTGTTTCCGCGCTTGCTGGAGGCCACCTTGGCTGGCGCCGCGGCCGGCCTTCTGGCCACCGGGCAACTGGCCCTTGAGGATGTGGCGGAACGGCAGAAGGTCGTGCACGTGCAAGTGGCGCAGGAGCGGCCCGACCTTGCGCTGATCGATGCGGTGCTGAGCCGGGAGCGCTTCGTCGGCGCCCGGGCGCTGCTGGCGCCGCAGCGGCTGGACAGCGCGCTGCTGGCCCGGGCGGAGCCGGCGGCCGTAGGCGTCACGGCCATCGGCGGGCTGCTGCATCCAGTCTCCAGCAACCAGGATGGCGGTCTGCTGCTCAAGTTCGGCCCCGGTGGGGAGTTAGTGCATGCGCCCATCGCCCCCGGCCTCTACAAGCCGGTGCAGGTGGCGCGCTGGCGACGGGTGCGCCTGCACGAGAAAGTCGAAGTCATGGGCCCGGGTGTGCTTGCTTTCGACGGTGAGCGGGATAGAACGCTCGCGCCCGGCCAGGCCGCCAGCCTGCGCTTGGCGCGCGACGGCCCCTTGGTCGTGGACGTGGAACGCGCCCTCGCGTTGGCGGCGGAAAGGGAATTGTTTAGGATGCGGAGCCTCGCAGGGCCGTCCGCGGCGCATCGCCAGCAAGCAAACGGAGGGGGAGCCTAAGTTGCCCAAGAATATTCACCTAGTGAAAGTCGGCATGAACATGACCGAAGGCGTCGTGGAGGAATGGTACGTCGCCGACGGCGCCGCCGTGAAGAAAGGAGAACTGCTCTACCGCCTGGAGACGGAAAAAGTCAATCTCGACGTGGATGCCGAAAGCGACGGCGTGGTCCGGCATCTGGTTGGCGAAGGCGTCACCATGAAGCCGGGCGACTTGGTGGGCTACATCTACGCTGCGGATGAGCCGATGCCGGATGTGCTGCCGCAAGCTGGCGCTGAGGACGCCGGTGCCGGTGCGGCGCCGGCAGCAGCTGCAAGCGCGGCCGCAACGCCGACGAAGGGGCCGGCACAGGTCAGCGGCGGTTCCCAGGGGCGCATTCTCTCCTCCCCAGCGGCGCGCCGGCTGGCTGGCGAACTGGGTGTGGACTACACCAGGCTTAGCGGCAGCGGACCGGGCGGGCGCATCGTCGAGGCGGATGTGCGGGCGGCATCGCAAGCCAGCCGGGCGCTGCCCGCAGCGCCTTCTTCCCCAAGGGCGCGCAAACTGGCCCGGGAGTTGGGCGTGGACTTGGCCCAGGTGCAGGGCAGCGGGCCCGGCGGCAGAATCACCCAAGAGGATGTGCAGGCCGCTGCCCAGGCCGCCGCGCCGCCGGACACGGCAGCCCAGCCGAAACCAGCCCCAGCGTTGGCAAGTGGGGAGGATCGCGTCATTGCCGTGCGCGGGATGCGCAAGACCATCGCCAAGCGCATGTTCGACAGCCTGCAGTCATCCGCGCAGCTCACCATGGACATGGATGTGGGCATGGACGATGCGGTGAAGCTGCGCAGCCAGTTGCTGGATGAGTGGCGTGACGAAGGCATTCGCCCAACCTATACCGATCTGGTCATCCGCGCCGCCGCCAAGGCCTTGGAAAAGCATCCCCTGATGAACAGCCGGTTCGGCGAAGCGGAGTTGACCCTGCTGGGAGACATTCACGTCGGCATGGCGGTGGCGTTGAAGGAAGGTCTGATCGTGCCGGTGGTGCGCCACGCCAATCAGTTGACCATGAAGGCGCTGGCGACGGAGAGCGGCCGCTTGGCCGAAGCCGCCCGCACGGGCGCCCTGCTGCCGGATGACCTGCAAGGCGGCACCTTCACTGTATCCGCCTTGGGCATGTTCGGGGTGGACGCCTTCACGCCCATCCTGAATGCGCCCCAATCCGGCATCCTGGGCGTCAACCGCATCCGCGAGGGTGTGCGCTGGGAGGGGGAGCGGCCGGTCAAGACCCAACTCATGCGCCTGTCCCTCACCTGGGATCATCGGGCTTTGGATGGGGCGCCGGCGGCGCAGTTCCTGGCCAGCGTGAAGGAACTGCTCGAAGCGCCCTTCCGCCTGCTAATCTAGCCCGCGACGCCGAACACAAGGATCAGGAACACCGCTGGCAGCGCAATATAGCGCAGCAGGCTGCGCCACGCCTTGAACAAACCGGGCGAGACCAACGCCAGTTCCTCCCGCGCCGTCTCCTGGCGCACGAACCAGCCCACGAACAGGGCGATCAGCAGGCCGCCTAGGGGCAGCATCACCTGATTCGGCACAAAGTCCAGCCAGGTGGCCAAACTCCAGCCCAGCAGCTGCACTTCCGCCCAATGGTTGTGCGACAGCACCGCCACCAAGCTCAGCATGCCAATGCCGGCGCCTACGGCCAAGGCGCTGCCGCGGCGGGTGAAGCGGCTGTTCTGCTGCATCCAGGCCACCACCGGCTCCATCAGGCCCACCATGGAGGTGATCGCCGCAACGGACAGCAGCAGAAAGAACAGCATGCCGATGATGCGGCCGCCAGCCATCTGCGCAAAGGCCACCGGCAGGGTTTGGAAGATTAGTCCAGGGCCGCCGGCCGGGTCCAGCCCGAAGCTGAACACCACCGGGAAGATCACGAGGCCCGCCATCACCGCCACCAGGGTGTCCACGCACACGATGATGAGTGCGCTGCGGCCAATGGAAACCGCCTTGGGCAAATAGGCGGCGAACCCCATCATTCCAGCCATGGCCACGCCGATGGAGAAGAACGCCTGCCCCACAGCCGCCAGCAGCATGGGGCCATCGACCTTGCCGAGATCGGGGCTGAACAGATAGCCCAGGGTCTCGGTGAAGCCGCCAGTGAACAGGTTGCGCACCGCCAACAGCAGCAATAGGCCGAACAGCAGGGGCATCAGCAGCTTCACCGCCCTCTCGATGCCCTTCTGCACCCCGGCATAGAGGATGCCGGTGGTGACGCCAAGGCCTAGGAAGGTCCAGAACGCCAGACCGGGCGCATTCCCAAGCAACGCATCGAAGTGGGCCATTGCCGCCGGCTTGTCCACCCCGGCGAAGCCTGCCCAGGCCGCCTGATGCAGGTAGTGCAGCACCCAACCGGCGACCACGCAATAGGCTACGGTGATCAGGAAGGCGGCCATCAGGTTCAGCCCCCCCACCCAGCGCCAACGCGGATGCCTGCCCTCGGCGACGGCCACCGCGCCCATGGCCCCCGCCGGGTTCAGGCGCCCGCGCCGGCCCACCAGTATTTCCGCAATCAAGATGGGCAGGGCGATGGCGGCCACGCACGCCAAGTACACGGCGATAAACGCCCCGCCGCCGTTTTCCCCCGTTACATAGGGGAAGCGCCAGATGTTGCCAAGGCCCACGGCGAAGCCGACGGAGGCCATCAGGAAGCCGAAGCGGCTGGACCATTGCGCCGCGCCGCCAGCCAGCGAACTCATTCCCCGGGCGTCCGCCCCGCCCTGCCGCCGGAGGCGAAGTTCCTGAGAAACGTCTGGTAGGCTTCGAAAGACTGCCGCCCGCCTTCCATAACGGCGTTCACCCAGCGTTCCGCCACGTCCGAGTCCTGCTGCTGTTGGCCAATCCACTCCCTGGCGCGTTCAACAAAGGCCTCCTGCACCGCCTTGGTGTTCGGCAGGCCCAGCAGATCGCGCAGCTCCTGGGGCTCTATGTCAATTTTGATTTTCATGCGGCCTCCTCTCAGCAGGCCCTTGAGTATGACGAATGGCGCCCGATCACTCAAGCCGCCCCAGCTGCGCCGCCCGCCAAAGCCAGCCTGCGGGACAGCACACTAGGAACATCCCAAAGCGCTAAGCGTCAATCGCCAAGCAGCCTAGTGTTACGTCCCATAAATAACTTAAACTTACATGATAGTGAGCGTGTCCAGTCTTGGGGCTCGGCCACGTCGAAGGGGTGACCCACGGCCATGTCCGCCATGGCGCCACGACATTTTTCGCCGCCTTGAACATCGCCACCGCCGAATCGATCCTCGCCAAAATCGTGCGACTTTGTTCAGTTATTTGCGGGACAGCACACTAGAAGAGACGCGATGCGTGCGTCGGATTTCGCCGCTTCGTGCACAAGCCCACTTTGCTGCTTGCATGGAACCTGCAGGCGTTCTAGTCTTTACCGCTTTTGCGGGGGAAAGCAATGGGAATGCACGAAAACTTTCGCTTGGACGGCAAGGTGGCGGTGGTCACTGGCGGTGGAAGGGGCATCGGCAAAGGCATCGCGCTGGCCTTCGCGGATTGCGGCGCCGACGTGGCGGTGGTGGCTCGCCGCCAGCCTGATGTGGACGCGGTGGCGCAGGAAATCCGGGAACGCGGCCGGCGGGGCTTGGCCATTTCCGCCGATGTGATGGACTTCACCGCCATTCCCAAGGTGCTGGATCAGGTGGCGGCGGAATTCGGCCAGCTGGACATCATGGTCAACAACGCCGGCGGCAACCTGGATCGCAAGATGTACGCCCTGCCGGAAATCTCCCTGGAGAAGTTCGATGAGCAGCTGGCCCTGAACATGAAGACCAAGTGGTGGGGATCCCAGCAAGCGGCGAAGCGCATGGCGAACGGCGGGCGCATCATCAACATCATATCCATCGCCGCGCACCGGCCGGCGCCGGGCTTCGGCGTTTATTCGGCGGCCAACATGGGCATGATCAGCATGACCCGCACCCTGGCCGTGGAGCTTGCGCCCAAGGGCATCACGGTAAACTGCATTGCGCCGGGGATCATCGTCACGGAGATGCTGGTGGAGACGCTGAAGATCAGCGAACAGGAGGCCGAGGAGAACCTTGGCGGAACCGTCCCCCTAGGCCGCACCGGCCGTCCGGAGGATTGCGCCGCCGCCGCGGTGTTCTTCGCCTCACCCGCAGCGGAGTGGACCACGGGCCAGTTCCTGGACGTGGCCGGCGGCCAACCCACCTAAGGCGAACAACATGAGCAGCACCAACGTTCTTATTGTCAGCAAGGGTCACGACTACGCCCACGACAGCTTCCTGGCCATGTTCACGGACATGCAGGGCATCACCACCACACTGGTGGAGCAGCCCGCCGCCCAAGTGGTGCTGCAGCCGGAGCATGTTGCGCCCTATGACAGCATCCTGTTCTACGACATGTCCGGCATCCCCGGCGTTGGCCTGCTGCACGATGGGGCCAACGACACCGGCGTCCCGCCAAGGGACTACCAGCGCAGCATGGAGGCGCTAATCGAAGCCGGCAAGGGGATGGTTCTGCTGAACCACGCCACCGTCTCCTGGCCGCTATGGCCGCTGTGGCGGCGCATCACCGGCTCCTCCTTCATGCTGCAGGCTGGGGAGCTAGATGGGCGCGAGGTGCCGGGTTCGGGCTACCGCGGCGGCCACGGCCCCTACCCCAACCCAACCTTGAAGCTGGTTCCCCAAGGCGAACACCCGGTGCTCGCCGGCCTTCAGGACGGCTTCACAATAACCGACGAGATCTACCTGAAAACCGCCGGCTTCGAGCAGCGCGTGACGCCTTTGCTGCGGGGTGAATTCGACTTTGTGGCGGAGAACTTCACCCCGCCGCCGCTGGCGCCCCCGAATGAGCAGGCCAACTGGAGCCACCCCCCCGGCAGCGATCTCATCGTTTGGGCGCATTCGGCGGGCAACAGCCCCGTAGTGGTCTCCGATGTGGGTGACGGCCCCCCAGCCTACGAGAACCGCAGCTACCGCCGCCTTATCGAGAACGCCCTGAAGTGGGTGGCTTCCCCCGCGGCCCGCGCTTGGGCGGCCAGCCATTAGGGGTTTTCGCCTGCACAACCGGCGGCAAAAGAACTTCGCCAAGGTGTTGAACGCTTAGCCGGCGGACCCTTCGCCACCCCCATCCAACTCACCCAAGCCTTGTAAATGGGTGGGGACGCAAGTTGGTCCATAGACGCCCCTGACTTGCAAATAGGCGACATCTAACCTATTCAAGCCGCGCAGGGGCTTGCACTCCCGCCTAACCGGGCTAATTTGATATCATTTTAATTGTTGACAAAGGGGATAGTCGCAATATGGAAAGGAACAAGCTGAGTCTTGCAGTTTCCGCCGCTGTCGCCAGCTCCACCGCCGGACTAGCCAGCGCCGCGGAGCTTGAGGAAATCATCGTCACCGCAACCAAGCGTGCGGAAAGCGCCCAGGGAGTGCCCATTGCCGTGCAGGCGGTTGGCGGCGACACCCTGCGCGAACTGCGTGTGGAGACTTTCGATAAGTACGTGGAGTACCTGCCCAACGTGGTCAGCCTAGGCAACGGTCCGGGCAAGAAGGAGCTGTACATCCGCGGCAGCGCCACGGAGCAGACCAGCGTGACCATCACTTCCGCCCAAGGCAGCAAGCCCGGCGTGGCTTTGTACTTGGACGAACAACCCGTTTCGTTCGCCGGGCGCAACCTGGACGTGTACGCGGTGGACCTCGAGCGCATCGAGGTGCTCGGCGGCCCCCAAGGCACCCTGTTTGGGGCCAGCTCCCAGTCCGGCAACCTGCGTCTGATCACCAATAAGCCCAACCCAGCCGGATTTGCGGCGGGCTTCAACGCCAAGTACAGCGGCGCCAAGGGCGGCGCCGACAGCGGCGCGGTGGACGGCTGGGCGAACATTCCGTTGACGGATCAGCTAGCGCTGCGGGTGGCTGTTTACAGCGACACCCAAGGCGGGTGGGTGGACAACGTGCCAGCCACTTTCACGCCCAGCGGCGAGGTGATAGACCGCAACAATGTCGCCGGCTACGGCCCGCCGGTCACAGACGCGGACTCCGTGGAGACCGCCAGAAACGACGCCATCGTGCAGGATGACTGGAACGAGGCAAGCTACCGAGGCGCCCGCATCAGCTTGGGCTATGACTTCAACGACGATTGGACGGCCTTGGTGCAGCACACCGCGCAGACGCTGGAGGCGGAAGGCTCGTTCGTGGTGGACACCAGCCTTGGCGGCCATGCATCCTCCGCCCGCTTCGCCCCGGAATACAACCGCGACGAATTCGGCCTAACCACCTGGACCCTGTCGGGACGCATGGCCAACCTCGACCTGCTCTACACCGGCGGCTACCTGGACCGGGACGTGGAGAGCATCATCGACTACACCCACTACAACAACGGCGGCGGCTACATCAGCTACTACCTGTGCAGCGGCAACATCCATGACGCCACAGATCCGAACCACTGCTATGACCCCACCAAGCAGTACATGGAGGATTCGCAGAACCAGCGCATGACCCATGAGTTCCGCGTCCACAGCGACCCCTCCCAGCGCTTGCGGCTGCTCGGCGGCATCTACTACAACGATATGGAGACCAACCATGTCGGGGATTTCCAATACGCCTCCGCCAACGAGGCCTTTGCGAACCACATCAACAACTATTACAACGACAACTCAGGGGACGGCTTCCTGCTGGGCAACACCTCCTTGCCGACCAAAGGCGTCAACAGCGATGGGCCGCGCCCACCCTATACGGTATTCTTCAACGACTTCACCAACCACGAGGAGGAGTTGGCGGTGTTTGGAGAGCTGGCTTTCGACCTGACGGAGCAGATCTCCGCATCGATTAGCGCCCGATACTATGATCTGACCACCCAGCTCCAAGGCGCCTCGAATTTCTCCTTCGGCTGCCGTTATGGCATTGGCGGCAACGCCCAACGCACGGCGGACGGCCGCTGCAACGGCACGGACTTCAGCAATGACGTGACCAAGCGCCTGCGCACACTTGGAGAGTACAACCAAAACGGCGATGACAGCGTGGTTCTCAACGCCAGAAGCCCCAACGGCGAAGACGGCAGCCCGCGGGACCTGTTCCGCGGCGGGGGCTCCAACGCAGCCACCTTGGAAGCCATCAAAAGCGGCTCTCTGGACCTGAGCGGCCTGCAGTCGGACGGCGCCCTGGACGAAACCGACACCATCCTGAGGGCCACCTTGGATTGGCAGGCGACTGACGACATCCTGTTGTTCGCAGCCTATGCCGAGGGCTACCGCCCGGCTACGCTGAACCGCAACGCCGGCCAGCTTTCCACCAATCAGTCCGGAGTGTTCCAGAATTACGTCGTCCCGGCGAAGGCGGTGACGGATGACTTGCAAAGCATTGAGCTGGGCATAAAGAGCCAATTTCTCGACCGCTCCCTGCGCATCAACGCCACCTTGTTTTTCTCCGACATCTCCAACCTGCAGATGTCCCGCTTCGACCCCTCCAACGTGGCATTCCTATTTTTCGTGGAGAACGTGGGCGACGCCGAAGCCATCGGCTTGGATGTGGACTTTCAGTGGGCGGCCTCGGACAACTTATCCCTGTCCGGCGCCTTCAGCATTCTGGACACGGAGCTGACCAGGCTGAACAGACAGTTGCAGGGCATTGCCGTGCCGGTCGGCAGCGAGTTGCCGGTGGCGCCGAACTTCTCCGGCAACCTGCGCGCCCGCTACGACTTCCATCTGGCGGGCATGGGCGCCAGCGCCTATGTGACGGCCAGCTTGAACTACCGGGGCAAAAGCGTCACTGGGCTGGTGGGCGGCGCCGAATTCATGGATGACACCCTGTTCCTGCAAAGCGGCCGCCACTCCGGCTTGGGCCTGAAGTTCGAGGAAGGCGCCTATGGCACAGTAGCCATTCCGGACGGCGCCGGCGGTGAACGTCTGCCGCGCAGTTCGCGCTTCAAGAACCCCAGCGCCGCCACCCTGAACTTGGCCTTCGGCATGGAGAAGGACAACTGGGGCGCGGAGGTGTTTGTGGACAACATCAATGATGAGCATGGACGCATCGCGCAGATCGCGGGGCACTACACGCCGGTGGTTTCAGTGCAGCGGCCCCGCACCATCGGCCTGCGCGTCACCTACGACTTCCAGTAGGGCCTGCGGCTCTCGTCCATGCCAACCCTTTAGTGGCCTCCTTGGGGTGTGCGTAGCGCCCGCCCTTCTTATTTGAACCACCCCCCACAGCATGGCTGCCACCAGCGACGCGGCTCAAGAAACCATCCAACAGGCCCAGGCCCTGCTGGGTGACGGTCGCCCGGCGGAGGCCAAGGCGCTGCTGGGCGCCCTGCTGCGTACGGCGCCCGACAACCTTGAGGCGCAGTACGCCCAAGCCGTGGCCCTACGCCACCTGCGCAGGTGGCGCCAAGCCCTGACCACCTTGGCGGCCATCCTGGAGGCCAAACCGGACTTTGGCCGGGCGCACCAGGAAGTGGGCTACAACCAGATCGCGCGCAAGCAGTTTGAGCAGGCTGAAGCCTCCTTCGAACAGGCGGTGGCCAAGGATCCGGCGCTTGTGAACAGTTGGCGCTGCCTCGCCAAGCTGCACCGAGACAAGGGCAACCAAGCGCGGCTGACCGAGGTGCGGGCGCAGATCGCCTTCCTTGAGCAACTGCCGCCAGAACTGCTGGCGGTGATCACCTACCTCTCCGAAGGCAAGCTGGCCGATGCCGACCGGCTGTGCCGGCACTTTCTGCGCAGCAACAAGACTCATGTGGAGGGCATGCGCCTGCTGGCGGAAATCGGCACCCGCAACAAGGTTTTTGAGGAGGCGGAGTTTCTGCTGGAGAGTTGCCTGGAGTTCCAGCCGGATCACCGCAACGCCCGCATGCAGTACGCCAGCCTGCTGCTGCGCGTTCAGAAGTTCGCCAAGGCCTACGAGCAGGCGAAGCTGCTCATGGACGGGCATCCTGAGGATGTGGACGCCATCCTGTCCCTGTATGCGGCGGCCTGTTCCGGCATGGGCAGGAACGAACTGGCTGTAGCCTGCTACGAGCGCCTGATGGCGCAGCATCCGCAAAACCACCTGCATCCCATCTCCTTGGCGCATGTGCTGAGGAGCGAAGGCGCTCTTGACCAAGCCGTCGCCCACTACCAGCGCGCCTACCAACTGAAACCCGACCACGGGGACGCCTACTGGAGCTTGGCCAACACCAAGTCATACGCCTTCAGCGATGCCGAGCTCCAGCAAATGCAGGCTGCGGAGGCCAACCCTGAAACCAGCGAGACGGACCGCATCCAACTCTGCTTCGCCTTGGGCGCCGCTTATGAGGACCGTGGAGATTACCAACGCTCCTTCCGCCACTACAGCCGCGGCAACGCCCTGAAGCAGGCGAGCGCCCAGCACAGCGCACAAAGGCTGCAAGCGCGCATCGACAGCCAGATCGAGGTCTGCACGCCGAAACTATTCGCCGACAAGGCTGGGCTGGGCTTCACCGCCCAGGATGCAATCTTCATCGTCGGCTTGCCCAGGGCCGGCTCCACCCTGCTGGAGCAGATCCTTTCCTCCCATTCACAGGTGGACGGCACCCTGGAGCTGCACAACATCCTTAACTTGGCCAAGCGCCTGCGCGGCCGCACGGAAGCGCCGGACGCCCCGCCCAGATACCCGCGCATCCTGTCCGAGCTGGAGGACAGCTATTTCCGCCGCTTCGGCGAGCAGTTCATCAACGACACCCGCGCCTACCGGGGCGACGCCCCCTACTTCATCGACAAGATGCCCAACAACTTCTTTCACCTTGGCCTCATCAAGCTCATATTGCCCAACGCCAAGGTCATCGATGCCCGACGCAGCCCCATGGCCTGCTGCTTCGGCGGCTTCAAGCAGCTATTTGGAGAGGGGCAGGAGTTCTCCTACGGCTTGCGGGAAATCGGCAACTACTACCGCCAGTACGTAAAGCTCATGGATCACTGGGATGAAGCGTTGCCGGGCTTCGTGCTGCGCGTGCGGCATGAGGATGTGGTGGCGGACTTGGAGGGACAGGTGCGCCGTCTGTTGGAATTCTGCGGCCTGCCCTTCGAGCCGGCGTGCCTCAACTACCACCAAACGGAACGCAGCGTCCGCACCCCCTCCGCCCAGCAGGTGCGGCGGCCCATCTACAAGACCGGCCTGGAGCAATGGCGGCATTTCGACCCTTGGCTAGGCCCGCTGCGGGAGGCGTTGGGACCGGATCTGGCGCAACGCTGAGCGCCCGCCCCCCATTCCCTGCGGCCACATCTGCTAATATGAACGCATGTCATTCTGGATTGACAACCAGTCGGTCTCCCTGCGTTTCCTGATAGTAGCCGGCGTTGGCCTACTGCTGGCCATTCCCTTGCTGTTGGTGAGCTGCGTGGCCGAAGATCGGAACGCCTACTACCAGTCCGCGATTTCGGCCATCGCCCTTTCCTGGGGTGAGCCGCAGCGCATCGCCGGCCCAGTGATGGTGATTCCAGCGCAGGCCAGCGATGCGGATCGCGCTGCGGTGCGCCAAGTGCTTATCATGCCCGAAACATTGGACCTTGCCGCCAACGTGCAGCACGAGATGCGCCGTCGCGGCATTTTTGATACGCCTGTGCTGCAAATCGATATCGAAGGAACCGGCGCCTTCGCTTCCTTGGACCTTGAGGATCTGCAAACCAAGTTCGGCCCCCTGCGGACGGATCTGGCTTGGCTGGGAATTTTGGTGGAGGATGTGCGCGGCATTCGCGCGGCGCAGATGCAATGGGCGGACCAAACGCTTGACCTAAGCGCCACCACTGGCCTTGGCGCGCACAGCGGCGGCGTCCGGAGTGAACTGGGCGCCCGTGCGGCGCAAGCAGGCGGCGCCTTCAACTTCTCCCTGCAACTGCGCGGCACAGGACGCTTTTCCATGGTGCCCCTAGGGGAGCAATCCACCCTTGAACTGCAGTCCAGTTGGCCGCATCCCAGCTTCGATGGCCGTTTTCTGCCGGATACCCACGACGTCACCGCTGCGGGCTTTACAGCGTCTTGGTCCATCAGCGGCTTGGCGCGGGGCTTTCCCCAAGCCCTTGTGTTGGAGGAATCCAAAGTCAGCCCATTCGCGGGCAAAGACAAGGACGTGGGGTTCAGCGTCTTTGAGCCGGTGAGCCTCTACTCCCTGATGGCGCGCAGCATCAAGTACGGAACCTTGTTCATCGCCCTTACCCTAGTCAGCATACTATGCTTGGAGCTGACCACCGGCCTGCGGTTCCATCTGGTGCAGTACGCAGTGGTGGCCATTGCCTTGGTCACGTTCTTCCTCACCCTGCTGGCGCTGGCCGAACACATCGGCTTCACCGCTGGCTACGCAGTCGCCGCCGCCTTGCTGACCCTCATGATCGGCTGGTACGCGCAAAGGACCGCTAGCTATCCCCGTCTTACAGCCATTGCCGTCGGAGCGCTGACGCTGCTCTATACGGTGCTCTACATTCTGCTGCACATGGAATCCTACGCCCTGTTGCTGGGCGCCGCCCTCCTGCTGGCCACCTTGGCCATGCTCATGTTTGTCACATCCTCCTTGTCTCCCGCGCCCCGACAGATGGTCGACCGGGCGGGCTGATCCGTACGGACCCTTAGGGAACCTCTGCACAAGTCGCGTTCGCCCAGCGCCCCGCTGTTTGCGGGCGGAGACGGCGTTGCGGC